>CAZTDH010000015.1:0-28600 GCA_964612615.1 uncultured Paludibacter sp. | reverse complement strand
TGAATTTCGTGCTGCCACGCTTTAGGCAAAAAAGAGTTCATATTCAGATTTTCGCTGTAGGTAACTACCAGTTGCGAAAGTTTCTGAATTTCAACCGTGACAATCGGAGCTAAGAGTAGAATTATTCCGGTTATTGAGCCAAAAAACAAAATCAGTGTTGCAAGAATGGAGAGAATGCGGCTTTTAAATTTCAGTTTGTGTTGAAAAAAAGACACGAACGGTTGCAGTAAATAAGCCAGCAACCAGGCAACCAGAAAGGGAAGTAATACATTACTAAGTCTGACAATCAACAAGTAGAGCAGTGCCAGAATGCTTAAACCGATAAGCATGCGCACCACCCGATCGAAAGTATATGGTTTTGAGTTCATTGTTGATTAATTTGTTTACTGGTTGATTGGTTTTAAGCCCTTTTATGAGTTTGGTTTTTTTGTTTTTACAAAACAATCCCTGCAAATAGGTTCATATTCGGCCATCTCGCCCAGCAGAACTCGTTTATCGCTGTCAACCAGTCGGTGCGACACATAAGCCAATGAACCACACCGAACACAGATAGCATGAACTTTATACACATCTTCGGCAATAGCACAAAGTGCCGGCATCGGTCCGAACGGAATGCCCTTGAAATCCATATCCAGTCCGGCAATAATAACCCGGATACCCTGATTGGCAAGCTGTGTGCATACGTCCACCAGCCCATCGTCAAAAAACTGAGCTTCATCAATCCCAATCACATCCACTTCGCCCGACATAAGTAAAATGCTACCTGACGATTCCACCGGTGTGGAGCGAATCGCTGTTTTGTCGTGCGAAACAACCTCATCTTCAGAATATCTGGTGTCAATTTTAGGTTTGAAAATTTCCACTTTTTGCTTCGCAAAATTGGCGCGTTTCAATCGGCGTATCAACTCCTCTGTTTTTCCTGAAAACATAGAGCCGCAAATAACTTCAATACTTCCGCGTTTTTGCTGAATTGGATGGTTTTGTTCGAAATAAATCATGGTATTTTATTGAAAATAAGTTCGTTTTCTTTATTTTTTCTTTTGATTATCGTACCTTTACTGCCGTTTTTAGGTTCATGTCAGCAATCTTTTTCGATTTAATCTTTGCAAAGATAAAAAAATAACAAGGATTGAAAATGTTTTCGCAAAAAAAGATATGAACACATCCCATTTTTAAATACCGAGCAGAATATGAAGCTTTTTGTTGTACCCACTCCGATTGGAAATCTTGAAGATATGACTTTTCGCGCCATTCGTGTGCTGAAAGAAGCCGATTTGATTTTGGCTGAAGACACGCGTACCAGCGGTTTTCTACTCAAACATTTCGAAATCAAAACACCCATGCAATCACACCATAAATTCAATGAGCATAAAACAGTCGAAAATATAGTTCAGCGCATCAAAAACGGGCAAAAAGTGGCGCTGATTTCCGATGCCGGTACGCCTGCCATTTCCGACCCGGGGTTTTTGGTGGTTCGCCAGTGTATTGAGAATGATATTGAAGTTGAATGCTTACCCGGCGCAACAGCTTTTGTTCCCGCATTGGTGGCTTCCGGTCTGCCCAACGACCGTTTTACTTTTGAGGGATTTTTACCTCCCAAAAAAGGCAGACAAACTAAAATGCGTGAGCTTTCGACCGAGAAACGCACCATGATTTTTTATGAATCACCTTTTCGATTGGCAAAAACACTGACGCAACTGGCCGAAGTTTTCGGAAATGAACGAAAAGCATCCGTTTCGCGCGAAATTTCAAAGCTTTTTGAAGAGACCAAAAGAGGCACTTTACAGGATTTAAGCCTTTATTACACAGAACATAACCCCAAAGGAGAAATTGTTGTAATTGTTGCAGGATTAGAAGAATAACATTACCTTTGCACCCGAAAACAAACCGAATCTATTGCTGTGTTTTCAATAGGTACTTAAACTTTCCATTCAACTCACCATTTAGTTTTTTAAGTTATGAAACCGTTTTTTTACACATTCGCTCTGATGGCTGTGATACTGACATCATGCGGCAAAAATTCTTCTGATTATAAGGCACTTCAGGCTCAAAATGATTCGTTGATGAATTCCAAAGTCAAACTCCAACAGGAAGTTGACAGTTATTTCTCGGCAATGAATCAGATTGAACAGAATATTGAGAAAATCAAAGAAACTGAGAAAGTTATTTCCGTTCAACCTGTTGGAACCGAGTTGACTGCCGATGTTCGCACCAAAGTGAACGAGGATATGACTTATCTGTTTGATATGCTCAGAGCTAACAAACAGGAATTGGCACGTTTAAAATCGAAGCTCAGAAAAAGTTCCTTCAAATCCTCACAACTGGAAAAAACAATCATCAAGCTGACCAGATCGCTCGAAGAAGAAACGGCAAAAGTGGCTGTTTTACATGGAGAATTAGCTAAAAAAGACTCTCTGATTGTGAAACTTGACACACAGGTGGTTAAGCTTGGACGTGATGTTGAAAATCTGACGGTTGAAAATAAAACCAAAGAGGTGAAAATTAAAGAACAGGAAGAAACTATCCATACAGCCTGGTATGTTTTTGGAACTTTGAGCGAATTGAAACAACAAAAAATTGTTTCAGTCGAAGGCTTGTTCAGTCAGCAACGCGTTCTGCAGCACGATTTTAATAAAAATTATTTTGTACGAATCGATGCCCGGAAAACCAAATCAATTCCATTGTATTCAACTCATGCTAAAATACTCACCAGTCATCCAAAATCTTCATACACCCTGGAAAAGGAAAATGGAAACTTTGTACTGCTGATTGTTGATCCTGAAGAATTTTGGAGTATTAGCAAATATCTGGTTATTGAGGTGGAATAAATTCACTTGCCATTTTCAAATAACAGTAACCATTTAATGCGTTTTCTTATTTTAGAAAACGCATTTTTAATAAATTGACAGACATAAAATGAATTATAAATACGTTTTTATTGACTTAGACGATACCATTTGGGATTTTCATGCCAATGCCAAGTCGTCGTTGCATGAAATTTACGAAACCAAAAATTTCGGTAAATACTTTGATAATTTTGAACAGTATTTTGAAATCTATGCAAAACGTAATCTGGAATTGTGGGATCAGTATGGCAAAGGATTTATAACCAAAGAAGCACTTTCGCTGGAACGATTTCTGCATCCATTGAAAATGGTTGGAATTGATGATGCTGAATTAGCCATTAGGACAGGAAAAGAATACCTCGATTTATTACCTACCAGAACAGCACTTGTTCCCTATGCCATAGAATTACTGGATTATCTGGCACCAAAATATCCGTTGACAATTGTTTCAAATGGCTTTATTGAAGTGCAATACCGTAAACTTAAAAGTTGCCAGATTGAACAATACTTCTCACATGTAGTACTTTCGGAAGCTGCAGGAGCACTGAAACCCGATAAACGTATATTTGACTATGCATTGGGTTTAAACGGAGCAAAAGCAGCAGAAACCATTATGATTGGTGATAGTTATGAGGCTGATATTGTAGGTGCTCAAAATGCCGGTATTGATCAGATTTATTTCAGATTTACAGATTCACAGGTAAATAAACCTGCTACATTTACAATTGACAAACTAGACCAGATTCTTTCAGTTTTATAGAACGTCAAACATAAGTAAAAAACGAGGCTGTTTCAATTTTCTTGAAACAGCCTCGTTTAATTTGAGCCAGGTTTTGTTTAGTTAACCATTACTTTAGCTGTCTTTTCGCCTGCTTTCACAAGGTACATTCCTTTATTAAGCGAGATTGAAATCACATCGTTACCAGTTTTCAACACTTGATTAAGCAGAATATGACCTGTCAAATCAAATACACTGAGATTTTGTCCGGCTGTTGAATTCTGAATATGTAAATTATTACCTGAAACATATACATTCAAACCAGATGAGGCTGGATTTTCTACTGAAGTTATCGTTTGAAAAGTAATCTTTGGCGCGATAAAACCGGAGATATCAGTTCCAAACAATTCAGACATCGACATCCATGCAGCAGGGCTAGTGAGGTCATATGCATACAATGAACAATCTGAGTATAAACGACCGGCAGTCGTTAATAATCCTAAGTTGTTAGTGGCACTTGGAGTACCAACATTTGTAAAGTCAAGAGATATATAAAAACTACCTGTAATATTTACAGGAGTTGTGTACGTATATGATTTCATTGTTGAAGTTGTAATGGCAGTAGTACCAAATATACTTGAAAATATTGGAGCTACTGAACTTACAACTGTTCCGGGAAGTCCACCGGTACCATCAGCTTTGAGAATCTGAATGGTAAAGGCTTTTGCCCTGTTGGCAGTTGATAAAGTATATTTTCCAACATACATATAAATCTGACTTAGAGAAACGGTTGCATTGCCCGGTAATTCAATTTTTTCTGCTATTTTCTTATATTCGGCACCATTATGTCCTGCCAAATACATATAAGTATTTGTTCCATTTGGATCGCTTGTATAATTTACAAATGAATCATACGATTTAATATTATAAACAATGTCAGATGTTACACCCGCAGTTGGTTTAATCAAATAATAATCTGCATCTTTAACGGTAGTACCACCAATACCTGTAGCTGATAATGAAACTGAGTGAAATCCGCTTGTTGCATACAAAACAGATGCAATAGTATCTGTTGTAGAGCTTGCAGTAGCATCGGCATCAAAAATCCATGAGAAAGATGTAGCACCTAATAATTGTGGTACATAATTTATTGATTGATTGTCGTATAAATAGATTGAGTCATTAATTGCTGTTGTAGCTGACCACAAACCTCCAGTCGAATAGGTCTTTACAATTGGCGGTTCAACATAAACATTATCAGAAACTGCAAAGTTCTCAAAAGCAACAGCATCTAAATCCACGTTTGCAGAACAATGGCTAATAGCAAAGTTATAATCCCCACTTACACTTGGTGTATAAGTTCCTTCCAATCTTGTCCATGCATCAAGAGCAACAGAGTTTGCACCTGTTTTATCAATTACTAATGTGGTTTGAGTTGCAGCAGTTTGGTTAGTACCTACTGTTACTTTAAATTCATCATTTACACTGTTATATCCTGGTGCATAAGCCCAAACATAAACATGATAAGTAAGCCCTGCTGTCAAACTAATTGATGGCGAAAATGCCCAGGCATTTCTTGGAGACGGAGTATCATAACCAGAAATCAGATATGTACTTCCTGAAAGAGCAGATAAGCCTTCAAATGAACCAACACTCATTTTCACTGTAACAGTAGTAGAAGGATCTGTAATTAA
The DNA here is from genome assembly GCA_964612615.1 of uncultured Paludibacter sp. Classification (GTDB taxonomy): domain Bacteria; phylum Bacteroidota; class Bacteroidia; order Bacteroidales; family Paludibacteraceae; genus Paludibacter. Next base: position 23,342 of record CAZTDH010000015.1, on the reverse strand, counting down.
CCAACCGTCAGATGTTACGCTGGTTGAATCAAAATTTTCAACATAAGGAAATGTGCTAATTGGACCCACAGCACGTACCTTGGCAGGAGTCGACAATTGATTAAATTGGTGAACTTTGACCTGAGATTTCTTACTTTTCCCCTGAGTCTTAAGAGTTGCAACTAAATTTTTGTTCGCGAATTTGTTTTGCAAACTTCCCGTAAGATTTGCACTGGCAGAAAGAATAATAGCTGTCAACACAGCTGTTAATAGTAATTTTTGTTTCATAAAGCGTTATTTTAAAATTAATAATTAAAGAAATTTTATTCAACACACAATCAGCAGGTTAGCAATTGTGTGTTGAATTTATATTGTTTATCGTACAACTTTTATATTTTCTGTTTTAATACCGGTGAATTTCACGATATAAATTCCCTTAGAAAGATTATTAGTTGTGAGGTTATATTTTCCTGAATTTGGCAACGTAAATTCGCTCAATAATTGACCTGATACATTATAAAGCATTGCTTTATTATAATCATTTGTATAGGTCAAATTAAAGGAATTAGAATGTGTAGTCACGCTTACATCCTGACTTTTAATGGTTTTAAGACCTGTAGCAGCACTTTGTTTCACAGTAATAGTTGTTTGCGCACCATAGGAATTAAATACAACATTAGCGGTCCTATCAGTGATTCCCACAGGTAGAGCTTCGGCTGTAAAATCAAATACCAATGCATTATAGTCTTTGTAATATGAGTCATCGTAGGTTACTGATAACCATGTAGGTAAAGTTGTTTCATCAATAGCTACCATAACTTCGCTGGTTACACTGTCAGTCACATTAAAGAACGAATAAATAACAGCTCCGGGATTTTTTGTATTATCAACTGCGCTTCCGCCTTCAGGAGGTGCAATTAATGTTTGAGTCTGACTATCAGCATGTAAATAGTTGAAATATGAATTCATCATAAAATACATATTCATGTTATTCTTAGAAGATTTATATAACCCCCCATCAGAAACTCCGGTAACAGCATCTATTTTAGTAAAATAAGAAGATCCATCAATTAAATTTCCATAATCGGTCAACATACCAAAATCCATTCCGGGTTGCTCTAATCCCGAAAGTACAATCGCAAAGGCATCTTTTACAATCAAAGTCATAGCTGCCTCACGACCGGTTGCAGGGTCAATTTCTACAAAAGTAAAAGGAAAATAACAATTTTGGTATTCATCCGTAATAACATCAGCACCCGAAATTTTAGAACTTGCCAAGGTGTCAGTAGTAAGCTTTCCAGTTTCATCAATTCTGATTACCGATAAAGTTAAAAACTTATCAACAGGTACGGGTACATTTTTGTCAACCGAAACACCAAATAGACAAACATCTTTAATAACCATTGGTGACATTGGTTTTTCGTAAACATTCACCAACGAATTTACTTTTGTTCCATTTGTTCCATCGGCAGCCCTTAAACATGTTCCAAAGAAATAACCGGTTCCTGTACCACTAAGTGCTGTGCCCCCGGAAGCGCCAACATACCAAATACTGTTTCCATTTGTATTTCCTTCGGCTGTATTTGAAAAATAATCAGGAACACCTACATATTGTTTGTCGATGCTGGAATATAGCAAAGGATAATCTGCACTGCTGGCAGATATTTGATATGAAAGAGTGTCTACACCGTTAATTGCATTCAACATAGGGGCTTTATAAGCTCCATTGAATAAAAAGTCGTTTGTTCCATCTTTTAATTCTAAATCAGCTGCAGTTGAGTATTTGATTGAATCACCCCAGTTCCAGCTGTAAGAAGTTGCATTTGTAGATAGATTTCTGAATGTCCATGGGATAGAATAAGCTGAACCAAAATACCCTGGAGTTGAATAGGAATAACCTAAATACTGAGGATCTTCATTCCCAATCATACTTGGGATGAAAGTTCCTATTGGTCTGTTATAAAGTGGTGTTGGAGCAGTTGCCTTAACACGGCTAACTTTCAAAATGTTATCGACTTTTTCAAAACGAACCAAATCGCTTGAAGTTATAGCCGTTTTTGCCTGAATGGTTTTTTGTTTCACATTTTTCTGAGAAATCAAAGCCTTTTGGACTAAAACTGATTTTTTATTGTAAAAACTTTGTGGATTAAATGCGCTTGCAAATAATACAACTGCACACATGGCAGTAGAAAGGAGTAATCTTTTTCTCATAACCTTTTTTGTTTATATTAACACTAATTATTGTGACACGTAAAATGATATTTTCGAATCTGATTCGGCTGTAAATTTTAATTGATATAAATTTAAACCACAATCTGCACTTAGAATGTAATTTTGTGATATATAGTTCACTAAATCCTGAAAACCTATGATTTTACCTAAATAATACTTTCCATTTGTATCAGCTGTCCCATTATAAAGGAATTTGACTTTATTGTTGCCTAAATCAGTACGTATGAAGTCAAAATTACCGGTATATTTTCCACTTACAAACTGTAAATTGTAAAATTTAGTCGTTGAATTATACTTAAATCTCAGATTCGTAAACTTTTCTTTTAAAACCGTTTGACAATTAGCTACAATCTTGTTGTATACTGTATCAAATTTTGTTCCCATTGGACTTGTCAACTGAAAATTCCAGGTTACTATAGTCGACATGAAACTTTTTGCCGGATTTGGTCCGGTTATATAACCATTTGCATCGGTACAGTTTAATTTCTGCTTGTCGTCGCTTAATACAAAGTTTTGAAAATCAGTATTGTTTGTATTATACGGCGCATAAAGTCTTATTCCGGTATTAGTAACAATAAATGGTCTGTTAACGCCGTCAACCAGCGGATCTTCACCAGATTTTATAATTTTGAAAATATGAGTAGAACCATTATAGACTGGCATGGTATCAGTTTTGACAATCAGATTTAATATATTCTTAGAATTAGTAAACAATAAATTATCCATATTATCCAACTGATCAAAATATTGCGACCAAACCTGATTATCAGTTAATTTGTGTAAATAAACATAAGCACCCCATTTTTTACCTTTTAATTTCACTTCGGTTGAAGTGGCTTTAATAACTATGAACTCATAATCGCCTCCTAATCCAATTCCATCCAAATCGGAAGTTCCTTTTGGGTCCTGAGGATTTGCAAACAAATGAAGCACTCCGTTTTTTCCATAGGTATTAAATGTCAACACTGGACCATCATCTGCAATGAGTTGAAACATACAGGTATCGGTGGCAAGTTTATTATTCAGGTATTTATTTTTGCCGGCAATAAAGGCAGCGCCTGACTTATTGAATTTTACGAGCATTGTGTAACCTTCGGTAGTTGGATTTGGAAAATAATCCATTACCCAACCATTAGTTGAGCTACATAATGTATTGTTGTATTCAGTTTTAGTATTTTCAATGCGTATTGCAGAAGTTTCAGGGAATATATTTTGTTCCTCGAAAGTGCAGGATGCAACTAAAAACAGAAAACTGATACATATAATTGAATTAATTAATCTCATAACTTTTATCTAAAAGTTTAATTAGTAGTTGTTTATCGGACTCAAAAGCAGATTCATGTTAATGTTTGCCTGACGTATCTGAACTTCCTGACGGAGAGCATCGAGGTCAATATTCCATGAATTCTTCAGCCATTCCCTGCATATCGACAGTTTCTGAAGTATAACTGCCTTACCATCAACTCCATCTATATCAGTAGTTTCCACTATTGTAGGAACATCATTTCCTCTTGAGTCTTTTACAATTACTATTTTCCAACCTTTAGATGCATTTGATAGAATGGTATTCCACTGGGCATCGGTTTTAACAATATAATTTGCTATCGTTTCAACAAAATCTTCACGTGTTTGAGAACCTGCATAACGACTTACAAAACCTAATGATTGTGCTATTTTTTCGTCTCTATCCTGCCAACTGAATGGTTCGTAATTAGCATACGAAATAAGATTGAATTCTTTCGGATAGGTTTTCTTTTGATGTAAAATGTGAGCAAATTCGTGATGCATGGTTTTGAAATAGAACTCATTCAACGTTTCTATGTCCGTAATGTCCAGTTCATTCACCCTAAACAGAGAAATTTTCATTCCACCTTCAGCTAGTCCCAATAACATAGTACCATTTACAGGGTTATATGCCGGTGAACCAATTAAATGAATTACGCGGGGACCATAGCTTTTCAAAAACTCAGGATTTACCATTTTCGCATATACATCAAACCATAAATACTTGATTAGAACTGCCATTTTTTGCGAATTCTCGTAAGTAGCCGGAACAATATTATAGTTCATATCAGTCCCTTTATCCTCCATTTTATAAAGAAAACTGAGATTGTAGGGCTTAAGGAAGCTATCGCGCAAAAATGAATCAAATTTAAATGAATAGGACGTGGAATCTAAACCATGGTCAGTGGTGTCAAAAATCGTAGTTCCCAATTCATCGTTGTTAGTGCAAGCAGCAAAAGAAATAAGCAGCAAAGCAGATAAAATAATGTATTTTAGTGTAATCTTCATAAAGCTTTCTTATTTAATTTCAGGGGCAATATCCAATAATACATTATCCTGAGGTGCCAAATTGGTTACTAATCTGAAATTCGGTGTCATCCCTGCCGAAATAACTTCGTTAGGTATCTGTATTGCTCTTCTGGGATCGTTCCATGTAAGATTTTCCACCCGATCTTTCCCTATTTTGTGTGTTATTTCTATTCCAAATCTTTTGATATCAAAAAAACGCATACCATCAAAAATAGTTTCGAGGCGACGGAAATGTAACACACAATCGATATAGGGTTTCTGGGCATCACTTACAATGAAATTGGGTGACATGAATTGACTGTTTAATGTTTTGCTAAACAACGGATTTGAACTTTTATAAAAAGATTTAATTACTGCATCGGTCAAATCTGACTGGGGCTTTCCGGTCATTTTTCTTGAATCATCAAAAGCTTTTAAATCAGCCAATGCTTCGGGCAATCTGTTTAAAAACACCAATGCTTCTGCACGACACAGCAAGGTTTCTTCTCCGGTAAATTCAGCTCTTACAATATGAGGAAAACCAATGCCTGCAATTTTGTCGGTATATTCAAAAAACTCTCCGCATTTTGGGAAAAACAACCCATAATCCTGACTGCCACGAATATATAAACGTCCGCTTAAACATGGTGGAAAAGAATAATTTGACCAGGTTGGACCGCTACCATAAATAGTTGACTTTGCGGCATCACCATTACACGAGTAACGGGTTCCAAACAATCTGTCTAATAACGAATAGGTTGGCAAAAGCATTAAATTATTGGGCGAAGATGCATTTATCCATCCGTTTTCAAAGGCCTCAAAAGTAGGATAATCTGCATTCCAGTTTCGAAGATAAAAGCTTGGATTTGTTCCAATAACCAGATTAGCGTGCTCAATTACTTTAGCATAATTCCGTTTGAATAAATAAAAACGTGCAGCAAATGCATGAGCAGCTCTGTAATTGAAATGGTATTTGGGAACTGAGTAGATTTTATCATCAGCTGCAATCAAACCAATACCGGCTTCAATATCTGTTTGAATCATTTTATATACAGCTGCAACGTTGGTACGGTCGTAATGCACCACAACTTTTGTTTCAGGTGATGTAACATACGGAATTCCGTCGTCCATTTGGCTCAATGTGTCATTTTTGTAAGCCTGCGAGAAGAGGTTTACCAGAATAAAATGATTAAAAGCACGGGCAATAAGTGCCTCACCTTTTTGAGCTTTCACTTCTTCGGCGCGCCCCTGTGCTTCGAGCGTAGCAATTGATTGTAATGCCTGATTAGCCACTGCTATGGCATGATAACATCCTCTCCATACCTCAGAAGGCGAATCTTGCTGATCGGATGTAATCACATCCTGAAAAGCGTAAATCTCATCATCCATTCGTTCCAGTGAAGCCAGATTAAAACGGTTTCCATTGGCATCAGGAGCATTATTATCCACAAAATTGTCACCGCTTAACTCTCCTAAAACAGCATAATTCTGATCGGAATAAGCATTGACAAGCAAATTTGTAATCTGATCGGGAGTCGATATTACAGCTCTATTATCGGGTTCCTTATTCAGAAAATCGTCACACGAACTCATAAAAAACGAGAACACTAAGGCGACAACTATATATAAATCAATTCTTTTCATATTTTGGAATAACGTCAAAAATTAAATACCCATTCTAAAAGTTAATGTAAATTGCTGTGGCATTGGACTCGCCACACCTCCACTATTCATAAATTCAGGATCTTGTCCGTTTAATTTCTTATCGGCATACAGCAAACAAAGATTTGTTGCCTGAAGTTTCAATTGAAGATTGGATATTTTTAGTTTGCTCAGAAAGCTACCTGGAAAATCGTATGCCAGTGAAACTTCTTTCAGGCGTATAAAACCACCGTCGGCAATACGTGCTGTTGAATAATTATAGGCGTTATAAGCGTACGATAACTGCGAATCGTTGTAAAATTGACGTCGACTGGCAATAACCGGTATCGAAGTATAAGCCTCATCACCCGGAATAGTCCAGCGGTTTTTAAATTCTTTGGGCAAAGCGGTCATGTCCGAATAAGCAACTCTGAAAACCGGATCGAGACGGATTACATTTCCAAAGGAATAAGTTAAGAATACATTCATTCTAAACGCTTTATATGAAAACACATTACCAAATCCACCGGTAGTAGTCGGGTCGGTTGGTCCTTCGTATTTCAGGAAACCTGTATTTTTAAAGTCCTGAAAATCAATGTTTGTAATAGTAGTTTCACCAGCCTGATTTTTAAACGTTGGAAGTCCTTCGTCATTCAATCCCGCAAAAGGTATTGAAAACAACGACCGCACAGGATAGCCTTTCAATGCATAACCATTACCCGAAATCAATTGAATCACATTAGATCGTGAATCTAACCGGGTAATTTTATTCGTTGAAAATGCAAAGGTAAAATCTGTTGACCATGTAAAATCTTTAGTTTCAAAATTCTTGGTCGATAGCGTAGCTTCAACTCCATTTGAACTCATACTTGCAACGTTTGCCATTTTGGCAATCACACCGCCGACACCTTCGGTATAAATCACCCCAATCAGGTCATAATTGTTTCGGCTATAAACATCTACTGCCAAATTAATTTTATTCGAAAATAAACCAATTTCAGTCCCGAAGTTTAACTCATGTTTCTTTTCGTATGTCAACTCACTGTTTTCAATATCTTCGAGCGAAATACCCGATTCAGAAACATCAGCAAATGGACGCCACGGAGTATAAGGCCTGAAAATTGCTAATGCATTCGATACACTAGCAGGTCCACGATCGGCAGTTAAACTATAAGAACACTTTAAAGTTAAATGCGATAAGACAGGATATAAATTTTTGATAAAGTCAATCTTCTCTTCATGCACATTCCATGCTCCTGAAATGTTCCAGGTTGGCAGCCATCGCGATTGTATTGATTTACCTAACTTATTTGTCCCTTCATATCGTCCTGTAAGGTTTAATACGTATTTCGATTCATAAGCATAAGTTCCTGAAGCAAAGGCAGCAAAACTTCGTAAATAGGTCCATGAATTTCCGTAATAAAACGAATTTTCCTCTGTCTTTTGTTTAAAAAGTCGGTAATCGATAAATGGAATTCCACCATTATCGTATTGATAGCCCCAACCTTCAAAATTGACAGCATTTCTATCGGTCGAATTCGTTTCTACTCCACCAAATAAACTGAAAACATGCTGATCGTCTTTTCCAATCGAACCATTATAATTTAACGTACCGCGTAAGTCAATTTGACTCATGCTATAATCACTTCGAAGGTAAATTCCACCTTTTGGTAAAATCGTCATTGGCAATGCATTTACAACATCGGGATCGGTGTATAAGTAAGGATTTGATTCCCTTATGGTTGCATCTTCAGGGAAGATACCTGCACGGTAAGCCATTGCCATATTCGAATGGTCTTTAATGAAATGCTCCTGTGTGGTAGTTTGAAAACGAATGGCAGCTAATCCATTCAATTCCAACCCTCTGGCAACTTTCCAGTTTAATTCAGTTTGGAATTTCAAATCACCAATTTTCAAGTTGATGTAATTGTTATCCAGTTCGTTGAATATATTAAAAGGAGCATAATTTCTGGTATAATATTGATCTTTATCCAGTGTTCTGGCGGTATTCATGGCAAAACTGAAAGGATTAATGTCAAAATCTCTTTTCACTTCACCACTTACCACGTCAGTTTGCTGGCTCATAGTGCCCGGTGCAGACTGTGAACGATACGAATCGTTGGTAAGGATATTTAAAGTGAGGTTTTTTGATAAATTAATAGAAGCATTTACATTGGCTGTATATCGTTCCACTGAACTGGCTTTCGTCCAGCCCGGATCTTCGAGTACCGACACAGAAGCATAAAATTTAGCCTTTTCATTACCTGTAGATATACTTACAGCATGATTCTGCATAAGAGTATTATTAAACAATAAATCGAACCAATTGGTATTTCTAAATTCTGCCTGTTGTAAATATGCATTTTTGGCAGCTGTAGAATTTATCAGGCCATAGGTGCCATTAGTAGTATTATATTGGTTAATTAACTGATACATTTTTCCATAAATACCAGAACTCGAACTGTTAGCAATGGTTGCCATTTCGAGCCAGCCTTTGTCCTCCATTTCTTTATAAATACCCATTTGTTCTTGCGAGTTGCTAATGTTGTACTGCGAATAATTGGGTTTCATACGGAAAGTAAATTCTCCGGTATAATTGATCTTGCTAACTCCTGATTGTCCTTTTTTGGTAGTTACCACAATTACCCCCGACATAGCTCTGGCACCATATATGGAAGTGGCTGAACCATCTTTCAGAATTTGAAAGCTCTCAATATCATCGGCATTTAGTCCTGCAATGGCTGACGAAATCAACGTTACAGCATCTCCAGACGATAACTGATCTACCGAAACATCGACAGCATCTTCCATCACCACACCATCAACCACCCACAATGGTTTAGAGTTTCCGTAAATGGAGGTGGCACCTCTTACACGTATTTTCGGCGCAGTACCGAATGTTCCAGATATATTTTGTACAGTTACACCAGCAGCTTTTCCTTCCAATGCCCTGCTTATGTCAGGTACGCCATCTAATTTTGCATTAGCAGCATCTATTTTGGTAGCTGCTCCGGTAAACAAGCGTTTATCCATTTTCTGCATTCCGGTTACAACAACTTCCTGCAATTGCTTATCATCGGAATATAACTTGATTTTCATCACAGGTTTTATCTCTAATTCCTGCGATTTCATTCCGATGTAAGAAACAACAACTGTTTTTATTTTAGTAGATACAGAAAACGAGAATTTTCCGTCGATATTAGTGACAGTGCCTGCCTGACCATTTCCCTTGGGAGAAATAGTAGCACCAATAATTGGTTCTCCGGATTCGTCAACAACAGAACCTGAGATGTTTATTGTTTGAGCAGAAGTAAATCCAATCAATAAAAATATGCCGAAAAGAAGTAGAATCAGTTTTTTCATAAATTCATAAGAATTTCAATATAATAGCAAAAGGGTACAAAAATACATAAATATTTGAGATTTCGACATTAATTATTGATTTATTGTTACTTTGATGCGAATATTTATTGTGTTTATATTCAAAATCGAGTAGAAACTGAAATATCTAATGAAAATATAGACATACTTAAAAAAAGGCTGTCACAAATAAATTGGACAGCCTTTCTAAAATTAAATTAATTATTTATGGCTTATCCCACCAAACCCGACTAGTTATAGTAAGACTTTCGTATGCTTTAAAATTGACATAATTATACAATCTCTCATCCTGTGCATAAGGTAATCTGCGAGGAATTTCAGTTGTAATTGCACCTGTAGCAAGAGTTAAAGTTGGGAATCCTGTTCTTCTCCAATCATTATATGCTTCAACTTGAAGGAAAGAACTAAGATACTTTTGATTTATAATCTTTTCAAGTGTTATTGTTCCTGCTGTAATAGAATTAGCAGCAAACCAAGTTGCATCGTAAACTCCTTCACGGTCTAAAGATGCTTTTAAACCAGCATTATATGCAGTTACAGCACGTGCCACATCTGGAGTAGTTGATTTTAAACTTGCTTCGGATTCGATAAATTTAAGCTCAGCATACGACATTAAATATACAGGGCTTGCTGTAGAAGCATAATTAACGCCTATTGGCGAAGCACCCGCTGTTGCTGCACCTGATACAGATCCAACATTTCCTGTAAAATAAACAGCTCTACGTGGGTCGCTTGTTGCATTTAGCATACTTAAATAAGTTGAATTAGCTCCAATATATTTAGCACGTTCAGATTCAAATTGGAAGATTGGATTTGAATTGTTATAAGCAGTTCCAAAAACAAATTTAAAATCGTCATCATTGCTTGTATATGCATTTGCAATAGCTGCCAATGCATCGGCATAAGCAGAGGCACCTTTTTGCTTAACTAAGTGCAATTTGTAACGTGCAATTAAAGCATAAGCTGTTTTTGTCCATTTTGCTTTATCACCGCCATAAATTAAATCCTCAGTTCCTGGTTTGAAAGCACTTGATGCTGAACTCAAATCAGTAATAGCTTCATTAAGAAGAGTAAAAATGGTGGTATAAATAGCTTCCTGCGTATCATACTTTGACTTAGTTTGACCAGTAGCGCCCTTAAAAGCATCCGAATATGGAATATCACCAAATAAATCAGTTGTAAGTCCTAATTGGTAAGCCATTAGAATTTTTGCAACTCCAGCAAAATGAGGAGAACTTTTCGCTACAGCTTTTTCCATAAGGAGCTTTGTGTTAATCATACCTGGAGAATAAAGATTAAAACTCCAAGCATTTTCAGTATCCGCTTCACTGATATTGTATATGTCAATGTCAGCTGATTGGCTCTGTAAACCTGCAATTTGTTGCATCCATTCACTCGTAAACCGAGGTAGTTCTCCTCCTGCAATGTAAGCTAAATTGGCTTCAATTGGAGCCACAAGCTGTGCCATTGCTACATCAGATGGATTGTTTGGATCTGTATTAAGAGATGAATCAATCCAACTTGAACACGAATTAAATATTATCGCAATCGACAATATCGAAATAAGTTTTATTTTCATAATGAATAATTTTTAAAATTAAAAATCAAGTTTCAAACCAAATACCATCGATTTAGTGTTCGGCATATTAAAATAATCAAGACCTTGAGCATTTGATGCACCCATTAAGTTTGTTTCAGGGTCAATTCCTGTATAAGGAGTTGATAAAAAGAGATTACGTCCGGTTGCATAAATCTTCAGATTTTTCAAGAAATCAACCTTAATAACTTTTCCAAGTTCATATGAAAGAGTAATTTCTCTCAAACGTACCCAGTCTGTTTTCTCAACATATTGTTCTTGAGCCGGGCTAGCACCACCACCAATATTCTTGTAATAATATTCAGAATAAGTTGTAGAGATATCATTTGCGACTCCTGAAGTAACTACAGCTCCTCCGGTAATGTGACCTTTAACACCATCGAATACTACCGCCTGACCTCTATTTTCAGTAACTTTTGCAGTTCCGAAGCCGACAAGTCTGCCTTTTGTACCATTCCACATTAATCCACCATTTTTGATATCTACAAGGAAAGATAAACCAATTCCTTTATAAGAAATATCATTATTAATGCCAAGTGTCCATTTTGGAGCAACACTACCTAATGACTTCATTGTATTATCTTTAATAGGAAAACCATATCCTGCACCTGCAGCATCATTGATAATCACTTTACCATTGGCATCTTTGTAGAATCCTGTGCTATAAATACTTCCATAAGGTTCTCCGGCAACAACATTTATTGTTATGCCTGTAAAACCACCTAATTCGATATTATCTACACCATCTGCAAGCGATAACACTTTATTGTTGTTTTGAGTGAAGTTGGCAGAAAGCGTCCAATTCCAATCTTTTGTTTTAACAGGAACAAAGCTTGCCATAATTTCAATACCTTTATTTTCCATTGTAGCAGCATTCATCCAAATTGATTTATAACCACTTGTACCACTAATTGGAACAGGAATTAACAAGTCTTTGTTTTGGTTATTATAATAGGTAAAATCAATATTTACTCTACTATCAAAGAACTTGAGTTCAACTCCAATCTCACGAGATAAAAGTGATTCAGGTTTTAATAGTGGATTTCCTAGGGAATTAGAAATATTAAAACCAGCAGTTCCATCGAATGGGAAAGATAAACCCGAAGCCCAACCATCACTTACAGTTCCTGATGTGTAAACATTCTGAAGAAAATATGGAGATGGAGCATTTGCAATACTAGCATACGATGCTCTAATTTTTCCATAATTTAAAATATCATTTCCTTTCAACGCAGATAATTCACTGAAAATAAATCCTACACTAGCTGCTGGATAGAAAAAGCTATTGCTTGCTACAGGAAGTGTAGTAGACCATTCGTTACGGCCGGTAAGTCCTAAATATAACATGTTCTTATAAGAGAATTGCAGATCCGCAAATATAGCGGCAGTTCTATATAAAGATGTACTTTCACGAACAAACTGTGATGAAGTATTTGACATGTGATAGAAATCAGGAACTACAAAACCATCACCTTCAGCAAAGAATTGTTGATAGTATGATTGATACATATTTTGACCAACAGTAACATTTGCATTGAAATCAGTAAACAATTCTTTATTATAGTTGATTGTTAAGTCTGAATTAAAGACATTGCTATAATGATTATCTACTTGTTGCTGACCATCTGGAGCATTAGCTGAATGAATAGCAAAATGACCTTTACGCCTATCGCTATACAAATCATCACCAATTTTGTATTTTATAGTAAGTTCTGTTATTGGTTTATAAACCAAGGCTAAGTTTCCCAACACATGATCCACCTGATCATTGAAAAGATTTTGATTTACTGTCCAATAAGGATTATCATAACTAGCATAAGCACGTTGTGTACCATCTGCATACTTGTATGAATCAGCAAATTTATAACCATCTTTTCCATGTCCATTTCCATTGTCAAATGAAGTAGCTCCACGAAATAAACCTAACATTACACCCGATGTATTTGAACCTTGTTGAACTCTATCACCTCCGGAACGTACATAATTTACGCTTCCTGATGCAGTAAATTTTGATCCAAATTTTGTTTCGCCCGATAACTTGATTGAAGTTTTAGCAAAAGTATTCTTTGGAACAACACCAGTAGTAGTTGTATTACCAACTGACATATAGAAATTACTAGTATTATCCCCTCCAGACAATGATAATGAATTATTTAGAGTGGTACCAGTTTGGAAGAAGTTTCCAACATTATCATAAGCATTAGGTATCAAATTTGCTTTTGCAGTTGGAGCTGTTGCTAGCACCAAATCACCATTTATATCGTGAGGATGTGTAGCATTAGCAGACACCCCAGTATAACGCATATCTGACAATTTTGGACCATAAGAATATGGAGTCGTAGCATTGTAAGCTCCATTAACTCCCTGAGCATACATAGATTGTGTGGCTGGTAATTGACTTACATTATCAATTCCAAGCGAGGTCGAGAATGAAACATTCGTTTTTCCTTTTCCTGCATTCCCTTTTTTTGTAGTGATAAGCACAACACCATTTGCAGCCTGCATTCCGTAAAGAGCACTTGCGGCACCACCTTTCAACACAGAAACAGTTTCTACATCATCCGGATTAATATCAATTGCTCTATTTGAATAGTTTACACCATTTGTAAGATTATTTCTGCCATCATCAGGATTACCAGAATAACTCATTGAGTTATCAATTGGAACTCCATCAACAACAAAAAGGGGTTGATTACTACCATTAATAGAGTTTTGACCTCGAATAGTAATAAAAGATGCAGCACCTGCTGTACCAGCAGAACTTGTGATATTAACACCAGCTAATCTTCCGGTCAATGCTGATAAAACATTACCTGTTTTAGCATTATTAATAGCATCGCCTTTTACATCTTGAACTGCATAACCTAATGATTTCCTTTCTCTTGAAATCCCTAAGGCAGTTACTACAACTTCGTCAATTTGTCTGGAATCTGCTTCCATTCTAACAACTAAATTGTTTTTTGCTTCTACTTCGATAGTTTTCATACCGACATACGAAACGACTAGATCTTTTGCATTTCCCTGCAAACTGATTTTAAACTCTCCTGAAGTACCTGTAATTGTACCAACAGTTGTGCCTTTTACTTTTACAGTAGCACCAATAACTGGTTGCCCGTCATCCGCGGAAAATACCTTTCCCGAAATGGATTTTGACTGAGCATTAACCACACCTACGCTAACCAATAATAGGCAAGCCAATAAGAACGTTAGTTTTCTCATAAATTTAACATTTTGTTTATTAATCTTCTTTAATTTAAAGGAAGTTTATTTATTCGCATGGCAAAAATAAAGTATTAATAATTAAAAAACAAGTGTTTTTGATGATAAACAGAAAAAATATACAGAAAAATTCTATCATTCTGTAGGTAATACGCAATTTCTTATTCAATAAAATTTATTTGTTGAGTTATTTTTTATTCCTTAACAATTCTTTATCCCATTGATATATTGGCATTTATTAATTCCGGAATGTTTAGATTTCCTGTAGTTGTGATTTTTGTAAAGAAACTAAAATGGAAAAATAAATAATAAAATATTTTTCACAAAAGATGATTATTTAACGTTCAATTTCATGAATAAATGTAAAATAATCCCGATTTTAAAGCAAAATCACAGTAATTAGAGAATTATTTCAGCAATTATATGCAGTTTTAATCTTACTACTTACAATTAGAAAGCAGAAAATGGAGATAAATCGTTGGATTAAAAAAAGAGTTAACAAAGGTCTTTGTTTCAGAAGATAAGATAGAAAATGAATCTAAACATGAATATTTATATAGATATTACTGGAAATAAGTTGCTGATTAATTGCTAAATACGGAGATAAATGTGGAATTTTCAATCCGGTTGAATAGACTCCAATATGTATCGCATTTAAAGAAAATACTATCGTATTGTTGAAGTTAAAAATACAATCGAAATCAAATAATTTTTTCGACTTTCCCCAAGCTTACATAACACACAAATCCACTGGTTTGATAGCCCATTTCAGAAATCAGGTTCATATATTGTTTCACTTGCTGAATGTAAGTTTTGCTTTCTTTATCGCCGAATTTGTAATCTACAATTGTAGCATCGTTTCCTTTAATAACTACCCGATCCGGACGATATTGCTCACCGGTTGGAATTAGAATGGTAGTTTCGTTCAACACACGGGCATCGGCAGCAAACCATGCTTCGGTTTCGGGAAGATTCCAGAATTTCTCCATTTCGCTCACAACCGTCTCACTTTCCAACTGACTAATTCTACCGTCACGAATCATGGTCTGTATGGCATTGGGTTGGTCAGCTTTTCGGGTAATGTTTCGTAAAATATCGTGCATTATCAATCCGTAATTCAAGCGACTATCGGTGAGTTGTTGATTTTCGAGCAAATAATCCAGACTTTGGTGACGAATGCGCAAACGGTCAGAACTTGTGACCGAAGGATAGTTGTTTATCTTTTCGTTGCTTCCTGAGTCCGGCACATCTTTGTAAATTGCATGAATTGGTTCGCCCAATGAGAATACTTTCTCAACCTCATCAAACGATTTCGACAAAGGAATAATTTCCGCATCCAAACCCGGAGTTTCCACAGTGAAACAAGCGGTAAGTAAAGCCGACAAGGAATTTATCTTATCCAGACTTTCCAGCTCTTTTTTAGGTGCGGGTGCCATACAAATCAATTCGTTTTTGGCACGGGTGAAAGCTACATAAGCTACATTTAAACTATCGATAAACAGGTGCATTTGTTCATCGAAATAGTTTTCGGCAAAGATAGATTGCCCCAATTTGGAACCATATTCAATCGGCAGCAAAGGCAGTTCGTTGAATGGTGCTACGGTTGGTTCACACCAAAGGATATTGCGCATACGACTGTCCAAATCCCAGTCGCAGAAAGGCATAATCACCACACGAAAATCCAACCCTTTCGATTTATGCACGGTCATAATGCGCATCGCACTTTGGTTGTCGGGCGTAGAAATGCATTGCTTGCCACCGTTCTTTTTCCACCAGGTAAGGAAACTATTCAGGTCAGCCGTTTTGCCGGTTGTATAACGAAACACTACATCCTGAAAAGCCTGAACAAACACCGCTTCGTTGTGCCAACTGCCAATGCCAAACAACGAGATGATTTGCTCCACCATATCATAGAGTGAACTGTGCTGTACCTGACTCAATACCCGATTTTCTTCATCATTAAATAAAGAGGAAAAATTCGAATCATTTCCAACAAAGCAATCGTTCAGGGCTTCGTTCTCCGATTTATGCTGCTTGCCACGAGCATATTCGTAATTCACTATCGTTTGCTGAATACTGTCAGCCGGGCTGACAAACAACTGCAAAATACCCAATACAAAACGTACCGATGCAGCCGCACCAATCAGTAAACCCTCGTTACCCATAATATCGTAACAAACATCCGGCTTGGCTTCAGCTGTTGTTTTATAGTTCAGCAATCGGTGAATAACCTGCTGTTCCTCATCGTTTTTGCGCACCAAAATACAAATATCCGCTGGACGATACCCACGACCTTGCAACTCTTCGAGCATAGCGGGCAATCGTTCCATACTTTCGGCTTTCCAACCGTCTTCGTTTTCATCCGCAGCAATAAAACGCAACTCTACCCTACCCGATCCGGCTTTGGGCGAAGTTTGTTGGTGGATATTGGCATAAGCATGTTCAATTTTGTGTGTCAAAGCTTCCAATGAAGGGTAAACAGGCAGCACAGCTTGTAAATTGTCGTTCAGCTTACTTTGCAACAAATTGGCTGCACGACGAAAAAACGAATTATTAAAATCAACAATATTTTTATCGCTACGCCAGTTGGTTTCGAGGTTTTCCTCGTGTATTTGTTCGGGACGAAAGTCGCTTAGAATTTGTTCGTCAAGCAGTTTCCAGTCGGAATTACGCCAGCGGTAAATACTCTGCTTTACGTCGCCCACCACGAGGTTAAACTTACCGGCCGCCAAACTATTCGCCATAAGCGGATGAAAGTTTTTCCATTGTAGCGTGGACGTGTCCTGAAACTCATCAATCATAAAATTATCTATGGTAATGCCCGTTTTTTCGTACACAAAAGGCGTGTCGCTGTTATCGATAATTTTGTTGAGCAGCATGTTGGAATCAGAAATCAGCATGGTATTTTGCTCGTCTGTCAGTTTTTTTATTTGCACCGCTAAATCGGACAAAATACCAAGCGTGTTGATATGCTTGAGTACCATTACGGCTGAATTATACATCACAATGTCCACACTCAACAATTCAACTATCTTTATAAAACATTTCTGAAGTCCGTTTTGATAAGCCGATTCGATAGCCGACTTTACATCCTGTGGTTTGGATTTTGTGTAACAATTACTGACATCTTCGGCAAAACCAATAAAGCGGTTGCTGATTTCCAACTTGCCTTTTACCAGTTTTTCTAATGTATTAGTGGTCTTGTACGCAAAATCTTCGTGCGTCAAGCCAATACGCGCCATCACGTTTAAACCCTCAATGGCAGTTTGTTTTACATTGGCCTCGAAGGTGGTTTTTATCTCGCGCAGGCTTTTGCGGTAATTCGTCAGGAATTCACGTTCATGAAGCTTGCGGTTGGTATCTTCGGCTTTGTGTTGGTAACTTTCCTTGAAAATTTCCTTGCCCAAGTCCATGATATTGCTGCGCATATTCCAGTTTTCCGATTGCTCAATTCGTTCCTCAGCATAGGCAGTAAGCCATTGAAGCAACTGTTTGTTCTCATCTTTCGATAAATCAAGAAACAGATTATCGACGGATTGTTCCAACGTTGCCGTGTTGTCCAACTCCAGATTATAGCCGCCATGCACGCCAATATCCCGGGCAAACGAACGAATAACCTGCTGAAAAAAGCGATCGATAGTACTGATAGAAAACGACGAATAATCGTGAAGAATGGTGGTAAGAATATGTTTAGCCCGAACATTGACTGCTTCTTCATCCATTCTAAATTTAGCCATCAATCCCTGACGGTAATCCGATTTTCTACCTTGCGAAAGCACATGAAGTTCCTTCAGAATACGCGTTTTCATCTCGTCGGTTGCCTTGTTGGTAAACGTAACGGCCAAAATGCGACGATGTGCCCGTTCCCGTTTGGGGTCGAACAGCAAGTGAATATAGTCTTGCGTAAGTCGGTATGTTTTGCCGGATCCGGCAGAAGCGCGATAAATGTTGAGCATATATGAAAATTTATCTCAAAGATACAATATTGTTTCAGAAAATGCAAAAACAGCATCGGCTGAACTTCTTAATTGAAATTCAGCCGATGCCGTTAATTTTTTGTGTGTGATTTAAATTTAATCTACTTTTTAGGCGTTGTAGTTGCACCAGTATATGCGTTAACCGGAGGATTTTGGGTTGTACAACTTGTTGCTGCAAACAAACATAAAACAAACACTGAAATAACCAATACTGACTTTTTACTTAGGTTTTTCATAATTGTAATTGTATTAATTGTAAAATTGATATTATAACGGTAAAATTACGATAAAGTTATAAGTCATATTGATTATCAGTCCAATATTAATATAGTTTATACAATTACTTAAAATTTATTTTCTTCACCTTGAATCCCATATCCAGTAAAATGCCGGCAATTTTCACCCTAAAATCGCCCTGAACAAGTATTTCGCCATCACGGGATGATCCTCCTGCACCACATTTTACTTTCAGTAGCTTAGCCAACTCTTTCAATTCGTCATCTTTCCCTTTGAAATCGGTAATTAGAGTAGCTGGTTTGCCGTTTCGTTTGTCAAGTTCAACCCTTAAAGGCTCTGACTGACGCTTTTTGGTGGGTTTAATGATTGTTTCCTCAGGTGTTTCAGCCACCTGTGGAAGTTCTGATTTCAAGCCACTAAGTTTATCTCTCCAATCCATAAATCCATTTACAATTTATTCATTTACAATTTACAATTCAATATTTCAACGAAACATTTCCCTTTTAGTGGGTTAGTGGGCCAAGTTCTTAAACATTTCCCAAATAATAATTCCACCAGTAACACTTACGTTAAGCGAATGTTTTGTGCCAAATTGTGGAATTTCGATACAGCCATCGCAGGC
Source organism: uncultured Paludibacter sp. (assembly GCA_964612615.1). Lineage (GTDB taxonomy): Bacteria > Bacteroidota > Bacteroidia > Bacteroidales > Paludibacteraceae > Paludibacter. The sequence continues at coordinate 4,165 of CAZTDH010000015.1, read as the reverse complement.
ATCAACCACACTTTGTTGAACGCCTTTGACTTCGTTGCCGAGAATCACGGCATATTTATTCGATTTTTCCAATATTAAATCAGGCAACAAGGTGCTTCCTTCGGCTTGTTCAATCGCATAAACAGTATAACCTTGAGTTTTTAATTCATCAACAGCTGTGTGAGTATCTTCATAATACATCCAGTTGACAGTATTTTCAGCTCCGAGAGCTGTTTTGTGAATTTCAGCATGAGGAGGCGTGCTCGTAATGCCACACAAATAAACTGCTTCCACCAAAAAAGCATCGCTGGTACGAAACACAGAACCCACATTGTGTAAACTCCGCACATTATCAAGCACCACAACCAGCGGTGTTTTCTTTTCTTCTTTAAATTCCTCAACGGTGAGGCGATTCATTTCAGTTATTTTGAGTTTTTTCATAGAGCAGCAGCTACCGCTATTTTAAAAGTGTAATTGCCCGTTCAATAATAGTGTCTATGCCTTTAGCCTGATCGGCAACTTTTATGCTGTCGAGCACATCAGGATTGATTCCCCATTCGGTGTCATGCATGGATGCATCGTACATGGGCGAAGATGAAAACCGTACCAACCAGCCATTTGGCAATTCGCTGGAAAGCGGCAAACCACCGCCACCACCGGTTTTATCACCTACAATTGTTACATTTGGAGCTTGTTTCATCCGGTTTACAAAATCATTGGTAGCACTGTACGACATGCGATTGGTAAGCACTGCTACCGGGCGTTGCCATTGAATTGTTTTGTGTGCAGGAGTTTTTATTTCCACCGGAGTCGAAAAATCAGTATGTCCATCACCTGTTTTGTGGCGCATATATCCTGTAACGGTTTCCTCTTTGAAAAAATATGATGCCAGTTGTTTCGAATAATCGAGCGACCCACCTCCGTTGTTGCGAACATCAATTATAAGTGCTTTACAACCAATAAAATAATTCATAATATAGGCAATATTGGTGTCGCCGAATGCATCCGAAAAATCCTCATAATACATGTAGCCAATTGTACCATTATTTATTTTAGCATATTTAAATCCGCCTGCAATCAGGTAATTTGACCCTAAATAACGGTTATTTTTGATAAGCGAAGAACTAAAATTGGATGGATAATCCTCAAACCACTTCCAGTAACGACTGCGGTTGAAATTTGAATACAAATTTACATGTCCGTCTTTCAGTTCATTGAGCATATTACCCATTAAATCAAAAAATGGAAAAGTACTTTTTACAGTATCAACTTTGATTGCATAAGCTGTGTGAATCGAATCCCAATTGATGTTTTTATAATCCAGATAACAATATTTGGTATCGATAATTTGCCATAGGGATTCAAAATTCCCTTTGTACGTATTTGGCTGTTGTACAGGTCCATTCATGCACGAAGGAAGCAGAAACGCAGATAATATGATGATTAAACTTATTTTCTTCATACTGTATTATTGTAAATTGGAAATTTTACTCTTGAGTAGAGATGAAATTCTTCGGGGCTTTGTTTTTTCTGCCGGCAAAACTGAAAGAATCAAAAGTGGTTCCAACGAGCAGACCAAAGTCATTCCGGTCGAATACCAAATTGTTAGCCGAATAACGTAAAGTATTCATTTTTAAACCAAAACGCCAAACTGAACGGTTAAACGGAACATCCACGGTTAATGCGCTATTCAAACCGCGTTTATTGTATAATGAACTGAAATGAAATGCATCTGTCAGGTTTCCCAAATCGAACATTTCGTAATATGAAGCTCCAGCTTTAGGTCCAAACATGTAGCCTATAACGGGAGTTTGCAAAGAAAGTTGAAGCTGAAGCGTTTTCCGGCGCAATGGAATGGCATATCTTGCCAGTGCCGTCAGATTAAGATTGGTAGAAATATCCAAATTTACCGGATTATTCACGTTTCGTTCCATGTCTTTAAATCCAAAATCAATATCCCAAAGCCCACCAACGAGCACTTTCAATCCTTTTACAGGGTTTAAATGATAACACATTCCCCAGCCATAGTTTGCACCCATGTACATCATATCGCTGGTAACAGGCTTATTCAATAAAATTCCGGCCTGCAAATTGAGTATGCTTTGTGTTGAAATGCGGGTGTTTTCAGAAGATAAAAACTTACGAGACTCTCTGGTATAGCTGATTGCCAGCCCGTTATAATTTAGTGGTGACAGATAAGGATCAAGAAATGAAATGGTTGAAATTCCAATCGTGTTAGCCTTTGTGGTCAATAAGTATTTTTTTTCGTCGGTATTTTGGGCGAAAATTCCTGAACTGAGAACAAAAAAAAGGAAGAAAAGCCAGAGTTTTTTCATCGGGTGTGATATATTTGACAGCATTCTGCTTGCAAAAATAGTAAAATTAAGTGTAAGTTGTGTGCTGATTTTATTTTCAACAAAAACTCCCGCTCAATTGGCAATCTGGTCCAATCAAACGGGAGTAATCAATTTCAGAATCTGTCTTTATTCGTGCCAGTCTCCGTTTACTTTTATCAAATTAATCAGTTTGTCAACGGCCTCATCTTCAGGTATATTCCGCTCAAGACATTCTTTTTTCTTGTACAGACTTACTTTTCCACGTCCGGCACCCACATAACCGTAATCTGCATCGGCCATCTCACCCGGACCGTTTACAATACAGCCCATAATACCGATTTTCAGTCCGGTAAGGTGTGACGTTTTTGCTTTTACACGTCCTACCACGGTTTGCAGATTAAACATAGTTCGTCCGCAACTCGGGCAAGAAATGAATTCTGTTTTGGTAACTCGAACCCGCGATGCCTGTAAAATGCCAAATGCCACTGAATTAATTTCTTCAACAGTAATTTCACCTTCGTTTTCGAGAAAAATACCATCGCCGAAACCATCGATAAATAGTACACCCAAATCTGCAGCAGATTTTATTTGGAGATGTTGCAGGTCATTTTCAGCGTATTTTCGGCAGAGAATAACAGGAACTGTAGAACCGGCATTCAATAAAGTGTGGAAAAATGCCCGCTGCTCTCCCACTCCATTTTTATGTTGAGTTTGAAGTAATATAACCACATCATTTAGTTCCATTAAAACAGCCAGAACAGCAGGTGATAATTGCGGATAAGTTAGTTGCAGAAATTTAACATCAGATGAATCATGCTTTAATTCCTGAATATTCTCAACCGTATAAATTGTATACGAATTGCTGTTGGTTGACAATACTTTGCCATTCGACAAAATATAATCCGGTAAAGTTGCAAATCCACCATCGCCCGATGTAATAACTACCGGCACATTATCTGCACCGATATTTCCAACAGCATGAGTTTTGCGACGACTGTATTCAAATCTGTTGTGCAGCAAGTTTTCAGTAGCTACAATGGGTTCGTGATTCGCTCTTTCGGAAGTATAAGACACCAATAACCGACCAACAGGAACTTCAAGTTCGGGATCTTCGCTTAGCGAAACGCGAATGGTGTTTCCAATTCCGTCTCCAAGCAATGCGCCAATTCCGACAGCCGATTTTATACGACCATCTTCTCCATCACCTGCTTCGGTAACACCTAAATGAAGTGGGTAATTAAAACCGTATTTTCCCATTTCTTCAACCAGCAACCGTACAGTCTGAACCATCATCACGGTGTTTGAAGTTTTCATGGAAATTACCACATTATGGAAATTTTCTTCGTTACAAATATTCAAAAACTCCATGCATGATTCCACCATACCGCGCGACGTATCGCCATAGCGGTTCATCATACGCTCACTCAGCGAACCATGATTTATTCCGAGTCGAATGGCTGTATTGTGTTGTTTGCAAATTTTCAGAAACGGAATGAAGCGCGCCCTAACTTTTTGATATTCGGTTTCAAATTCTTCGTCGGTATAATCGGAATTGTCGCCAATTTTAATACTTCCAACATAATTACCGGGGTTAATACGTACTTTCTCAACCTGAGTTGCGGCTAAATCGGCAGCGTTGGCATTGAAATGAATATCGGCTACCAAGGGAACATCACAACCTTTTTCTCGCAACGCTGCATGAATTTTGCCAATGCTTTCGGCTTCACGAATTCCCTGTGTTGTGAAGCGGACAATATCGCCTCCAGCCTCCACAATCCGTAAGCATTGAGCTACCGAATTTTCAATATCATTGGTGTCGGTATTGGCCATCGATTGCACACGAACAGGCT
>CAZTDH010000014.1:0-31178 GCA_964612615.1 uncultured Paludibacter sp. | reverse complement strand
AATAGTATTTGCTAAGACCGAATTCGGATGGTCAGCATGCTCCGTTTTATCCAACAGCCATGAATATGAAACTAAAAAAGACTTTCAGCGACCTGCTGATAAGTCCAAAACGCACTTTGTTGGTGGTTTTTGCACTCGTGCTGGGTATATGGGGTGTAGGAACAGTATTTGTATCCAACTTTATTCTGACCAACGACCTGAATGCCAATTACCAAAGTACAATTCCTGCTCAATTGATTCTGCATTCCGATGGGTTCGAAAAGCTGGATTTGAAGCAATTCAACAACCGTCCGGAAGTGGAAACAGCCGAATTACGCGATTTCTCGTTGCAACGAATCGAGATTTCTCCAAACGAATGGATTCCGCTTTGGCTGTATGGTGTAGATAATTTTGAAGACATGAAAATGGCGCGTATTTTTCCCGAAACGGGAAAGAAAATTCCTGATGCAGGAACTATGCTGATGGAACGCGACTGCAAACATGTAACTTCGATAGATACCGGCGACTCGCCACGGGTACGCATTGGCAGCAAGATGACGGAAATAAAAGTGAGCGGCATTTGTTTTGACCCGGCACAAGCACCAGCCACGCAGGACGCATTTATTTACGCTTATACCGACAAAAAAAGTTATAGTCAGATTACGGGCTTGCTTTCCAACCAACGATTGATTGTTCGTTTGAATAATGTTCACTCAGCCGATGACGTAAAACGGGTTTCGGACGTATTGGTGAAGGATTTAAACACCCAGGGAATCACCATCAGCTCCGTTGAAATACCCAAGTTCAACGAACATCCACATCAATGGCAGTTGAACACGCTGTTGTTTCTGATTGGAACGATTGGATTGCTGGCATTTATCATGGGCGCAGTGTTGGTTTCGCAACTTATGCGGTCGGTAATGGCAAGTCAGGTCCGCCAAATCGGCATACTGAAAGCCATTGGCGGTTCGCAGTTTCAGATTTTTCAGATCTACATTGCCATGTTGTTGATAATGGGATTAATTGCTGGACTAATTGCCGTTCCATTATCAGTAATTAGTGGAAATGCATTTTCTCAATTTGTGGCGTATAAACTGAATTTCAATATACTGACTACCACTATTCCCTTATCTGTGTATGCAATTTTGATTGCAGCCAGTTTGTTGCTTCCGGTAGTTTTGTCTGTCGGCATTTTATTGAAAGGAACAGCCATATCGGTAAAAGAAGCCCTGAGCGATTACGGAATTTCGCAGAATGCAGGTTCTCGTGAATATAAATCAATGAAAAAGTTGCCTGTAACCAATACCTTTATGCTGGCTGCCCGAAATTCGGTGCGCAACAGTCGGCGATTGGCGGTAACCATATTAGCCATGGCGTTAGGCGTTGCTATTTTCAGCACCGGTTTCAATGTTCGGCAATCACTTTACAACTTGCTTTCGAACGTGAAAAATGAAATGCGCTACGATGTGCAGGTTGTACTGAGCAAACAGGTTTCAAAAGAAGATGCGCTCCGTCCGTTTAAATCGCTCGATAACGTGAAGCTCATTCAGTTGTGGAATGGCGGTCGTGGCGAGATTCAATCCAAACTGCTATCAACCAACAAAGGTGTCGGAATTGTGGCACTTCCAACCCATACCGATTTGCTGAAAATGAAGTTTATTAAAGGTTCGTGGATTGCATCTTCGGCTGATATAGAGATAGTAATGAACCAACAAGCGTGGGATATTTACAAACAACCCGCCATTGGTTCGGAGGTAATGCTGACCATCGAAAACAAAAACATCAAAACACGATTAGTGGGCGTTACAGAGCAATTTGAAAAGGCAAAGGTTTACATGGATATTGACAAATATGATGCTATTTTCAATCCGAATCATTTGGTCAACAGCATTATGTTTGTAGCTAAAACAAATGATTATGAAAGTGTTATGGATTTAAAGAAAAACATCGAGCAAGCCATTACACCCACCGATTTCAAGGTGTTATACGTGATGTCTCAGGCTGAAAGGGTGAAAATCATCTACGACCATCTGAATATCATTCTTATGACCATTGTTTTTCTGTCGTTTTTGGTTTTGGTGGTTAGTGCTATCGGCATGGCATCGGCAACAGGTATCAATATTATGGAGCGAACCCGCGAAATAGGTGTTATGCGTGCGATTGGCGCCACTCCCAAAAAGATTTACTCCCTGTTTGTGATGGAAGGAACCATTACCAGCGTATTGAGCATTGCACTTGGATTGATTCTTTCGGTACCATTGAGCAAATTGGCCGCCATTTTCTTCGGAAATTTAATGTTGGGCAAAGAAGCCGAGCTGCAATATGCTTTCAGTCCGCTGGGATTTGCCATCACCGTAGTAGTAACCATTTTATTTGGTTGGCTGGCAAGTAGAATTCCTGCAAAATCGGCCATTAAAGTGCCTACACACAAAGCATTGTCGTACGAATAAAAACAGAAAAAATGAAAAAACTAATCGTCATAATATCCTGCATTATACTTTTTGCAGTTTTCAATGCCCCGGCCCAGCCCCAAGAAACAAAAGCTAATCTGACATTCAACTTAAGCGGTTTTGCCGATAATTCTGGGCAAGTGTTGGTTCAACTGTTTCGCAAAACCGATAAAGTCCCTACCAAGCCTTTCAAGGTGATTATCTCCCAAATTGCGAACAGAAATGCCCGAGTCGTTATTCCAGAAATTGAATACGGAGAATATGCTGCCATTATTGTTCACGACCAGAATGCTAACGGGCACATCGACCATAGTTGGGGAATTCCGTCCGAACCGTTGGGTTATACCAACAAATGGAAACTGACTGTTCTCTCGGGAATGCCAACGTTTGAGAAGCTGAAATTTACGTTTAGTGAATCGGGAAATTCTCAATCAGTTGAAATGAAAGTAAAATAATCAATTATTTATAAATAGAACGATGTACTAATGAGCTTAAAAACAGGCTATTAGTACATCTTTTTGTATCTTTAAAAAATCATAATTTTAAAAAGACACATTAAACATTTCAATATTAAATCAATAATCCTGTTTCATCAAACTCCACAGCTTGCCATTTTCCATCAATCAACTGATGCATGGTTTTGAATCCGGCAGCTTTTAGTGCTTCGAAAGTGGGATGAAAACTATCTAGGATATTGGTTGGATAATGACAATCTGAATTTACCACCACAGGAATCTGAAGTTCATTAATTAGTGGAAAAAATTGAATATCGGGGTATGTTATACCTTTATCAACAAATGACTTAGTATTGATTTCGAGGATCAATTCCTTTTGTTTAATCAATTGCAATGAATCACTGACCCTATTTCTGTACCAAACCGAAGATTTTTCAAAATCAGCACATTTAGAAGCATTCATTGCAATTTTATCAAAATGTCCTACAATATCAAAACCACCTTTCCCAATCATTTGGTCGCTGATATCAAAAAATCGTTCAACAGCCGGTCGTATTTCGCCATCGAATAGAATCTTCAGACCGACGAAAAAATCACGAAAATTACCATCAATCGTCCAGAAATCTCCACTTGGCAGCTGATCCATGTAATGAATGGAACCAATCAGATAATCCATATTTTCGGCAGAATATAATTCATTTTGAATTTCAATATAATTGTGGATATAATCAACTTCCAAACCGATAAAAAGCTCAACTTCAGACATGTATTTTTCTTTCAACCGATAAAATTCATTCTGATATTCACCAAAATCATCTAACTTCATATTCCAAAACGTATCGAAAGGTAGCGGAGCATGTGACGAAAAACCATATTTTCGAACACCTTTGGCAATAGCAAACCGAACAAATTCTTCCATTGAACTACGACCATCGCAGAATGTACAATGACTGTGATAATTAGCAAAATACATGAATAATTTATACTTTTTGGGGTTTTAGGTTCGGATAGAATTGTGAAATGCAAAAATAACAAAAAAGCGTTTATTGACCAAATAAATTGCTGGGGGAAAACTGCTAAATTTTCCATGTTTTCGTTCCAAAGTCCGATTTTATTAATAAATAAAAGTATATTTGCAACCATTCATTCTTTTCTGAAAAATGCAGTCAACCACGAATAAACATATATTTCTCTCAATTCTGCTAATTATTTTTTCCTGCAGATTTTTGATGGCTCAAAACGATAATTCGACAACTAATTCAATGAATCAGCAGTCGGAAGATGAACGCCTGCTATACAATATGCAATGTAATCAGGCTTTTAAAACAACTTTAAAAGATAATTCGGTTGTATCTTATCAAAATTTTTTAAAGATTTTTTCCGATTGTGACCGTGCATTTGCAGCAGAAGATAGTTTATTTGCAATTGCATCGCGCAGCGAAAATTTGAAAACACTGAGATTCTGCATAGACAACTTTAGGGGAACAAAACGATCAAAAGCATTAAAACTCTATTACGATATTTTTACTGCCGATGGTGAGAGTCAGTCTTTGGATGAATTCTACAAAACTTTTGGTAATGAGTTTTCTTTCAAAGTAAAAACTAAAGACTATGAGCTGGCAAGACTCTCAAACAGACTCATGTTACACCTACCCTACAACGATTGGAAATTTCAAAAATATGATGAATATATTCGGTTAGCTGCACCACGTGAAAAAGCTTTTGTGGCACTTCAACGAATGATTTCAAATGATATTTCAAACAGAAACTGGAATTCAGCTATCAAAAAAGTAAAAACGTATGCTCATTATTTCGGGAGTCACAACAAGAAAATTGAAGACTTGTTATATTTATTAACTGAAAAATGGAATACCTACGTAAAAATAAGTCCGGTTGGCAAAGGTATTAATACTGAAGATGGTGGCGAATATTCCCCTGTTATTACAGGAAACGAAGAACAAATGTATTTCTGTGGAATAGGACGTAAAGACAATCTGGGTGGTGAGGATATTTTTGTTTCCAGAAAGGGAACTGATGGCTGGGGAAAAGCCCGCGTTGTACCTGAATTATCAACTAAACTTAATAACGAAGCACCTGTAAGCATTTCGTCGGATGGAAATATTATTATGCTTTTTAAATCGGGAAAACTTTACTACTCCCAAAAAACAACGTCAGGATGGTCGAAAATTTTTGAATTCCCAAAACCAATTAATGGGGATGGATGGCAATTAGATGGCATGCTTACAAGCGATGGAAAAGGATTAATTTTTTCTTCAACCCGAACAGGTGGTTACAATCATTTCAGTTCGCTCCAGAAATATCACGGAGATGAACTTTACCCATCGGATATCTATATTTCATTGAAAACAGCTGACAACCGTTGGGGTGATCCTATTAACCTTGGCCCAGAAATAAATACACCCTATTGTGAGAGGACACCTTTTCTGCATGCCGATATGAAAACGCTATATTTCAGTTCGGATGGTCATGGAGGGTTGGGTAAACTTGATGTATTCAAATCGACACGATTAGCCGATACCTGTTGGACTTGCTGGAGCGAACCAATAAATATGGGAAAGGAAATAAACACTGAACTTTCTGACGTGGGTTATAAAATTTCTACTTCTGGCGATAAAGCGTATTTCTCATTCGAAAGACGTACAAATTCCAATTCAAGCATTTTGCTTCTGCTTGATGTTTCAAGTAGTATGTCAGGTTCAAAGTTAAGAGTATTAAAAGACGCAACCAAAGCTGTAACTCAGGCTGCTATTCAAAACAACTCTGAAATTGCCATTCTCACATTTGCCAACGAGTGTGTGCGTCCAATTACTGATTCATGTGAATTTTCGAGAGAGTATACTCCAATAATGGAATTTATCGAACGAATTAAGGTAGGTGGTGGTACACCCACTTTCGAAGCTTATGAATATGCATGTAATTTTATCAGAAGAAACTCCGACCCGCTATCCAAGAACAAAGTTATTGTCTTACTTTCGGATGGTGATGCTAATGGTTGTTCACAACTGGACTCGGTTCTTTTACGTATAAAGCAAATGGAAAATGTCTATAAAACTCAAACAATTTTATACGATTTTTCGGAAAATAGCGAAGCCTACAATGATTTACAAAGAATTGCAACCTTTTCGAACGGGAAATTCTATTCCAGCAAACAATTTGACGATCTTGGAAGTGCATTTGAAGCTGCAAATAATGACATTTTGAACTTCAGTTTGTCTGGTGATAAAGATATTTACAGTTTTAATCTACCTAAAAATCTGCGACCAGATTATGTTGCCACAGTTTCCGGAAAACTCCTGACCAAAGATAATAAACCAATGGACGCTGAAGTGAAGTGGGACGATTTGAAAACCGGTAAAAATATGGGAGTTGCAAAAAGTGATCCGATTGATGGAAGTTACTTTATTGTTTTGCCATCGGGTAAAATTTATGGATATTATGCTGAAAAAGAATCATATTTGTCAATTTCACAAAACATTGACCTTAGAGGAGGTGATAAACCTAAACGCGTAAAAGAGAATATTAATATGGTTTCACTGAAACAATTGGTTGAAAGCGGCGATGCCATAAAAGTTAATAATGTGTTTTTCGATTTTGCAAGATGGGATTTATTATCCATTTCGTACCCCGAATTGGATCGTTTAGCGCGATTTATTATCTCAAAAAAAATAAAAATTGAACTCAGCGGACACACAGATAATGTCAGCTCAGTACAAACGAATCAAATTCTTTCAGAAAAACGAGCTAATGCCGTGAAAGAATATCTTTTAAAAAAGGGTTGTACACCGAATCAGTTAATTAGTATTGGATATGGAAAATCAAAACCTTGTGCTACTAATAAAACCGAAGTAGGAAGAGCTAAAAACCGCCGTGTGGAGTTGAGAATTCTTAAATAAACAAAGACCTGAATGAGTGATAATAACTATATAATTTCTTCCAACCTAAAGCAACCACGTTACCTCAACTATAATCAGGTTCTGAAAACCGAATTTTCCGAGCGTATTCAAAAAATCTCCATTAATGCTGGATTTACTTGCCCAAACCGCGATGGAAGCAAAGACAGAGGTGGTTGTACTTATTGTAATAATCAATCTTTCAGTCCACAATACAGCCTCCCAGTTAAAAGTGTTAGTCAACAAGTAGTTGAAGGTATTGCTTTTTTTCATCACAAATATCAGACACAATATTACCTGGCTTACTTTCAATCGTACACCAACACATACGATGCACTTGAAAACTTAAAAGCCATTTACGAGGAAGCACTTTCACACCCGCAAGTTAAGGGAATTGTAGTAGGAACCCGCCCCGACTGCGTAAATGAGAAACTGCTTGATTATTTTGCTGAACTGTCGAAAAGCGTCTATGTAATGATTGAGTATGGCATTGAATCAACCAGCGACGAAACCCTCCGTTTCATTAATCGTGGGCATAATTATGCTTCTTCTGTAGAAGCAATTAAAGCCACTTCTTACCGTGGACTAAGAACAGGAGCACATTTGATTTTGGGTTTACCAAACGAAAATCGTGAACAAATTTTGATACATGCCGACAAGATATCTCAGCTGCCACTCACCGCACTGAAACTCCATCAATTGCAGTTGGTAAAGAAAACAGTTATGACTAAGCAATTTAGTGAACATCCTGAGTGGTTTAATCTTTATACCGCCAACGAGTATATTGATTTGGCTATAGACTTTCTGGAACGCATGAATCCTGAAATTGCCATTGAACGTTTTGTTTCACAATCACCCAAAGTACTATTAATAGCACCTGAATGGGGATTGAAAAACTTTGAGTTCACTGCTAAAATAGAAAAAAGACTGGAAGAGCGAAACACATGGCAGGGAAGGCTTTTTAATTAATAATTAAAAATTAATAATTAATAAACTGATTGCATAAAATAACTGATAAAATATAATTTTCATTTAAACAATATGTGCTAATGCTTGTTTATTTTGGAAATAAAGGATTTGGAATATTGATTATTAACTATTAATTTTAAAATATGTTATGGCATTACAAGTAGGTGACAAAGCTCCGGCAATATTTGGAGTAAATCAGGATGGAAAAGAAATTAAATTAGCTGATTTTGCAGGTAAAAAAGTGGTTTTATACTTTTACCCAAAAGACAGCACACCAGGTTGTACAGCTCAGGCTTGCAGTCTACGTGACAACTACAGCGAATTACAGAAAGCTGGTTATGAAGTCATTGGCGTGAGTGCAGATAGTGCTTCATCACATCAGAAATTCATTTCAAAACAGAATCTACCGTTTAATCTGGTTGCCGACACAGACCAAAAGCTATCCGAAATTTTCGGCACATGGGGCGAAAAATCTATGTATGGACGTTCGTATATGGGAATGTTCCGAACAACCTTTATTATTGACGAAACCGGAACAATAACCCGCATTTTGTTGCCCAAAGAAGTAAATACAAAAAATCACGCTGCCCAGATACTCTGACCTAAGCAGATTTTGAAAAATATCAGAGTCTTACCCAAATTGTAAGACTCTTTCTTTATTTGTACTTTTGTATTCAAAAAACTGAAATGGCGCACCCTCAAATCAACAAATTCATTGAAAAACTTCAACTCTTTATCGAAAATAAAGAATTGATTAAGCTTACACTGGCAGGAAAAAGAGATCAGACATCTGATTTGAAGAAGCTGATTATTACCACTGTAGAGCTTAAAAGAGGATATTGTCTGAATTTTGTGTTCCGTCACAACACCAAAGATATTACCAAAAACTACGAAATAGCTGAAGGAATAGGTTTGGTGACAAATGCATTGGAAAATGACTTCCTGAATGCAGAATTATTCTCCAAAAATGAAAATATCAGCATTAACACTTTGCTTAATGGTAATGTAAAACTGAAAATCACCCCATCAGCCATGCAAACTCCGGTCACTTTCACTCACGATAAAGCGAAGGAACGACTGATTAATCCGCATGAAAACATTTACTTACGTGAACTGGGAATAACTAATGTAAATTGGGAAGTACGGCGCGAAATGAGCGATAAGTACAAGCAAATTAATCAGTATATTGAACTGCTGGCACCAAATCTGACTGAACTGTCAGCAATCGAAAAACTTCATGTGGTGGATATGGGTTCGGGTAAAGGCTACCTGACTTTTGCCTTGCACGATTACCTGACAAATAAGCTCAACCTGAATGTAAAAACCATCGGTGTAGAGTTTCGGGAAGATTTGGTGAATACTTGTAACTCAATTGCTCAGAAGTCTGGATTTGACTGTCTGAGTTTTGTAAAAGGAACCATTGAAAAAACCGAACTGGATAAAATCAACCTGTTGATTGCACTTCATGCATGCGATACCGCCACCGATGACGCGATTTTCCGTGGAATTAAGTTGGGTGCAGAACTGATTGTATGCGCTCCCTGTTGCCACAAACAGATTCGTAAAGCTATGAATGTCAACAATGTACTGACAAACATAACCCGATTTGGAATTCTAAAAGAACGTCAGGCTGAGATTATTACCGATACGATTCGGGCTTTGATTTTAGAGGCTTATGGTTATAAAACCAATGTTTTTGAATTTATTTCATTGGAACATACACCAAAAAATGTGATGATTGTCGGACGAAAAATTCAGCATAAAAAGATAGATAAAGAGCAGATTTTAAAAGATATAGTTGCTATTAAAAAGTTGTACAGTATCGAAAAACATTATCTTGAAACTTTACTTAATCTGTAAAAATAATTTTGAAATTCAAAGCTGTTGATTCATTGTTACGATAAATATTTTGCATAAAAATAGATTATAACTACCGTCAATATCCAATATTTTACTATATTTGCAAATAAAAACTAATATAAAATGAGAAATAACTTTAACCCATGGCATCAGGTATCTCCTCATACCGAATCACCCGATGTTGTAAAAGGTATTATTGAAATTCCAAAAGGAACGCACGCAAAATATGAACTTGACAAAGAAAGTGGTTTATTGAGGCTTGACAGAGTACTTTATTCATCTGTTTATTATCCTCATAACTATGGATTTATCCCGCAAAGTTTTTGTGAAGACCATGACCCATTGGATATACTTATTCTGTCACAGATTGATTTTGTGCCACTTTGTATTGTTGAAGCAAAGGTTATTGGTGTCATGCGAATGTTGGATAACGGAGAAGCTGATGATAAAATCATAGCTGTAGCTGCGGGTGACCCTAGTGTAAATCATTACAATGACATTTCGGAACTTCCACCCCACATGATTACTGAAACAATGAGCTTTTTTGAAGATTATAAGAAGTTGGAAAACAAAACAGTGGTGGTTGAAAAATTCTTTGACAAAGCAACAGCAATGACAATTCTTGACGATAGCTACAAAATGTACCAAAAGCACTTTGGAGAGCTTCATAAGTGGTTTTATGGAAAATAATCTTATAAATGTATATAAGAATCCCCTTAAATTGATTTCAATTTAAGGTTTTTTTTATAGAAGTCATCTGTAGTGCTCAAATCTGAGATTACAGAGTAGTATATCGTTTTATAGCAATGAATTTAAATAAATTGACTGCAAAGTGGGTTTAAATTGTAATACAAACTAAATGAAAAGGGAGAACTAATAAATTGTTCTCCCTTTCTTCTAGTTGATATAAGTACTAACTACACGTCTGATTCCTTCTTCAAGGGTAATAGTAGGTTTCCAACCCAAACTGTTTAATTTGGATACATTTAGTAGTTTACGGGGCGTTCCATCGGGTTTGGAACTGTCCCATATTATTTTCCCTTTATAATCTACCGTTTTCCGAACAATTTCCGACAATTCTTTAATTGTTTGATCTTGACCCCAACCGGCATTTACCTGTGATGGTAGCGTGTCGGGAGCATCGTAATTCAGTAAAAGATATACGCTCGAATCAGCCATATCGTCCACATGAAGAAATTCTCGCATTGGTGAACCTGTTCCCCACAAGGTGATTGAAACTTCATCATTATGAGTTGAAATACCATATTTGCCCAAAACCTGAAGAATTACATCATCGCTGAAAGAACCATTTACACCTTCAATCGGGCGTTTGTTCAGGTCAGTACGTAATTTTGACCAGTCATTTTCCATAAGGCATTTACCAAGGTACATCTTGCGAATCAAAGCCGGCAAAACATGCGATTTTTCCAAATCATAATTGTCGTTTTGTCCGTAAAGATTGGTTGGCATAATGGAAATAAAATTGCAGCCATACTGAGCATAATAAGCTTCACACATTTTGATTCCAGCAATTTTAGCGATTGCGTATGGTTCATTTGTGTCTTCTAAAACGCCTGTAAGCAATGAATCTTCACGAATAGGTTGTTCGGCCATTCGTGGATAGATGCATGATGATCCGAGGAACAAAAGCTTTTTCACACCATGTAGGTAACTTTGATGAATCACATGATTCTGAATCATCAGGTTTTCGTAAATAAACTGTGCGCGATAGGTGTTATTTGCCACAATTCCACCTACCTTGGCAGCTGCCAGCACCACATATTCCGGTTTTTCAGTTTCAAAAAAACGTGCAACATCTTGTTCTTTGAGCAAATCAAGTTCGTCGAGCGAACGTGTTACAAAATTAGCAAATCCTTTTGCTTCAAGATTCCGTTTTATGGCAGATCCAACCATTCCTAAATGGCCGGCAATATATATTTTAGCATTTTTATCCATGACTTCAATCTGCCGATTATTCAAAGTAGTTTAAAATTCTAAAGCCACCTTCCTTTAAATAAGTCTCTTTTTTCATTAGTTTTACATCAGATTTCATCATGTCGACAACCAATCCTTTCAAATCATATTCCGGAATCCAATTTAGTCTGGTGCGTGATTTGGTAGCATCACCAATCAATAAATCAACTTCAGTGGGTCGGAAATAATTGGCATCCACTTCAACAACAGCTTCTTTTATTGATTTAATTCCTTCAAAAAATTCCGCACCAACATGTTCGGTAAATATTGATTCATCAACACTACCAATATAACCTTTTTCGTCAATACCTTCGCCTTTAAAATCAATGATAATACCAATTTCAGCAAAAGCCATGCACACAAATTCTCGAACTTCGGTAGTGATTCCGGTAGCAATTACATAATCGCTAGGTTCGTCTTGTTGTAAAATAAGGTACATAGCACGTACATAATCTTTCGCATGTCCCCAATCACGTTTAGATGAAAGATTTCCAAGGAATAATTTGCTTTGCATTCCCATAGCAATGCGAGCTGCAGCACGCGTGATTTTTCGCGTTACAAAAGTCTCACCACGCAAAGGAGATTCATGGTTAAACAAAATTCCGTTGCTTGCATGAATACCATACGCTTCGCGGTAATTAACCGTTATCCAGTATGCATACATTTTAGCAACAGCATAGGGTGAACGTGGATAAAACGGAGTGGTTTCTTTTTGGGGAACTTCCTGAACCAAACCATACAACTCTGAAGTCGAAGCTTGATAGATTCGGGTTTTTTTTGTAAGATTCAGCAAACGAACAGCTTCCAAAATTCTTAATGTGCCTATTCCATCTGCATTGGCAGTATACTCAGGAGTATCAAAACTTACTTTTACGTGACTCATTGCAGCCAGATTGTAAATTTCGTCAGGTTGAGTTTCCTGAATAATTCTTGTCAGGTTCATTGAGTCAGTCATGTCACCGTAATGCAACACTAAATTTCTGTCATCTACATGTGGATCTTGATACAAGTGATCAATGCGATCAGTGTTAAAAAGCGATGATCTACGTTTTAAACCATGAACAATGTATCCTTTTTTCAAGAGAAGTTCGGCTAAATAGGCGCCGTCCTGACCTGTGATACCTGTAATTAAAGCTACTTTTTTCATTGTGATATTTATGATTGATTATTGATAGTAATATTTACAATTCAGAATCATCTTCATAATAATGAAGATATTTATCTGCTTCTCCCTTCTTCCTCTTGCTGGCATAACCATAACTATATCCGAACAGATATGCATATTTATATAATTTATACCTGGAGTAGCGGCTTCCATCATCTAACACATCGTTAAGCACAGTGTAAATATGAGGCAAATTGTCTTGTTTTAACTGAGCACTTAACTTCTTGAAGAAAGTTTTATTCGTTTTGTTATTTCTTACTATAAACAAATTAATATCAGTCATGTGAGCTAATGAATATGCGTCTGTAACCATTCCAATAGGGCTTGAATCAACAATTATATAATCATATCGTTTACGTAATTCGTCAAACATTTCAATTAATTTCTCCGATCGGATTAACTCACCCGGGTTAGGAGGAATAGAGCCGGCTGGTAAAATATCAAAATCAGCTTTTGGCAATTGAAAGATAACTTCATCCAATGTACATTGACCAACCAAATAATTAGTGACACCATTGGGTTGAATAATATTAAATCTTTGATTGACACTTGGTTTTCTTATATCCATATCTACCAATAAAGTCTTCTTACTAGCCATTGAGTAAATTGAGGCCAGATTTATCGAAAAATATGTCTTACCATCGCCTGACTCTGTTGATGTAACAAGAATCATAATATTTTTTTTTCGTTTAACTATAAACTCAACTCTGGTTCGGATAACACGGAACATTTCTGTAAATGCAGATCTGGGATTTTTTGCCACCAATAAAGGGTCACTGCTTTTTGTATGTCTAACTGCCCCGATAAGTGGAAAAGTTGAGTTCTTTTCAACATCTTTTGTTGAACGGATTGTACTATTTAACATTTCTTTTAAAACAACAAATGCAAGAGGTATTAATAACCCAAAAAGCAAAAACATTAAAGTTGTTTTCTGCTTTTTATCTGAATTTGTAATTGAAAGTACGCGTGCTTTATCCAGAATAGAATTATCAGGAGTATTTGATGCCTTTAAAATTTCAGACTCAGCTCTTTTCTGAAGGAAAAAAGTATAATAGTTATCATCCATTTTGTATTTTCGCTCAATAGCATTCATCGCTATTTCTTCTTGAGGTAATTCGTTAATTTGTTTGTTTAATGTTGAAAATCTTCGGTTTACGTCATTCTTCTCAATCTCAAGCCCTACTCTCATGTTTTTTACAACTTCAAGAACAGTTTGCTTTGCAATATCAATCTGTTTTGTATATTTTGCATAATACATATTTTTCTCAGTTACATCAGCCCGTTGATTGTATAATTCATTAATTTGCTGAATAGCAGTCATCAATAAAGGCTCATTTAATCCAAGACTTGATGGTGCAATCACAGCTCCATCGGCCATATTGGTTTTTAAGTACTTGATAAGGTAATCCAGATAAGTTTCACGCAATTTTAAATCGGCTTGTTGAGCATCGTATTTTGATGCTTTTCCTAACAATTCAGTTCCATGACTTGAAACATCAACAATTTTCTTATTTTGACGGAAATTTGTCATTTCGCCTTCAGATACACTCAGAGATTTCTTAACCTGACCTAACTGACCATTAATAAATTTAATGGTTTTATTTGCTGCATCATTTTTTCTATCAAGATTGTCATCAAGAAAAGTCTGGCAAAGTTCATTAATGAAATCTATGTCTCTGTCAGGAGTATCACTTGTAAGTGAAATTTGCAAAACTGAAGAACCTTCAACAACATAACCAAAATTAATTCGCGAAGAAAAATCCGATATTAAAGATTCTTTTGTTCTGAATTTGAAATATATTTCCATATTTCCCATAAACTTGTTGGCGTTGTTTATAGTAATAAAAAACATATTATGTTGAATTTGTTGACCATAGCTTCCGTCTATTTTGAAATTACTCAGAAGTTTATTATCCTCAACCGTTATAGTAAAAGTTCCATTTGACCGCAAGTTTATTTTAAATTGTAAATTATAAGCTTCGGGAGATATATAATCCGACTGGATTATAATTGGTGAAGTTTTATACATGTTTCGGATTTTAAAACTCCCTTTTGATATGTAATCCACTTTAAAAAATGGCAAACTGTCTACTACTCTACCAATGAGGTCATTCGACCCAAGCATAATAACCTGATTATTGGTGTTTTTATATCCCTGTTCAACGCCAAAGCCTTGCATAAGTGCCTGAGTGCCACTCGACATAACTTTATTATCTTCAATCATTACTGTTCCGGCAGTCTGGAAAGTAGGTTTCCACGACCTATTTTCCAAATAAGCTAATCCGAGTGATAAAATAATTCCAATTACAAATAAATACCAGTAATGAAGAAAATATGAAACCCACTCCATGATGTCAAATCCGGATTCTTCATCTTCTACAAAAATCTTTTCATTATTATTTTGTTCCATGATATATTTATTCGAAATAATAAGTTATAATTATTTTAATTAAATTATTTAGTATAATTTAAAACAGCTAATAGAATTGAAAACGAGAATGAAATCACATTTATTAATGCTGAAAAAGTGTTTACTTTATAAAAACTTGAGAAATCTCGCTGTATGTAAATTATGTCGTTTGGGTATATGTAGTAATACTTTGAGTCAATTATACTTTTAGGTCTGATATCAAATTCCAGAATTTGAGTTCCTTTTTCTGTATCACGTATAATTCTAATATGTTTTCGGTCACTCGTTTCATTGAAATCCCCCGACATTGCTAAAGCCTGAAAGATTGTGAGTTTTTGTTTGTAAATTGGGAAAATACCGGAACCTGCATCTCCAAAAATTGTAAAAGTTTTATTTGACAGGCTTAACTTCACTGTAGCATCAGGAATTAATTCTTTAAGACGTACTTCTATCGCTTTGGTGGCTTCAGTGATTGTTAACCCTTTTATGTATATATGAGACACAAACGGCAAATCAATTGTACCATCAGTATGTACACGATAAGTAATCATGCTTTGATTTGTTGAAGATGAAGTTTGAGGGGAAATGAGTTTGGAAATTGTTTCATCAGCTGTTATAAGTCGATAAATAATTTCATCGTTTACCTGAATTCGATAATCAGAATAAATTGACTTTTCATAAGTTGGAAGTAATTTGTTGTT
Organism: uncultured Paludibacter sp.; assembly: GCA_964612615.1. GTDB lineage: Bacteria > Bacteroidota > Bacteroidia > Bacteroidales > Paludibacteraceae > Paludibacter. Next base: position 15,304 of record CAZTDH010000014.1, on the reverse strand, counting down.
TTCCTGAAGTAACCGCAAGTTTTTATAATTATAGCACGAAGTCATACTAAGGGCTATAATTAAAGTAGTAAATATCTTTATAGAGTTCTTCATTTTCATATTTTACAAACAAAAAATAAATTTCAATTAGTCTTTGGTTTAATTAAATAATACACTCCAATGATAAATGAAAGACTGGTAATTACTGTCGATACTGTAGACCATATAGTCGTTGACCCAAAAAATTGTTCGTTAAGTGGTTGAAGGAAAATAACATCGTCTGGTTCAATGTAATAAAATTCCGAGTTTATAATGTCTATACTTCTAATATCGAATGTCTTAACAATATTTCCTTTTTCAGTAACCCGTAAGATTTTAATTCTACTTCGATCTGTAAATAAAGTCACATCACCTGCTAAAGCTAATGCCTGATATATGTTAATCTTTTCTTTCGGAAAAGTAAACTTTCCTGATTTTCCAGCCCCAATAACACTGAATGTTTTTCCAATCAGACGTACATCTACTGAATTTACTTTAAGAATTGGCAAAATTGCATTTTCAATAATTTCCTTCGATTGCCGAAGGCTTTTACCCTTCACATTTATTTCCCCAATAATTGGGAAAATTATACACCCATTTGGCTGAATTAAATAGGTATACAAATCTAAAATATCATTAGAACCACTTGCTGATTGAATCAACTGCATGCTGTTATTAGACAAACCGTTAAACAAACTATTTGTTTTTTCGTCTGTGGAATATACCTGAACATACAATCTGTCATTTTCTTTCAAAAGATATTCTCTATAAGAAAATGTATCCTTATAGGCAGGAATAAAATCTTTTGGAGCTTGTAGGTAATTTGTATGGTGGGTTGTTATACACGATGCTAATGTAATAAACAGCATCAAAATGAACAATAATCTCGTTAACAATTTTCGCATTACAAAGTTTTTTGAGAAATTGGTAGCAAAGATAAACAAATTATCTAAATTAGTTGCATTATAGATTATTTTCCCACTTGATTCATTCTACTGATTTCCCTTCTTTCCGGTTAACAAGTAGTGTTAATGAACCCCTCTCATATAAACAGGATTTTTTTAATATATCTAATAAGCTCAATACTCATTCCTCAGGATTATTAACTGTTTCTATTTTCCTAATATTAATGTATCAATGCGATTCACTACTATTAGTTGCTTCAAACTCTACTATATTACATATTCTTTACAATCTCTCAAAAACCTCTTTGGCAAAAGTTTCCAGTCCCGGATCTCTTGCTCCCATAAGTAAGAGCACTGTAGGTTCTATGATGTGAGATTTTAAAGCTTCTACTAAATCATTTCGATTTTCAATAAAAAAGGCATTCTTACCAAGTTTCTGCAAATCAGTTATCAGGTCGTTAGCCGAAATATCTTTCACTGCCGAACCTCCTGCATAAAAAATTTCACTCATCCATATTTCGTCTTGCGGACGTAATACAGCAGCAATTTCCCTAATAAAATCACGACGCAGGAATCGGGTAGGACCATAGCCATGAGGCTGAAACCACGCAATTACTTTCGGAGCAATAGGTTGACAAGCCGAGATTGAAGCGGCACATTTTGCCGGATTATGTGCGTAGTCGTCAATTAGCAATACAGCATTTTTCTTGCCTATAATCTGATGACGGCGATAAATGCCTTCATAATGAATAAGTGCATCTGCACAAGTTTGAATAGTTACTCCCAATCGGTTGGCCACCGCAATAGCTGCCAATGCATTTTCCATATTGTGTCTGCCTACCGTGTTCATTGTGAAAGTGATACCGTTTACATTAAACTGAATCTGAAACCCCTTTTGTACAAAATCCTTAGCAATAAATCCTGCACGAATACTTACATCGGCAGCAAAGTCATTTTCTGCGTGCAACGAAAGTCTTGCTGCTATTTTGTTGGAACGGTTGGTGATGAAAATTCCACGGGTGTTACTGCGAAAGGTACTGAAGATTTTCAACAGATCTTCAATTTCCTGGTGATCTTTATCAATGTTCAGTAGCAGTCCTATTTCGGGATGATATTGAACAATTGAACCATCGCTTTCGTCGGCTTCAATTACGAGCCATTCACCTTTTCCTACTTTGGCATTACCAATTTTTCCTTCGCGGATAATGCTTGTCAATCCTGCACCGCTGATAATACTTGGTTCAAGACCAGCATATTCCAAAATATCAAAAATCATAGCTGACGTAGTACTTTTTCCAGAGGTTCCGCCTACAGCTATTGTTTTTTTACTTTCCGAAATCAATGCTAATACTTCGGAGCGTTTCAATATCGTGATGTTTAGTTCTCTGGCCTTTTTTACTTCATAAACTGTATCTTCAATGGCAGTTGAGACCACTACTAAATCAGTTTTTTTGTTGATACCGCTTCCGTTCTGCAAAAAACACTGAATACCTTCTGCTTCCAGCTTTTCTTTCGTTTTGTTGACTGTGTCTGGTGTAAAATAGCGGTCGCTGCCACTCACATTCTTGCCAATGCCTTGTAAATACTGAGCTATTGCACTCATTCCGGTACCTGCTACTCCTATAAAGAATATGTCGTTAAATTGATTGATGTTCATTCTACTGAAAACATTTCTTGTTTGAAAATCTAAGTTCAAAAGTAACTAAAAAATAGAGTTTCAGCAAAAAAAAGATAAATTCATGGAAATGTTTTTCAATAATGACTTTTTTGTTGCTATTTGAAACATTAAAATACACCAGTTACTTATTGTACACTATACATAAAGCTATCTCATTTTAGCTATTCTCTTAATTGTTTTATTTCAACATAGTTAGTCGAATAATCCAATAAATACTTATTGTATATTAAACAGTATTTATTAAATAGATATTGTAATTAATACAGTATTCAAAGTATTGATAATGTGTTTTATAACATAAAAAATAACAATTATATTTGATTCAGAATATCGTATTTTTGTTCGCGAAATAAAATGAAGTAGTTATGTCGAATGAAAATATATACAATCCGCACGTGTCTGTTGACTGTGTTGTATTTGGATTCGATGGAGAGAAATTAAAGGTGCTGTTGATTGAACGGAGCATTACTGAGCAGAACGAATTGTATAACGACAAAAAGCTTCCCGGAAGTATTATTCTGAATGATGAAGATTTGGATAGTGCCGCCTCGCGTGTGCTGACGGAGCTTACAGGTTTAAAAAATATTTATCTGAGTCAGTTTCGTAGTTTCGGTGGACCGGATCGCACTAAAAATCCACGTGATATTGTTTGGTTGGAAAATACTATGCAGCTCAAAATTGGGCGTATTGTGACGGTGGCTTATGTGGCGTTGATTAAGATTGATCGTAAAATTCAGGCGAAATATGACAATACTCAAGCTAACTGGTTTGATTTAAGCGAGGTGGCGGCTATGAATTTGGCTTTTGACCATGCTGAAATTATCAAGAAAGGTTTGGAGTACATTCGTCATAATCTGGATATTGAACCGCATTTGTTGTTTGAATTACTGCCTCGCAAATTCACAATTTCTCAACTGCGTTCGTTGTACGATACAGTGCATCAAACCAGTTCGGATGTGCGCAATTTTCAGAAAAAAGTATCCCAGTGGCCCTACGTGCAGGCATTGGACGAAGTGGAAGAAGGAGTTCCGCACAGAGCAGCGAGACTGTATAAGTATAAGAAATGAGATTAGCCTTCGGCGATATTTACACTTCGTGTGATATTTGGCTACGCCGATATTTTTACTTCGTACGTATGAAGTTCAATTGTAAATTGTAAATGAATAAATTGTAAATAAAAATATATGTACTTACTCGGTTATGATTTAGGTAGTTCGTCGGTAAAGGCGAGTTTGGTGAATGCAGAGACAGGCGAGTGTGTGTCGTCAGCATTTTTCCCAAAGAAAGAAATGGAGATAATTTCTGTGAAGGCTGGCTGGGCTGAGCAAAACCCCGAAATTTGGTGGAAAAACCTGAAATTGGCTACGCAAGTGGTGTTGGAAGAGTCGGGCGTGAATGCTACAGACATTAAAGCCATTGGTATTTCGTATCAAATGCACGGTTTGGTGCTGGTGGACGAAAACCAGCAAGCTATCCGTAATTCCATTATCTGGTGCGACAGCCGCGCAGTGCCTTATGGTGAAAAAGCTTTCAACGAACTCGGTGGCGAACAATGTTTATCGCACTTGTTGAACTCTCCCGGTAATTTTACCTTGTCGAAAATGGCGTGGGTAAAAGATAATGAGCCTGAAAACTTTGCCAAAGCAAAATACTATATGTTGCCCGGCGATTACCTGGCAATGCGTATGACGGGTGATGCCCGCACAACAGCTTCGGGCTTGTCAGAAGGTATTGCTTGGGATTTCAAAGCGGAAGCTCCTGCCAAATTCCTTTTCGATTACTTTGGTTTCGATACCAAATTAGTTCCTGAAATAGTTCCAACATTTGGTCAACAAGGAAATTTGAAACCAGAAATTGCTGCTGAACTTGGATTGGCTTCGGGCACTCCAGTAACATACCGCGCAGGTGATCAACCAAACAATGCATTGTCACTGAACGTACTTAATCCTGGAGAAATTGCGGCTACAGGTGGTACTTCAGGGGTTGTTTATGGTGTAAACAGCGATTCGAAATATGATCCTCAAAGCCGTGTGAACTCATTTGCTCACGTAAATCATACAGCCGATGCTACCCGCGTGGGTGTGTTGCTTTGTATCAACGGAACAGCCATTCTGAATACATGGATTAAAAATAATGTAGCACCAGAAGGTATCAGCTATGCCGAAATGAACGAATTGGCTGCCGGAATTCCTGTTGGTAGCGAGGGTGTAAGCATTATTCCTTTTGGCAATGGTGCAGAACGTGTGTTGGGAAATCAAGAACCTAATTGCTCTATCCACGGTGTAAACTTTAATCGTATTAGCAAAGCACATTTAATCCGTGCGGCTCACGAAGGAATTGCATTTTCATTTAAATATGGAATGGACATTATGAACCAAATGGGTATTGAAACCAAAACTATCCGTGCGGGACATGCTAACTTGTTCTTAAGCCCGATTTTTCGTCAGACCTTGGCGAATATCACCGGAGCAACTATCGAATTGTACAATACCGATGGCTCGGTAGGTGCAGCGCGTGGTGCAGGAATAGGAGCAGGGATTTATAAGAATGCAGAAGAAGCTTTTGCAACCTTGAAAAAGATTCAGGTAATAACTCCAGAAGCTGAAAACGTGGAAGCAACGAATGTGGCTTACGAAAAGTGGCTGAAAAAGATATAAGAACGAGCCCCCTAAATCCCCCGAAGGGGGACTTAAAGAACGAAGTATATTTATAACAAAGAAAATAGAATAAAAAATTAATTTAAAAGAACCGCCCAAAAGCCCCCTTCGGGGGTGCGGGGGCTAATTTATTATGACAAAAGTGTATTTCCCATCAGTGGAAAAAATCAAATTCGAAGGAAAAGAAAGTAAAAACCCATTAGCATTCCGTTACTACGATGCTAAGAAAGTGGTTTATGGTAAAACCATGGAAGAATGGTTTAAATTCTCAATGGCCTGGTGGCATACATTGTGTGCTGAAGGTGGCGATCCATTTGGTCCCGGAACACAAGTTCACCCATGGGTAGGTGCTGCTGATGCATTGCAAGCTGCAAAAGACAAAATGGATGCAGGTTTTGAGTTTATGACCAAAATCGGTATCGAATACTACTGTTTCCACGATATCGATTTAGTAAGCGAAGGTTCTTCTATTGAAGAATACGAAGCTAACCTAAAAGCTATTGTTGCTTATGCAAAAGAAAAACAAGCTGCTACAGGTATCAAATTGATGTGGGGTACTGCAAATGTTTTCTCACCAGCTCGATACATGAACGGTGCAAGCACTAATCCTGATTTTGATGCAGCTGCACGCGCTATGCTTCAAATCAAAAACTCAATCGATGCTACTATCGAATTAGGTGGTAAAGCGTATGTATTCTGGGGAGGTCGTGAAGGTTACATGTCGTTGTTGAACACCAACATGAAACGCGAAAAACAACACATGGGTACTATGTTGCAAATGGCTCGTGACTATGGTCGTGCTAAAGGTTTCAAAGGAGTATTCCTTATCGAACCAAAACCAATGGAACCAATGAAACACCAATACGATGTGGATACTGAAACTGTTATCGGATTCCTGAAACAATTCGGTTTGGAAAATGATTTCAAAATCAATATCGAAGTAAACCACGCTACATTGGCTGGTCATACTTTCGAGCACGAATTGCAATGTGCAGTTGATAATGGTATGTTGGGGGCTATCGACGCTAACCGCGGTGATGTTCAGAATGGTTGGGATACTGACCAATTCCCTGTGGATATTTTCGAATTGACACAGGCTATGCTGGTTGTGCTTCAGGGCGGTGGTATGCAGGGTGGTGGTACCAATTTCGACGCAAAAATCCGTCGTAACTCTACCGATAACGAAGACCTTTTCATTGCTCACGTAGGTGCTATGGATATTATGGCTCGTGCTTTGGAAGCTGCAGCAGCAATCTTAGAAGAATCTCCATACAAACAAATGGTTTCTGACCGTTATGCTTCTTATGATGCAGGTAAGGGTAAAGAATTCGAAGAAGGTAAACTTACTTTCGAAGATGTGTACGCTTACGCAAAAGCCAATGGCGAACCAAAACAAATCAGCGGAAAACAAGAGCTTTACGAAGCAATTGTGAATATGTATATTTAAAAATCAGCAGTAAGCGGTAAGCAGTAAGATGCTTGCTGCTTACTTGAAAATATAACCCTTTAAATAAATAATACTTATGGCATTTATTGATACAGGTGGAAATAATTCCAACTCATTTCAGCAGGGCAGTAAGCTCTATATTTTTCTTTTGACATTGGTGGCTACTTTGGGTGGTTTACTTTTCGGTTATGATACTGCTGTTGTGAACGGTGCCGAAAAATCACTGGTCGAATTTTATATTTACAAAACAAGCGGAAGCAGTTACATCTTCGATCTGAACACAGTAACTCAGTTATTTACTCAGTACCGCATGATGATGGTCATCGTATTGTATTTCGTATTTATTATTCTTAGTGGACAGTTTATTCGTTTACTTGGCAAAAAAAATGGTGGTATCATTACAGTTATTTTGATAGGCGGAATGACGTTTTGGGCTGTAAGTTTTTTGACTAAAGCTTTACCAAATTCGACCGACATAGAAGCAATGAAAAACATGGCTGATGCAGTAAAAGGATTTGTTATTGCCAGTGCGCTTATTGGTTGTATTATCGGTGGTGCAGCTGCGGGTTTTGTTTCCAAATCATTGGGACGTAAAAACGGACTTTTTATAGCTGCTGTGGCATTTTTCGTTTCTGCAATTGGTGCATGGAAACCCGAAGCATTTAATTTCTTTGGAACACTTGATGTTTATTCGTTTGTAGTTTATCGTATTATCGGTGGTATTGGTGTAGGTTTGGCTTCTATGATTTCGCCTATGTATATTGCCGAAATTGCACCAGCTAATGTCCGTGGAAAATTGGTTTCTTTTAATCAGTTTGCTATTATCTTCGGTATGTTGGTTATTTATTTTGTAAACCTTATTATCGCCCGTCAAGGAGATGAACAATGGTTAATTACAGATGGTTGGCGTTTGATGTTCCTTTCTGGAGCTATTCCTGCGGGTATTTTTGTAGTTTTATTATTTTTTGTACCTGAAACTCCACGTTTTCTTGCAATGCAAGGGAAAAACGAGAAAGCGCTTTCAGTACTTCAAAAAATTGCAGGTAAGAGCAATGCAGAAGACATTTTGAAAGATATAAAAGGTACTTTGCACGAGCTTAATGCTCCTTGGCTTTCTTATGGCGCAGGTGTTATTATTGTAGGTGTATTACTTTCCGTATTCCAACAAGCGGTAGGTATCAATGTTGTGCTTTATTATGCAGGAAACATCTTTCGTAATATGGGTGCTTCTACAGATTCATCATTACTTCAAACTATTATTGTTGGTGTGGTGAATCTTGCATTTACTGTGGTTGCAATTATGACAGTAGATAAATTTGGTCGTAAACCACTTATGATTATCGGTTCTATCGGTATGGCTGTAAGTATGATCGGACTTGGATTTACTTTCTATTCAGGTCATGTTGGTATTTTAGCGCTTGTATTCATGTTGTTTTATACTGCTTCATTTGCAATGAGTTGGGGACCTGTATGTTGGGTTCTTTTGGCTGAAATTTTCCCGAACTCAATTCGTGGGGCATTGTCAATTGCTGTAGCTGCTCAATGGATTGCAAACTGGATAGTATCGCTGACTTTTCCAATGTTAAATGACAATGTATGGTTAACTAAAATGTTTAATCATGGATTTTCGTACTGGATTTACGGTATAATGGGTATACTCTCTGCAATATTTATGTGGAAATTCGTTCCTGAAACAAAAGGAAAAACACTGGAGTCCATTGAAGACCTTTGGAAGAAATAAAAAACCTAATCCCTAAAAGGGGACTTTACAAAAAAACTCCCGAAACTCAGTAATGAATTTTGGGAGTTTTCTTTATTTGGGTTATGCGATTAAGTGAATGCGGGAGCAAAGCAGCTGTAATGCACGCCAGCCAACCAATGAACATACGAGACGTGTGTAAGACGGTCGGATATTGTATTTGTCAAATATCAATAACTTCTCATCATAAATTCTAAATTTGTGTAGCCCTGATAAATGATTAAAATTGAAATTAATACGATACCGATAATTTTTAAAGTCTTATTCTTTATGGCTAATGCAGGCAAAATTAAATTAAAATTTTGCAATATCCATATTGAACCTATAAGATATTTTGTTGTACCTTCATACCAATGAACTACCAACTTTTGTAATGCAAACTGAGAAATAGCAGATACTAATGCTATAAGAATGAACACAAGCAATAATATGCTTGAAGTATCATTTCCATTGTTTATTGGTTGCGTGTAATGCAAATTTAAACCACAATTTTTGCAAAATTGTGCAGTTTCTTCGTTTTGGTTTTGACATTTTGGACAATTCATAATGTATTTTTTTTAATTATTAAACTTATTGAATTCTATTACTTGTGTGTTTGCAACTTTATCAGCTAATCTTCTGCCGTCATCGTTTGATAAAACCATAATTGGCTCTATTAGCCAACCTACAATAGGGACTATTCCTAATAGACTTGTAATTAGACAACGTAAACAGGAATTTCCTAAGGAGCAAGGGGTGTTGTTCGGTAAATAAACGACCATTAATCCGACTGCCTTTTTACCCCAACTTTGTCCTTTTCCCAATCCGTCTTTAATAAAGGAATAGATAAGCGGAATAATATATAAAAAAGCTGCAAAGATAAATAATGGAACGGCCTCATTTCTATCATAGTAACTGCTTAATTTTGTCATTCCTATTGCATAAAAGATTAATGCTGGAATTGCAAAGCCCATGGTTATAAAACCATCCAATAATGAAGCTAAAAATCTGCTTCCTATTGAAGCTTTTGGATAAAATCCATTTACGATTTGACTTTGAAGTTCCCCGTACCGTAATGCTTCAGCTATTACTGCACCACCATCCTCAGGACAAAATTTAGTTTCATTAGAGTAAGTTTTCCCGCATTTGATACATTTGGGAATCAATTTTTCTGCAAAGGTAAGTCTTGTTCCATCAAAATCACAGAACTTTGTTCCTGCAGAAAAAGTTTTATAGCAGCGTGGACAAACGGGATTTTCTATAAACTCATATTCGAGATTACAACCACAAGATTGACAGAATTTTGTTCCTGATTCAAATTCTGCATTGCATTTTGGACATTTGTATTTATTCATATCTTTCAATATTTAGAAGTGTTGTCTTTTTTTTTATTTATGCCGCCTAACTCTTATATAAACCCATTAAACCAAGTATATCTCGCATTTAGCAGTAGTTTAATTCTTGGTTTTTTTCTTGCTGCAAATATAAACACTATTATTTAAAAACCATAAAAAATCAGCTTGAAACTTTTCGTTATTTTGTTTGCCCCAATTGTTGAGGGCTGAGTTAGTAAAGCGATTTAATAGAATTCGTACCGGAAGTGCTTTCCGCTTAGTGTAGAAATGTCGCAGCATTATGCAAGGATATACAAATTAATATTATAATATCGCAGCATAATGTGTAGACATACAAATCAAACTTTTAATATCGCAGCATAATGCGTGAACATTCCAATTAAATTTTTAATGTCGCAGCAAATTGTGTGGACATTCCAACTACTATTTTAATGTCGCAGCATTATGTGTAGATATTCCAATAAATATTTTAATATCGCCGCAAAATGTGTGGATATTTCAGGGTATTTGTTTTATGTAAAAAAAATAATTATTTTTGTGTCATTGAAAAACATTGTAACCCTTTTTGATATGAAAGCAACATTCAAACAATACAGTCCGCAGGAATTGTATGTGCCTGTTTCCAAACCCGATACGCTTGAAGCGGAAAATGAATCTGATGTACCTGTTCAGGGTTTTCGCCCAACGGGTAGTGTTTTCTTCGATACTTTTATGACTAATCTTTCGCATTTTGGCATACGCAATGCACGGTTTCATGCCAATCTGCTGGGGATTAACTACGCCGAGATGTGCATTGCCATTAGTGTTTTGACTGGAATGACTTATACCGATTTCACGGAAGGCTATGTTATTGTTAAGACCGAAGATTTAATCAAAAATAAGTCGGGAAAAACCACCATGCAGGATATTGCAGCCAGTGTCGGATTCTCCTATTCGGGTTTTTATCATTTTATGATACGCCACAAAAGATGGGAAAAGAAAAGGTATTGATAAACCTGCATAACGGGACAAATTCTTCTTTTTGTTGGACAAAAGTCCAAATCAGCTGCAAGTCTTTTGACAATACCGTGTTTTGGGGTATCTTTGAAGCTGAAATAATTTATCCGTTTTATCATGAAAAAAATATTAATCACATTATTGAGTATTGTTAGCTTGTTAACTGCATTTAGTCAGGAAGTTAGCCGCGATACAACTTTCCAATCGAGTGGCAATCCGGTTATTCGTTATAAATACACTGCAGATCCGGCTGCTATGGTTTACAAAAACAAGTTTTATCTATACACGGGTCACGATGTATGTCCTCAGAAACAGGAACGTTACGTGATGAACGACTGGTGTGTATTCTCGTTGGACGATATGAAAACATGGACAGAACATCCAACTCCTCTACACGCACGTGATTTTGCCTGGGCGAGGAGTGATGCAAGGGCTTCACAGGTGATTGAACTTAACGGAAAATTTTACTGGTAAGTGGCGGTGAAACATGGCGCAATTCATGGAAAAGCAATAGGCGTGGCGGTGTCTGACAGCCCCACCGGATCGTTTAAACATGCCAAAGGTTCAGCCAACTATCCCTACCTTTTTTACTTGGATTATAGCCTTTTTTTGCTCCTTCATGTTCTCCATACCTTGTCATTACGGAGGAATTAATATCTAAAACAAAATTATCAAACTTGATATGCTCGAAAATCCATGAATAAAAATAATCACTCACCTTTTGATTCGTGCTTTGAGTGAATTTACTGAAGAAACGTTTGTATGTATCTTGTCCGGGTGTATTATTCCAATTAAAAATCTTACCCAATGCAATATCATGACGAGTAACTTCTGTATGCTTAAATCGATTTGCACCACACCAAATACTCATTATAAATCCCTCAATTATGGTAGAAGTTTTATAACCTCGGTTTGATCCCGAAACAGGCAAATCAGCATTATTCTCAATTAACTCTGTAAAACCGATTTTTTTTGCAACATTTGCTTCAAAAATACCATTCCGCCCCAGGGCGTAATCTCTTTGCTGGTGTAAGATATATCAAATTTCATAGTGTCATTTTCTCTATTGCTACGCATTAGAATTTAGACCATAAAAATAATGCTTTTTTTCTATTGCGGAATCTGGGTTAAATGATATCAAGTTTTATGTTATGTAGAACTCACGTTAATTAATTTGACCTGATAATTTAGAACTTGTTAATAAGCTGTGTATTTATTCTTAATTCTTGCTTCTTACATTTTCTATACAATAAGATTAAGCATCCCGCTTTGCAATCAGCATGAATTGTTCGTATTCGCTGATGATACCCGGCACACGTTCCCGTTTCAAAACATTGTAAGTCTCAACAGATTGAATGCTGAATCCGGCCTTCACAAATTGAGCTGCTAATTCTTCGGTATCAAAACCTTTATGCGGAATGGGTTCAAAGCGATGGAAAGAACCATCTTCTGTTCGAATATCACCAATAACAACAAGAGCACCTAGTTTTGTTATGCTGTACAAATGATTTACGGCAGCATCGATATCAGGAATATGATGAAATGCCATGCTTGAGAATATCAGATCTATATCCTGTCTTTTATAATCCGTAATTTCACCGTGTATAATTTCTATATTTTCGTCGCCTTCCAGTTTCTGCATCAATACATCCAGCATAGCTTCGGAGGTGTCTTCAAAAACCACACAATCTACTTTTTCTAAAACCTGCAAGCCTACTAAACCGGTTCCGGCACCTATTTCGAGTGCTTTCCATTCTTTTTGTGCAGTTATTCTTTCGAACATAGCCGATAAAAACAGGCTTGTCATTTCAATTTTTGCTGGTTCATCCCAGGTTAAAGCGCGATGCGCAAAGTTATCAGTCATTATATTTAGAGTTTATCCAAAGAAACAACAATAACATGTCTTTGTTCAATTTAAAAGATATACAAGCATAATTTACAGAAAATAAAAAAAAACACGTACTTTTACAAAAAACAAATCTTATGTGCCGCAATTTATTTTACAAACGCCTTGTGTTTTCGGTAGTATTGCTATGTCTGAATAGCACTTTTCTTTTTTCGCAATCAACTACAGTTCAGTTTAATGTAAATATGAAACAGCAAATTGCGCTGGGTAAATTTAAACCTGCAACCGATTTTGTTGATATGGCCGGTAGTTTCAATAGCTGGGGCTCAACAATGATGGCAGATGCCAATAGAGATAGTATTTATACTGCAGCATTGAGTTTGAATGTAGGCGATGATATCCAATTCAAATGCCGTATAAACGGATTGTGGACAGGACTGGAAGAATTTCCGGGAGGTGGAGCGAACCGTTCCTATACCGTAGTGCTGAATGGAGTACTTAATTTTTGGTATAGCGATGTAATTCCTTCCAATGTGCTTTCGGTGGCAGTTCAGGCATCGAGCAGGGCAATTGTATCGGGGCAAACGGTTCAATTTAATGATCTGTCAAACGGTTCTCCTGTAGCGTGGAGCTGGAGTTTCCCCGGAGGAAGTCCTGCAAGTTCGCAACTCAAAAACCCATTGATAACATATAGCACTGATGGTTCATATCCGGTTACGCTGACCATAAAAAACAGCAAAAATGATTCTGTGACTCAAACTTTCAGCGAATATATCAATGTGTCGAAAGCTACAACTTACTGGTGGAATGATGCCATATTTTACGAAGTGTTCGTCCGTAGTTTTTACGACCAGAATGGCGATGGTAAAGGCGATTTAAAAGGACTTACAGCCAAACTCGATTATCTGAACGATGGTGATTCAACCACTCATACCGATTTGGGTGTTACCGCTTTGTGGTTGATGCCTATCATGCAGTCGCCCAGTTATCACGGTTACGATGTAACTGATTATCGCACCGTCGAAAGTGATTATGGAACCAATGCCGATTTCCAGACCTTTATTCAGGAAGCTCACAAGCGGGGTATCAAAGTAATTATTGATTTGGTAATGAATCATACTTCCGACCAAAATCCCTGGTTTATTCAGTCGGCTGCAAGTTCCGGCTCTGCTTATCGCAACTGGTACAGATGGAATACGACCAATCCCGGTGGATCGTGGAACGCCAAAAACGGAGCGTATTATTATGCTGTGTTTGGCAGTGGAATGCCCGATTTGAATTATGCCGATACGCTCGTGAAAAAAGAAATGTTTGATGTGGCCCGCTACTGGTTGCAAGATATGCATGCTGATGGTTTCAGATTGGATGCGGTGAAGTATATTTTCGAAACAGCCACTCAAACCGAAGATGTTCCGGCTACCTTTCAGTTCTGGAAAGATTTTCGTGCTTATTATAAAACAGTAAATGCCAATGCCTTTGCAGTGGGAGAAGCATGGACATCGACCAATATTATAAAGAAATACGTTGAAAACAACGGACTGGATTACTGTTTTGAATTCAATATGGCAAGTGCTTTGGTGAATGCTGCCAACAACGGCGATGCAACCACCTTACAATCTGCTGTCGAAAATGCCATGGCGAGCTATCCTTATCTTCAGTTCGGAACATTTCTTACCAATCACGACCAGGAACGGGTAATGACTACGCTGGGTTCTAATGTTTCCAAAGCCAAACTTGCAGCACAACTTCTGCTCACCTTGCCCGGCATTCCGTTTATCTATTATGGCGAAGAAATTGGCACTGTTGGTCCGAAACCCGACGAAAACATCCGTACTCCTTTGCAATGGAACAGTTCTGCGAATGCAGGCTTTACTACCGGAACGCCCTGGCGCGCACCTCAGGCTGATTATCTGACCAAAAACATTGCCACTCAACAACACGATACTACTTCGCTGTGGACTACTTACAACAAGCTTATTCAATTGCGAACATCCGAACCTGCTTTGCGCAGAGGTAATTATGTAACTATACCGAGCAATGCCACTTCAGCCTTTGTATTTATGCGCCAGTGTGTCAACGAAATCATTTTTGTAGCTTCCAATCTGAGTGCTAATCAGCTTGCCAATGTTCAGATAAGCTTTTACCCCGGCACTATGCCTTCAGGTAATTATGTGCTGAAAGATTTGCTGAGTGGCACTACGCAGGAAATTATTGTGGCAGCCGATGGTAGTGCTTCAAATCAGAATCTTGGCAGTTTAGCAGCTCGTAAAACTGCGGTGTATAAGGTTCTTTCATTAAGTTCAGGACTTACAGAGTCGGGAACAAATAAGTTGGATATATATCCCAATCCGGCTATAGATGTAATAAATATTCAGCTAGAGGGCAGTATTTCAGGGAATGTATTTGTTTGTATATCAGATTTATCCGGTAAATTACTTAAAAATATACAACTATGTAGCTCATCCACTGTGTTGGTCGATGATATTCAACCCGGATTTTATATCATGAAAGTGACTGATGGCAATAATTCACGAACCGTAAAAATTTTAATTGAAAGATAGAAGAGAAAAACCTACAAATCAACCTTCTATTAATAGACATAACCTACACCTGACTTTGACACTTTATGAAACGTCATTTTATAATTATCTAATAATCAAACTT
>CAZTDH010000013.1:0-32856 GCA_964612615.1 uncultured Paludibacter sp. | reverse complement strand
CCACGAGCTTTACAGTTAATTCAGCGACTCAAATAACAGCCACCGTTGCATCGGGCACAAGCGGAAGTGTAAGCGTCACCACAGCTGGTGGCACAGCTACTAAAACCGGATTTACTTACACTGTTCAACTGGTTAGTACTGTACTTTCTAGTGATAGAGCTGTCATAACAGGTTTAGGTTATACATGGGGTGGCTCAACAAGTGTTTATCAGCCTTTTGCTGTAAATGCAACTCTTGGGGCAATTGGTGATGTAGTAACAGTTACTTGTCCTGCAAATTACCAACTTTCAACTTCATCTAATTTTGCTTCAACTAGTAATATACTAACTTATACGCTAACTTCTTCTACTTTAGCTGCTACAGCTTACTTACGATTAGCAGGCGGTTTACCTACATTAACTTATGGAGGGGCTGTAAATATTAGCCATTCTAATCCATCGGTAGCCGTAGTAAATATTTCATTGGTAAATTATGTAACAGGAGGACCTGTTATTAATGTGACGGATAAAAATGGAGTTGTAGGTCCAGGTGATCCTAATCCAATAAATAGTTTTACTTACACCATGAATTATGGTCCTTCAAATAATTACTCATTCCCCGTTACGGCACAACTTATAACTACTGGAAATGTGCAAGCAAGTCTACCAACTGGGTCAAAATTTGAGTTCCAAACATCAACTTCACCGCTTACTTATGGTGCTGGCCCAATAATATTAACGTCAAATGCGGGAAATGTAAGTGGAAATATTATTTTAAGACTAAAAGCCGGATTGGTAGGGCCAGTGACTTATATTGATTCTGTATCATTAAGTGCCACTTCAATGACATCGGTAGCTGTTCGTAAAGTACCTTTAAATGGTAATGTTACAGTTTTGCCAGCAACCTTAACAACAGGCACTACTTTATTGGATCGTTTAAATAGTCAGGTCGGTACTTCAAATTGTTTTGTTCGTCCTTTAACTATTAACGCGCAACATTTGTTAGGTCCACTAACAATAACTCCATCTGCTACTTACGAAGTGTCACTTAATCCAGAATCGACGTTCACTTCTGTAAGTTCAATAACATTCAATCCATTAGCAAATGGTTCATTGACAGATACAATTTATGTTCGAATGAAAGCCAATCCAAGCTTAGCAGTCGGAACTTATTCAGGTGCTTTAACATTAGTTTCTGGTTCATTGTCACAGTCTGTAGCTTGCCAAAGTCAGGTATATGATATTACTACTCCAGTTATTACTACTGCTAATAGTTGGAGAAGTTTAGCAATAAAATCACAGGCTGAATATACAGCGGGGGTTCCTGGAGGTGAAGGAGAGCAATTACTACATGGATTTTCACGTTGCTTAACTCACCCTAACTATATTTATGCAGCCCAAGATGTAATGGGAACATGGCGTAGCACCGATGGAGGAGCTTCGTGGCAAAAGAATCAGGATTTAGGAAACTATATTCCACTTTCAGCTTCAATTGAAGTGGATCCTGTTGATTCGAATACAGTTTACTATCAAAACAATCATGGTTGGTGGTATATATATGCCAATGGAACTCATTATGGTTTTGATGGTGTTCCTTCTATGACTGGATTGTATCGTTCAACTGATGGTGGAACTCATTGGAAACAAGTAATAAATTGCGTTTCACCTATTGATATTCAGTTGAATCGGCGTATGCGTAATTTGATGGCATGGTCAAAACCTTCTTGTACATTAAATTCTAATGGTATGCCTACTACTTCTCCAACTCGTTGGTATGCAGCTTTTGACTTAAAAGCTTTATATCGTTCCGATGGTAGTGGTGCAGATGGAACTTGGAATAAAGTTTCAGATATTTTAGATACTATGGTGGTAAATATTGTGGCTCACCCAACCCAACTGAACACAGTTTATTTATGCACGGGAAATGGATTACAAAAAAGTACAGATGGTGGGTTGTCATTTACTCATGACCCAACTTTCCAAACTGACACTGTTGTGAATCTATTGATTAACCCACAAAATACTCAGAAAATGTATGCTGTTGTTTATAATGGAAATGGTCAAAAGAGGAATGGTTTCTATATCTCTAATAACGGTGGAACAAGCTGGACTCGTCAATCAATGATACATCCAAATGGTTACGATGCTACAGGTGATTGTGTCAATGCCTTTATGAATCCCGGATTCCCAAATCAAATTTTCTGGGTTGCCAGCCGTTATTTGGGTTCTTTCTCGCGTGTTTCCAACGATGGTGGAGCTACATGGAGTAATTTTATATCTGGTGATAAAACGGCTCCTGTCACTTTAGGAGACATAAACAGAAGAATTGTAATGGGTGAATGGTGTTCAATTGCTCCTGATCCGACAGATCCATCAAAGCCGGCAGCAGCTACAGGTGGTGCAGCGCTAAATGTATTGGTAAAAAATATTACAGGAGCTACTGCAGCAAGTACAAGTCCTGTATGTTATGAAGCATCTGGATTTACAGGAAATGCGTGGACTCCGGATTTAGGTTATGCAGCATGTGCATTCCATCCAACGGATCCGAATAAATACATTTTCAGTTGTAATGATATTGGTCCACGTTCAACTCTGAATAATGGCTTGTGGTTTCAACCAATGGATCCTAAATTAGGTGTTTGGAAAGATGAATATCGAATATCCTGGACAGGTTCATATTCTGCGGCTTATCATCCGGCAACCAACTCTCCTGTTGTTGTAGCAAGTATTGGCATGTATAATGGTCAAGCACAATTAATGCGAAGTACAAATTATGGTGTAACTTGGGATACTTGTATGACAACAAAACCATTACTGGATGCTTCGGGACATACCATCCCTGCTGTTTATACAGGAACATCAGCTCAGTATCATATATTGTGGGATGTAAAAAATAAACGGCAAGACTTTAAATTTATAGGATTTGATCCGGAAGTCGGATATCAAGACAGATGTTATGCCGGTAATCAGATTTCATATAATGCAGGTGTAAGTTTTGATTCTATAATGACCTGGAAACGTACTTCAGCCTTGGGTGTTACTCCAATTATTTGGGAAAATGGTAGTGATCCTGCAACAAATGGAGGCTATCGAAGTGAAACTCCTCAAGTTGTTGCTATCAATAAAGATGTAAATGGTCATAGTCATATATTTGCATGTGGTAGCCAGTATACTAAGCTATACAGATCAGACGATCATGGAGCAAGTTGGATAACAATATATCCTAATATTGATGGATATTCTTTGGTTCAATTGGATAGAAACTTGACTTTTGCTGTTCATCCTACAGATCCAAATATAGTCTATATTATGCACCCATTAAGTTTTGATATTGCTAAAGTGGTTTATAATCCATCATCACAAACAGCTACAGTAACTGATTTGCATTCATTCTCAGCTATTCCTCCAAATGTACCTTATACTGCATTTTCATCAAATAAAGTGCGTACAATAGCAGTTGACCCTATAGACCCGAACGTGATTTATGTAGGTATGTCAATTTCAGGTATTCCAAATGTATATAGAACTTTGGATGAGGGAATTACTTGGGCATCTATTTCAGACAATAATACTATTTCCTGTCATGAAGGAATGTTAGCCGTAAATCCTCATACACGAGAACTATATCGTGGTTCTATGTCAGGAACTTATATTTATCCGGCACCAAATACTCCAGCTCAAATCAGATCTGGTTTAGATGATATGAAAGATAATTTGAAGTTAAAATTGTATATTGACAGAAATTCTCAACAATTAAATATCTTTGGAGGAGTTGATGGAGAACTATTTACAATAGTTGATATTACTGGAAAAATGGTTCAGCAGTTCTCATCCTTTAATACCTCAATTTTTGGATTATCAAAGGGTGTATATATTTTGAAATCTAATAAGCACACTGCTGAAAAATTCATTAAATAAATTCTATGTTCTCTCTGTTTGTTAACTTGAAATCAAGATTAAAGCTTGATTAAAAAACAGAACTTGTCAGAAATGACAAGTTCTGTTTAATTTTATAAGAACTAATTTGTTAGTATTATTCATTGAATCTATTAAATCAATCTGCGCTTTTTGAGGATAAAGATACGCAAAATGATAGCATTAAGTATTTAAATAGTCATAGTTTTGTAAATTCAATTTAATATCATTATCCCAATGAAAATGTTTAAATCAGTACTATTTACATTTCTTATAAGCTTAATTTCTATAAATGGTTCAGGTATTACTATACAGCTTGCTTCAGGAAATGTAGGGGCGGCTTTTTATGCAGCTGCTGATGGTGATATTATAGAACTGACAACTAGTGGTGGTGCTTATTCCTGGTCAGGTTATAACTCCATAATACTTCAAAAGTCAATCACTGTTCGTGCTAAAGCCGGATTAGCAGTACGACCAATAATTACATTTACTGCTAATTGTTCTCCAAGTGCTATTTATTATTCGTCTGCACCTGGCACGTTTTCGCTCAATTTGCAAGGTCTTGAAATTAATGGCGGTGGTGTACAAACTACGCTTGTTCAGATAAATGCTGCTGTAACAACAAATGCTTCTATTACGATTGATAATTGCAAGCTGAAGAATTTTGCTGCCGGAACCATACTAAATTATGCTGGATCAATTATGGTTTCAGCACCATTAATAGTTACGAATTCTACCATTGAATCAAATGGAGCTTCATTATACAATAATAACTGGGCATCCGATTGTCCAACTGCTATAACATTAGATAATTGTTATTTTAAAGGTATATTTACGAATGGAGTCATAAATCAACAAGCTTATAATGCAGGAGGAACACTTACAAATATTATAAATCATTGTACGTTTGATGGTAACTCAGCAGCCGAACTGAAATTATACAATAAAGCAGGTGGGACAACAACCATTACCAATACTATTTTTGCTAATAATACAGGATCTTCTGCTAATGTGTTTGGTGGCACACAGGGTACAAATGCAGATATTAATGTGGCAAATTGTGGGGTTTATCCTATAGCCAAGTCAGCGAACTATCCTGGTTATGGTATTGCTACAAAAAATACAAATCCTGCTATTGATATCAATGGTTATGCCACATTGGCACCTTATATTAACTTATTACTTGATGGAAAACCTATGGGGTTTTATAATAAAGATCAGGTTTATGTAGCACCATCAGTTTATACCAATCCAACCACTATTACTGGATTGGATTATGCTGTTTCAACTAGTGGGCCTTCGGCAGCTAAATCGTTTATAGTAAGTAGCAATACACTAACAAATGATGTTACTGTTACGCCTTCCACTAATTTTCAAATTTCAACTTCAAACGCTCCTTTTGTTTCACAGTCCTCGATAATTGTTCCAAAAAATACAACTCAAACCTTATGGGTGCGCCTAAAAGGTGGTTTGACAGCGGGTAATTATAATAATGAAATGGTTAATTTGACAGACGGAGCAACGGCTTCGAACACACTCGATTGCAGTGGCTCGGTGGTGGTAGCTTCGTTGTCAAGTCCCGCAGATGCTACTCACGAAAGAACGGTGATTACCGGTTTGGGTTATGTAAGAGGCCAAACACCAACTGCCACACTCGATTTTTCAGTCAATGCCATTGGTCAAGCTGGAGCTGTAGTTACGGTTACATGTCCCGAAGAATATGAAATTTCTAAAAAAGCAGATAATTTTAGTGTTGCCGGTTTAACTGCATTGACTTTTACAATGAGTTCCAGTTCGATGGCAGAATTGGTTACTATAAGAATGAAACAAGGGGAAACATTATTCCCCATGGAGTACTTTGGTCAGGTCATAATTTCCAGTTCATTGCCAGGAGTTTCCAATTACGTTCTTCAAACAGATAATACTATTCTTTCAGGTACTTTTACGCTTAGTACATGGTTATTAGATAGATTAAATGCTCAGGTAGGCTCTACATCCACTATGATTAGGCCACTGACTGTAAGTTCTGATACTCCGTCATCAATAACCATTACATGTACTCCAAATTATGAAATTTCTACAAGTCCCGGAAGTTTATTTACACCCACGACTCCAATAATCATTAATCCTGTAGGAGGAAAAATTGCTTCAACAATATACGTACGTATGAAACCAAATGCAGGTTTGGCAGTTGGAACATATACAGGAACATTGTCGTTGGTTTCAAGCACTTCATCTCAAACAATTGCGTGTCAAAGTCAGGTATATCAATATTCAACACCTCCATTGACGTCTGAAACAACATGGAAGCCACTTCCGGTAAGAGTTAAAGAACAGTTTGATGCCGGATTTGCAGGTGGTGAGGGAGAGCAAATTTTCCATGGTTTTAGTCGTTGTTTCTCAAATCCGAATTATATTTATGCTTCGGAAGATGTGATGGGAACCTGGCGAAGTACAGATGGGGGCACTACCTGGAAACACAATCAAGACAAAGGGCTTTGGTTGCCGTTCACTACCAGTATTGAGGTAGATCCGGTTAATCCAAACTTGGTTTTTGTTGAGGTTGCACCTACTAGTTGGTATAATGATGACAATAAAGATAATATATGGGGATTTAAGGGAATTCCAAACTTGGGCGGTATATATAGATCAACAGATGGTGGTGCAAATTGGGAACAAGTAATACAATGTTCTACCAAAAAATTTGAAACCTGCCGTCGTACCCGTAGTTTGATTGCCTGGTCAAAGCCATCACAAGCAGCTCTAAGCACTTCGCCCTCACGTTGGTATGCGGCTTTTGATCCAGTGTACGCAACGCTTGCAGTTCCCGGAGTTTCAAATGGACAAACCGGACCTGGATGTTTGTATCGCTCCGATGCTGGTGGTGCAGCCGGAACTTGGACAAAGGTTTATGATAATCCAGATGTACTAACCACAGCGGTGGTTGCTCATCCTACCTTACCAAACGTTGTATATTTATGTACCTCCGAAGGATTGAAAAAAAGTACCGATGCCGGAGTTACATTTGTGAGTGATCCCCGCTTTGCGGGTGATACTGTAACGAATATTTTAATCAATCCACAAAATCCAAATAAAATCTATGTTGTTGTTTGTAATCCTGCAATAAGTGGTACCCCTTATCCGTATGGTGCCGGATATGCTCGCAATGGTTTGTGGATTTCAAATGACGGTGGTGTAAATTATACGCGAAGTGTGCATTGGTACGATGGAAAGGAAAACCAAGCACCTGCAGATGGCGAAACAACATTAAATGTTGTAAATGCTTATATGAATCCAGGTTTTCCAGATCAGATATTTTGGGTAAACAATCTTTTTGCACTCGGTATGTGTGCCGAAATATCAAATGATGGAGGTGTAACCTGGAGTAAAATGATTAGTCCGGCACCAACATATCCTGGCGATTTGCGCAAAGGTATTGGAAGTATTTATAGCTCTGTTTTGCCTGATCCTTCTAATCAGGCAGGCGATGCAGTTGCCAATACCGTAGGAATGCTTTTCAAAATTCAGAATGTAACAAGCAACACTCCTAGTTTGATTCAGAGCTCTGCTGGCTTTTTGGGTTACGCTTGGTGTCCGGCAGTGAATGGTTGTAACTTTCATCCAACCAACCCAAATTTATTAATGCTCAATTGTAATGACGTAGGTCCTCAAACGTCCAATACTAAAGGTGATTGGTTTTTTCATTACGATACTAAATTAGATAAATGGAAAACTCAAATGAGAACTACGGGTGGTGGTTCACTTGCGGGATCTTATCAGTCGGGTAATACCGGAGTTGTGGTGGCTACTCTTGGACAATATACCCAGATGCAATTAATGCGTAGCACTAATAATGGTGAAACGTGGGATACATTAACTACTGTAAAACCATGGTTAAACAAAACAACCGGCATTCCATTGATAAACCCATTTTTACCTACTAGTGTCTTATGGAATATTACTACCCGACAACCTTTTCCAGTTGTTGAATTCGACAGAGAAGTGGGTTATGAAAATTGGTGTTATGCAGGTAATCGAATTTCAAAGGATGCCGGGCTGACCTGGGATTCAATAAAAACATTTGTCAGAAGTGCCACACACTCTGAAGAATGGGAAGGTGGCGGTGCTGCTTATCCAGATACACTCAGATACCCTGCACCAGTAGGTAATATTCCATATATTCAAGGTTCAATAGCTCCAAGTATCCGAGCATTGGTTATGGATAACCAAGGACATAGTCACTTGTTTGCTACAGATGGACAACTTACACATATTTATCGTTCAGATGATCACGCTGCAACCTGGTATTCATGTTACGATAATCCGTCATCAGGTTCATTAGTACACATTGATAAAACAATGCCATTTGCGGTAAACCCCAAAGATCCGAATACCTTTTTTATCATGCAACCCATACCGGGAACGTTTAATGTAGCTCCTCCGGGAGCAGGAGATTTGCGTAAAGTGGTATATGACCCAATTACAAAAACCAGTGCTTACACCAATTTGAATGTTTTTGCAGCTATTCCACCTTGGGTGTCGGCTGATGCATTAGCTTGTACCAAAATAAGATACTTAGCTATCGACCCGATATATACACAGTACATGTATTGTTCATTAGCAATTTCTGGAATACCAAATACCTATCGTTCGCTGGATGGTGGAGCAACATGGACTTCTATTTCTGATAATGATGGAATTGCTTGTCATGAAGGAACATTGATGGTAAGTCCTCATACGCGTGAATTGTATAGAGGCTCAATGGCTGGTACTTATATTTATCCGGCTCCACCGGCACCTATAACCACTTTGAACAATATTATGAGTATAAGCTCAAAAATCAGATTATATGTGGATCAGAATGAACAAACTTTGACTCTTTTTGATGGCACAACTGATGAAAAATATTCAATCTATGATATTACCGGAAAGCTTATGAAACAATTCATGGGTAATTCTACATCATTGTCACTGCTTAATAGTGGATTGTATATTTTGAAATGTAGTCAACATCAGAATCAGAAATTTGTGAAATTATAAAAATTTGAATAGTATTATGATATCCTCAAATTCCAAAAGTTAGAATAATTTGGAGAATATGAACTGTAAAAACAAGATTAATGTTTTTTTAAGGATTTGTATCGTCTTAATTGTTTGTGAGTTATATATACCAGTCTTTTCACAATGGAAAAGTCTCCCTATTCGTTCACAAATAGAAGCTAATGGTAATATGACTGGTGGAGAAGGCGAGCAATTATTGCATGGATTTTCACGTTGTCTGACTCAGCCAAATTATATTTATGCTTGTCATGATGTTATGGGTACATGGCGAAGCACAGATGGCGGTACCACTTGGAAACATAATCAGGATAAAGGGCTTTGGTTGCCATTTACTTCATCCATTGAAGTAGATCCAATAGACCCGAACATAGTATTTGTTGAAGTGTGTGCAAGTTGGTGGCATGTGGCTGCTACAGGCACTCATGAGGAATGGGGTTTTTCAGGACTTTCGGCTTTGGCAGGTTTATATAGATCAACCGATGGTGGTTCAAGTTGGACACAGGTGCTCAATGCCGATAATGTTTTTTTTCATCGACGGATGCGCAGTTTAATAGCCTGGTCGAAACCATCTCAACAAAGTTCAACAATTTCTCCAACTCGTTGGTATTGTGCTTTTGATAAAATAGGACTATATCGATCTGATGCAAGTGGTATAAAAGGCACTTGGAGCAAAATAGCTATTTTTACTGATACTTTGATAACAACAGTAGTAGCACACCCAACACTTTCAGATGTGGTCTATGTTGGAACAGGTACTGGACTTTACAAAAGTTTTGATGGCGGTGTTTCTTTCATTCAGAATCAAAAATTTGCTGGTGATACAGTGACTTCTATTTTAATTAATTCAAGACATCCCGATTCAATGTACGTAGTTGTTCATAATGATCCGGACTATAATTTAACTAAAGCGTTATCAACCGGTTATAGTCACAATGGTTACTATATTTCCGCTGATGGTGGTTCTACTTTTACACGACCTACCATTCGATATGATTCAGGACAAGGAACTGATGTAACTACAAGTTGTATGTATGCCTTTATGAATCCAGGTTTTCCAGAGCAAATTTTTTGGGTGAGTGATAACATGAATGGTGGAATGGTTAAGGTTTCGAATTCTGGAGGAAGTACTTTCCCCGGGCGAAATATGAAAGATGTTGTTCCCTTTCCCGGACTAAACAGGGAGAAAATAAATGGTGGCTGGAGATGGCAGATATATAATCAAATGGCATCTATTTTGCCAGATCCAAGTAATAAATATGGTGATGCTGTTGCAACAGGATGTGCCACAATGGTAAAAATTCAATCTTTAGCCGACCAAAAGGGAGTTTCAAAACCATCTGCAATTGAGAGTGCAACTGGCTTCACGGGGAACGCATGGAGTCCGGGAATTGATGGCTGTAATTTTCATCCAACCAATCCAAATTTACTCATGTTAAGTTGCAATGATGTTGGACCCAGATTTTCGGATAGCAAAGGTGAGTGGTTTTATCCACCAGATAAAATAATTGGAAGTTGGGTAGATGATGGCAGGCTTAGCTGGAGTGGTTCATATTCAGCTGATTTTCAACCATTAGCTGATTCAAAAGTAGTAGTGGCAAGTGTTGGGTTTTATGGGCGCGAATCTCAATTAATGCGCAGCAAAGATTATGGAATACATTGGGATACCGTTCTAAACGTAAATGCTTATAAAAATAAGATTACAGGGCAGAATTTAATTAATCCATATACAAAAAAAACACTTTGGTGGAATGTAAAGGAGCGTCGTCAATCTTATGATTTTGTCGGATTTGACCCGGAAGTGGGATTTGAAAAATATTGCTATTCAGGCGATCAAATTTCCAAAGATGCAGGTATGACTTTCGATTCTATCAAAACCTGGGTTAGAACAACAACTCCAGACGTTGTACCGGCTCAATGGGTAGATGGTGGGGCTGGTTATTGGGATATGGACTGGGTTTGGCCTGAATACCTGACTTTGCAAAAAGTATTTATTAAAAGCGCAACTCCTAATGTAATTGCTATTAATAAAGATGAAAATGGTCATAGTCATTTATTTGCAGTAGGTGCTTATAAATGTTCAATATTCCGTTCTGATGATCATGCTTCTAGTTGGTACTCAGTATATGATAACCCTTCCAGTGAATCATTAGTACAACTTGATAGAATATTGGCTTTCGCTGTTCATCCTACCAATCCAAATATTTTCTTTGTTTTGAATCAAACTAAAGGTAGCATCAATTATCTTGGTTTACGTAAAGTTATTTACAATCCTGTAGCAAAACACAGTTCTAATATTGAATTGACAGGGTTATTGAATGTTTTACCTTCTTGGCTGCCAGCTGAAGTAAGAGCATGTAATAAAGTTAGAAGCATAGCTATTGATCCTATTGATCCGAATGTGATGTATGTTTCAATGTCAATATCTGGAATTCCAAATGTTTATCGTTCGCTCGATGGAGGAGTAACCTGGGCTTCAATCTCTGATGATAGTTCTATTTCTTGTCATGAAGGTATGTTGAAGGTTAATCCTTTCACACGCGAATTATACAGGGGATCAATGTCAGGTACTTATATTTATCCAGCCCCATTTAATACTCAAATTTCTAATTTAGAAACAACTAATAAAATAAGATTAAATGTTGATAAAGAGAATCAGGTATTGACAGTATTTGGCACTAATGAAGACGAAAAGTTTAGTATTATTGATTATGCTGGGAAAATTGTAATGTCTTTCAGTGGATGCAAAACATCGGTTTCTAAGCTTCCTTCCGGTATTTACATTTTAAAGAGTAAAAGTTTGTTGTCAGATAAATTTGTAAAATAACAGGTTGAAATCATGAAGTATGATTGTGAAATCTTAAAATTTAATTGAAATGAATAACCGATTATTATTTCTTAGTTTGGTATTATTTATATTTGTTTGGGTCGCAAATGCAGCTCAACAAAATGAGACTTTAATGGTTAATCCCACATCTCTTCAAATTGTGATTGACGGACTTGATACAGATGATGCCTGGAATAGTATACTGTGGAATCCAATAAATGTAACGTTTAAAGGCGAAGAATCTGGATTTTTGAGTCCTACCGATTTTACTGGAAAATTTAAAGTAACATACAATGCATCGAAATTTTATTTTTTCTTTGATATTACAGATGACATTGTAATGCAAGAAGTTGATGGGAATCTTTGGTTGGGCGACAAAGTTGAAATTTATTTTGGTTTGTCCGGTTACGATTCACTGTCGGTTCAAGGAGCATCAGGAGTCCATTCCAGACAATTTGCGATTAGTGCACAAACTCTTGAAACGATTCAATCCGAAGCAGGAAGTACAAACTATCCTCCGGCATCAGACGATATTGACACTGATGGTGTAGAATATTCTTTTGTACGTACTGCAACTGGTTATACTTTGGAGGTGTCTATTGACAGGGTAATTTCATTAGAATCTGTCCCTGATATGAGTACAGTTGGATTTGATGTTATAGTGGCAGATAATGATGACCATAACCGATATCGGAAAAGTTGGCATACTAATGGTGTTCCGCAAGAACCCTGGGTTCAGATGAGTGGTATCGGTAGTTTGACCTTAAATGGACAAACAAATCTCATAAATGAGATTGCTCAAACAGATTGTTCTTATTCCATTCTGAACAATGAGTTATTTGTAAAATCTGATCAAATAAGATCAATCAACATTTTAGATATAACCGGAAAATCAGAAATCTGCATTTCAAATGTCAATCATGTTAACTTATCAAACCTTACATCTGGGATATACATTGCACTGGTTAAGAATGAAAGTGGAATTAAAAAGTTCAGGTTTGTGAAATAGCCGTTTTATTCATTTGTTAATAGAATGGTTATGTTTGTGATTTTTTCATCAAAAGTTTGTAGCTAACTTTAAATTACTAATATTAAAATATTTATATCTTTATGAAAGCAAAATTTATTCATCTCGGTCAGCATGTAGGCATTCTATTGTTTGCATTCGTTACATTGTCATTAAATCTATTCGCTTATAATCCTAATTCAACCGATTTAGTTGACCCTGTGGATTATCCATATTTACAGGCAAAATACGCAGCACAACTAAGTAACGACCCGTCTGTAAATACAGGTTCAACCGGTGGAGTTACTGATCTTTCAATTTTGACAGCCAAGGATGCAACCATAGCTCAAATGCTTACATCCAACGCCCAATTGTCAGGTGGACCCGTGCGTGATATTTTGTTTATTGGGAGTTCAACCATCCAATACTGGAGTATGTCACCTGAGAATTTGGCAACTGATATGTTACCGCTTACTTCTATTGTAAATAATGGATTGGGTGGCTCGGTCTTGATTCAACAGATTCATGCATTTACAAGTTTAGTAACGCCACATCAGCCCAAAGTAGTTGTCTTGTCTTGCGAAAACGATATTACAACTGATGCCGTAGATGTAATTTTTGACAAAGTACGTTACATGGGTTATAAAATCCATGAGGCTTTTCCCAATGCCATTTTGTATTTAGTTTCATTCAAAACAGCACCTTCAACTGCTTCCTTACTTGAAACTAAAATTAAACCGCTGAATGTGCTTTTAAAGGAATATGCTCGAATTCGTCCACAAACCGAATATATTAACCACTTTGATGCTTTGATGAATGCAGATGGTACTGTTAATTCATCTTTGTACAAAGCTGATAATTTGCACTTAAATTCAGCCGGATATCAGGTTATTGCTCCAATATTTAGAATCCCATTGATTCAATCGATGGATTTAAAAAATGGCAAACCAACTATTGTAATTGAATAAAAGATGAACATTAGAAGGATTTTATTACTGGGTTTTGTTTCATTTTTCACCTTATTTTCTTTTTCCGAAAATCAGGTTGATACAGTTTCCGTTTTTTCATCCAAAATGAAAATGGATGTAAAAAGTGTGATTATTAAGCCAGAAAACTATAACCCGTTAAAACATTATCCTGTTGTGTATTTGCTACACGGCTTTAGCGATAATTATGCTCAATGGGTAACTGCTGTTCCTGAAATTAAGACTTTATCAACTCAATATCAATTCATTATTGTTTGTCCTGACGGTGGTTACAGCAGTTGGTATTTTGATAGTCCAATTGATCTAAAATCACAATTTGAATCATACATAACTTCCGATTTAGTTTCGTATGTTGATACACATTATTCAACTTTATCCGACCGCAATCATCGCGCCATAAGTGGTTTGAGCATGGGTGGTCATGGAGCGTTGTATCTGGCTATAAGGCATAAAAATTTATTTGCAAACGCTGGAAGTATGAGTGGTGGTGTTGATTTAAATGCGTCGATAGGAAAGTTTGATATTGAAAAACGTTTAGGTGAACATAATTCAAACATTGAACTCTGGGATAAAAATTCGGTGATTAATATGGTTTATGGTTTGAGAAACAAGGACTTACACTTGTTGGTTGACTGTGGTTTGAACGATTTCTTTCATGATATTAATCTGAGTCTACACAAGAAATTAATCAGTTTGAAAATCGACCATGATTATACAGAGCGTCCAGGTCAACATAATTGGGACTATTGGACAAATTCTATTCAGTATCAGTTGCTGTTTTTTCATTTGTGCTTCGAAAAATCGAAGTAAGTAACAATTTTATAAGTTAAATGGAAACACTAAAAATATCTATTATAGGTGCCGGAAGTGGATATACGTCCGAAATTATTGAAGAAATTGTGAATCAGCATGAACAATTGCCGATTGCCGAAATCAAGTTATATGACATTAATAGTGAGAGACTTGAAATAATAGCGAATTTTTGTAAACGTTATATCAAAGCACACAATTCGTCAATTACAATAACAATTGCCAAAAATCTGCAGCAAGCAGTTGAGGATGTAAGTTTTATCGATGTTCAAATAAGAGTTGGGGGTAATCAACAACGAACGTTGGATGAGAAAATACCATTGAAATATGGTATGTTGGGGCAAGAAACAACTGGCGTGGGAGGTATGATGAAAGCGTTTCGTACGATACCAGTGATGCTTGAAATTGCTCGCGCGGTTGAAAAATACAATCCAGATGCCTGGATTGTAAATTATACAAATCCAACAGGTTTGGTAGCTGAAGCAGTGACTAAATACAGCAAAGCTAAAATCGCCGGACTTTGCTCTGGTGGTTTGTTTCCAAAATGGTGGTCGAAAAAAGCGCTTGATGTAATCGAAGCCGATGTAGATTACAATTACGTGGGTTTGAATCACATGAACTTTGCGTACAATTTAACCGTCAAAGGTCGACCAATGACCGATGAAGAATTTGATAAAGTGCTTGAAAATTCCAATCACGGTGATGTGAGCGTTGAATTAATGAAAAAACTCCGTTTAATTCCAAGTCCTTATTTACAGTATTTTTTTCACCGCTCAAAAAAAATAAAAATGTTGCAAGAAAAAACTACAACACGCGGTGAAGATATACTGGAACTTGAATCAGAGATTTATTCTGCTTATGCCGACGAATCAATAAATGAAAAACCTGAAGCCCTTAAAAAACGTGGTGGCGGTGGTTACAGTGAAGTTGCAATCAATGTCATAAAGGCAATTTATAGCAATCAGCCCTATAAAATCATTGTCAATGTCCCGAACAATGGTTCAATTAGTTTCTTGCCTAAAGATGCTGTGGTTGAATTGCCATGTTTGGTGAATTCGTATGGCATTACCCCTCTAACGGTTGGAACAGTTCCAAAGCAAATTTGGGGTTTGATTGCTGCGGTGAAGAATTACGAACAATTGGCTGTTGAGGCAGCAGTAACAGGTTCGGTTGATTTAGCCGAGATGGCTTTACTGGCACATCCATTGGTTGGCGACTATGAAATTATTAAACCCATGTTGAAAGAAATGCTTGAAGCTAACAAACAGTATTTACCACAATTCAAACTGTAAATTATGAATTATATATTAGCCATCGATCAGGGCGGGTCGCACACGCGTGCTGCTGTCTCTGATATAAAAGGGAATATTTTAAGTTATCATTGTGTAAATGGAGCTTGCCATAGCATAGATGGTTTGGAACTGAGTATGCAAATGATCCGAAAAGCATCGGAGTTTGTTATAAAAAAAGCGGGATTGAAATTGAGTAATATTGATTTAATTTATTCAGGCATGACTGGTGCAGATTTTCAATATGAATATGATTTACTTCACGAATCTATTGCGAATCTAAATATTTGTCCTAATATTGTAGTCAATAACGATAGTATTATTGCACTTCGTGGTGGTACTTTAAATGCTTATGGAGCAATAGTAAATGCAGGTACGGGAGTAAACTGTGCAATAATTTCACCTTTTGGAGAGGAGTTTATTTATCAATATTATGCTCAGGATGATATTCAGGGTGGCTCTGCATTGAGTAAAAAAATATTAAATACGATTTATAATGCTGAAACATTTAGGATACCACCCACAAATTTGACAGAACTTGTTTTGAAACATTTAGGGTTCATAGATGTAGATAGTCTTTTGATGGCCGATGTTGAAAATAAAATAAGTCGAATTCAAAGATTGAGCATTGTGCCTCTTGTTTTTGATGCTGCCAATAGAGGTGACAAAGCATCAATTACTTTAATTAAGCAAATGGCAAAAGCATTTGCCGGGCTTGTACAAGGTGGCGTTCGTAAGTTTAGAATGGAGGAAGTAGCATTTGAAGTGGTTATTTCTGGTGGAATTTTTAAAGGAAAAGGTAGTATTTTAATTGATACATTTACGGATGAAGTAAAATTGGTTGCACCAAATGCTAGTATTGTGAATGCAATTTACGAGCCCATTATTGGAGCAGTTTTGCTTGGAATCGAACATATTGGCTTTGAAATTAACAATGAAATACTTCAAAATATCGACAATAGTGCTAAAAATTTTGGTTTAACAAGAAATAAGAATTTAGAAAATCCGAAATTAAATTTATTCAAACAACAAATATAAATTTCGATGTTAAAATCAAATACAAAACAAGGTTTGTTGTTACGAATGGTTTACGTCTTGTTTTTTATTCAGGCAGGGACGTGGTTCTCGCTTTTTGCCCTTTTTTTAGAAAGGAATGGCCTTAGTGGTTTTGAATCAGGTATAATTATGGGTATTATTCCAGCAGTGATGTTATTAGTTATGCCTTTCTGGGGTATGGTGGCAGACAAGTTGGGACACAAAAACACATTATTGATAACCGCATTACTCACTTGCTTTTGTTTTTTTCTTTTCGTTGCAAATACCGGATTCTGGTATTTTCTGATTTCCACAGTTATTCTATCCTTAGTATATAACCCCACAATGAATTCACTTCTCGATTCCATTGCCCTGGATTATGTTGATACTCACAAAACAACTAATTATGGTAACTTTCGGATTTTTGGTTCCATTGGATATGCTGCTGGTGGATTGTTAGTTGGAAGATTGATGACAGTGTATTTAATCAATCCACAAGACATGAAATTTATTTTCATTTTTGCTTCTGCTTTGCTATTTGTTGGTTGGTTTTTGTTGCTTTTTTTGAAACAAGAAACCAAGCCTGTGAAACATATTAAAGAATCTATTTTTGTTGGACTAAAGCCAATTTTTAAGGACAAGGATATTGTAGGATTCCTTATTTTAAATGCTTTTGTGGCGGTTTCTATTCAATCCGTATGGTCATATTATACTGTTTATTTAAATAATATCGGAGCTTCGGATCAAACTGTAGGTGTCGGAATTATGATTCAAGCTTTAGTTGAGTTGCCATTTTATCCGATTGCCTATTTTATTATCAAAAAGTTTGGCTTAGTTCGGGCTATAAGCATCTCTATTTTTGCCACTGCTTTACGTTTATTTTTATATGCCACCATTTCACACCCAATTTTTGCACTAGGTATTGAGTGTTTACAAGGATTATCATTTATTCTAAATCTGTTGGCGGCTATTGAATATCTCAATATTGCCATCCCTATTCAGTATCGAGCCACCGGACAGGCTTTGTTTGCAACTACATACATGGGAGTTGGCGCAATCGTGGGCAATTGGTGGGCTGGTTATTTGGTTGATGCTTTTGGTGTGCAACGAATGTTTTTAATCAATGCAGGTATTATCTGCATCACATTCTTTTTCTCCTTTTTCATAAAAAACAGACGATATGAATATCAGAAAATTTAGAACTAATTCCGAATTAAGTGATTATGCTTCAGACTTAATTGTTTCAGAAATTGACGTAAAACCAAATCTATTATTATGTATTGCTACCGGAAATTCTCCCTCAGAAACGTATCAAAAACTGGCACAAAAAAAAGACAAGTTTAGTACGGAAGAATTACGGATTATCAAGCTAGATGAATGGGGTGGAATTAGTCCAACCAATCCAGAAAGTTGCGAGACTTATATCCGAACTTATATCAACAAACCTTTGGGAATTACCGAAGAAAATTACATTGCTTTCAACAGTAATCCAGCTGAACCACTTGACGAAGCAGCTCGTATTCAGACCTATTTAGATAAAAACGGAGCTATTGATGTTTGTATTTTGGGGCTTGGTGCCAACGGTCATATTGCGTTTAATGAACCTTCAGCCTACCTTCAACCCTATTGCCATAAAGCCACTTTGACCGAAAAATCGATGGAACATTCAATGGCAAAAAACATGGGTAATGAGATGCCAACTTACGGATTAACACTAGGAATGGCTAATATTCT
Organism: uncultured Paludibacter sp.; assembly: GCA_964612615.1. GTDB lineage: Bacteria > Bacteroidota > Bacteroidia > Bacteroidales > Paludibacteraceae > Paludibacter. Next base: position 14,218 of record CAZTDH010000013.1, on the reverse strand, counting down.
ACAATCAAAAAAAATTATTATGATTATTGCTGGAAAGGGCAAAGAAGATATTATTAAAAGATTCTTATCCAAAGAGATAAATACCAATTTGCCGGCATCTTTCCTTTGGTTGCATCCAAATGTGGAATGTCTGATGATTTGATGAGCAATTTAGAAAAATTACAGCCTTGTTTTAAATAAAAAAATCAAATGTAATGAATTCTCTTAAAACATTCACACTTATATTCTGCTCATTGTCTTCTGTTTTTTTATTCTCTCAAAACAGAACTAATGATAGTAAAATTGGTTATTGGCTTAAAGATGAAGCAGGTTTACCTTGCTTCAATTATGTTGGAAATTTGCCTTTTAAATGCAAAACTCCTAGTGGATTAGATGTAAAAATACCTGAAGACCCTTATTTCCTTTTAGGGAATTATCGTTTAACCTTGTTTGCTCATGTAAGCGGTGAATATGAACTTATTACCGGGCAGCGAGATTGGGGGCGCATGAATCAGGGTGATGTTCCGAATTCAGGACTAAACAGTTCGTCCATCGATGTATTGAACTCAAACCGTGAAACTACTTCCAGTTATCAACTTACGGGCATGAATTCTGTAGCCACAGATGCTACCAAATGCAAACGTGTTTTTGGAGCTGGTTTTGCAAAATATCAATATTCGCTAGATAAGATTAGTTGTTCCAGAGTAATCTCTGTAAAACCATCCAGCACGCCTTACAATGGTTTGTCAGCTTTTTTATTGACCGTCAAAATTAAAAATAAAGGCAATAAAACCATCAATGTCGTTTATAAAGAGTCGATTACTGCTAATTATGAGACTATGCAACAGCATAGTTTAGAATCAAAAGATAAAAAAGTACAGTATGTAAATACGGTGATTTTCGACCCTAACCGGAATATTTTGAAAGCTGATATTATTGGTTCGACCGATGATCCCCTTCAGTTTCCGACCAAGGAAACAATTTCGCAATACGATGGCTATCCACCTTCGTTGTTTCTTAAAGCATTATCAAAGTCTGCTGTATTAAACGAAATTACCGAAGGAAGAAGGAATAAATTCATAGCGAAAACTACTTTTTCGTTGAACCCAAATGAAGAAAAGAAACTGGAATTTATAGTTGGGTATGCTTTCGAGAATAGTTTTTCGGATATTGAAAAAATATGTCAGGAAATGCAGGAAACCAATCCATTTTTAGTAAATAAAGTTTCAAAGGACCAGTTTTTTTCAGAAGCTGCATTTAGCAATGATTGGTTAAAAATCCTGCCAAAGCTTGAAAATGAAATGGACAAAGTGCTGAAACAAGAAATGATTTGGCACGCATACACTTTGGAAGCAATGGCAACTTACAACGATTTTTACAAGGAAGTGATTATTCCTCAAGGCACTTTGTATGATTACGATTGGGGAATTCGTGCCTCAGCTCGCGATAATTTCCAACACGCTTTGCCATTGATATATTACAATTCTTCCTTAGCCAAATCAGTTTTGAAATACATGATGAAACGCATTATGCCCAACGGCGCAGTAAACCTGGAAGAAGGCGGTTATGGATTTTCGAGCTCCCGTTGTTATTTTACAAGCGATCAGCAATTGTATTTCTTTTTGCTTATCTCCGAATACCTGCGTGTTACCAAGGATTACGATTTCCTGTTAGAAACATCGGAATATTATCCTGCTCACAATATGTCCAAAGTAACCGGCATAGATGTGATTGAAAAAACATTTACATACTTGCGAGACGAAGTTGGAACTGGAAGCCACGGATTAATAAAATTATTGAATTCAGATTGGAGCGATGCGGTGTATTATATTCAGAGTGTACAATATAACCGCATACTTTTTAAGGGCGAATCGCATATGAATTCGGCGATGGCAATCAGCATTATGGCCAACTTAATACCCATTTTAGAAAAAGTGAAAAGGTTGCCTGAATTTACAAGTTCCGAAAAACAATTGAATAATCTTTGCAAAAGTATGACCATTTTTCGAACCGGAGTTTTGAACGCTTTTATGAATGATTTGGGCGACAGGACTTTTCCTCGGCGTATGTATTTCAACAACAAAGCTTATGGCGAAGAAAATATGTTTCTCGAACCACAAGGATTCACTTTACAGATTCCCGAATTGGCTTTAGAACGCAAAAAAGTATTGTACGAAGAAATGAAAAAACGAGTGTATAAGGACGAAAAATTAGGCGCACGCCAACAGCAAGCTCCCGAATTTGATGATCCGGCTTTTGATTACGGGTCGCGAGAAAATGGTGGTTTCTGGTATGCCCTCAATGGTCCTGTAATATGTGGTGTAAGTGAGTTTGATAAAAACGAAGCACTTAAATTGTTGAAAATGATGTCGTTTGACAATTTTGCCAAATGCTATCCAAATTACTGGTCATCGTATTGGTCGGCTTCGGACAACATAGAGTCGTGCCTAATTCCCACCGAAGGTTTAGCCGATCAAACTACTTTCCATTGGACTTTTCCCGTGTTTTGTGCTCATCCTCATGCCTGGTTATTGTACTGTTATTATAAAATTAAAAATTATAACTGACAATATCGTTGTATTTTAAACTTCATAATGATTTTTCCTTAAATCAGTGTGAAGTTTTTTATTTATAGCAGCACATTCGTAATTTGAGGATTTTAATACGCAATATATTATTGTTTTTTGTATTGCCAACCTTATTTTTGTTGAATATTCTTTTAAGATGTTCAATCCTTAAATCAAAATATCAAATTGATAACCAATGAATAGTACAAAAATTAAAATCATGCTTGTAGTTTTAATGGCTACCATGTTTACAATGCACTCAATTGCTAAATCAAATGAAAGTTACGAATCGCTTCGCAACGCATTTAATAATCCAACCAATACTGCTCGTCCAAAAGTATATTGGTGGTGCTTGAATGGGAATATCGATACGCTTCGGGCTCGTCAGGAATTTTTGGAAATAAAAAAACGAGGACTAGCCGGTTTTGACTTTTTCGAAATTGGAGCAATTCCTTCGTCAGCTACCAAAGCAGGACCAGCTTATTTTAGCGACGAATCTGTTCAATATATAAAGTTCGCTGCCCTGGAAGCCAAAAAGTTAGGACTTGACATGGGATTGAATGTATCGAGTAGTTGGAATGCAGGTGGTAGTTGGATACCCGCCAAATATGCAGCTAAAAAATTATATAAATCTGAAATTACAATTAAAAGTACAACAAAAACTCAAACCATTACAGTACCTTTTCCAGAAGTAAATATCTCACACGAAACCCTCGTGGGTGGAACAAAAAAACAGCTTTTGAAGTATTTACCAAACGGAAGACCAGAATATTATGAAGAAATTGCTGTTCTAGCTTTCCCAACAAATACTCCTAAAAACACTATGGACACAGCCCAAATCATTGATATTACTAAATACTTCAACTCAGAAACCAACGAACTAAAATGGAATGCGCCTCCTGGAGATTGGACAGTTCAGCGTTTCATTAGTTCAAATTCCGGTCAGGAAATTGTTTTGCCAAGCCCCAATTCTGCGGGTCTTTCAATAGACCATTTTGAAGCTGAAGCTGTAAAGTTTCACCTGAATTATATGCTCGACAAACTGAAATCTGCTTTGGGTGATTTTAGTAAAACAGGTTTGAAAACTATGTATTTTGCAAGTTATGAAGCCAAAGGTGGTTTATGGACACCGCAATTACCTTCGGAATTCAAAAAGCAAAACGGTTACGAAATAACAAAATTTCTCCCCTATTTTTTCAGCAATGAACTTTTTTCGGATGCAACTAACAAGCGTATGAAAATTGATGTCAACAAAACCGTTTCGGAATTGATGATTAATAATTTATTTAAAACTGCCCGTGAAATATGCAATCCGCTTGGACTAAAGGTGAATTGTGAAGCCGGTGGCCCGGGTTATCCGTTGTACAATGGCTCTGCCGAACCATTAAAAGTGCTGGGAAGTTTGGATATTCCCCGTGGTGAATTTTGGGTGAATTATCCGCTTCCATACATTGATGATAAAACTGGACAAAAAACTGATTTACTGCGAGTGGTTAAGGAAGTAGCTGCAGCTTCGCATATTTACGAAAAGGGAATTGTAGAGCAAGAATCATTTACCTCCTTCCAACAATGGCAGGAAGGTCCGTGCGATATGCGTCCATATGCTGATAGAGCATATTGTGAAGGTATGAATCGGCAGTGTATTCATGGATTTTCGCATACGCCTTCAGGTCAAAAAAGTCCGGGTATAACTTATCATGCTGGAACTCATTTCAACAATCAAAATATATGGTGGTCGAAAGCAACACCCTTTGTTTCTTATCTTTCGCGCTTGAATAGTGTATTCCAAAATTCAAAATTTTATGCAGATGTGTTGTATTATTATGGCGATAAAATACCGAATGCAGGTGCACCTAAAAACACACATTTTAAAGTTGGTGCTGGCTACGATTACGAAATTGTAAATACCGATATATTGCTCAATAGATTGACTTATTCGGATGGGAAATTCAAACTGTCAAACGGTGCAGAATTTTGTATGCTGGCTCTGAACTATGAAGATGTAATGAACCCAGAAGTACTTGCCAAATTGTATGAATTTGCCAAACAGGGAGCTAAAATAGTCGGTTCAAAACCGCAGTTGGTTGGAAAATTGGTAAATAATCCAAATGATGATGCTCAAATTCAGCAAATCAACAGCAGCATTTGGTCTGATGAAAAAGATGCCGGCGTGATTGCAAAAAGTAATAAACCTGTTATTTACACTGCTGTTTCTCCACTTGAAATGGTGAGAATTCTGAATGTTCAACCTGATTTCAACTATGCTGATAAAGATTCGATGGCGATAGATTATATTCATTATCAGAAAGATAATAATGATGTTTTTTTCGTTCGGAATAATAAGCTCAAACCTGAATCGCGCACCCTGGAATTCCGCCTGACGGGCAAAGTTCCTGAAATGTGGAATACCATTACAGGCGAAATATACCCTATTCCGGTTTACAATCAAACGAATGCTTATACACAAATTCCTATGTCATTTCCGGCTTATGGTTCGTATTTGATAGTTTTTCGAGATACTGCTGAATCACCTGCCATTTCAACAATTACCAACAAAAATGGCGAGCCGGTGTTGATTGATTATACTGCCAATGGTGCCATGATTGCTAAAAATGGAAAATATGAAATTACGAAAAATGGAAAAACAAAAACAGTAGAAGTTAATAATAAAGTTCAAAGGGTGGATGGTAGTTGGAATGTATCTTTTGCTAAAGGTTATGATGCGCCCCAATCGATTGAATTTCCTACTTTGAGTTCGTGGACCGAAAATGCTAACCAAGCCATAAAATACTTCTCTGGTTTTGCTACTTACAGCAAATCATTTGATAACAAACTGAGTGCCACCAAAGGAAATCGTATTTACCTCGATTTGGGTGAAGTTTCCAAAATTGCCGATGTTACTTTAAACGGAAAACCGCTGGGAATAACCTGGACCAAACCTTTCCGGTATGATATTACCGATGTTGTAAAAAATGGAAAAAACGAATTGAAAGTTGAAGTTGCTAATACATGGTCGAATCGCATTGTGGGGGATGCATTGAACGGTACAAAATATACAGAGACAAACATTGCAGCAACTGTTCTGCCCGTAAAATCAATCGAGATTGCAGAAAAACGTCCTGAAATTCCCTGGAAAGAAGTGCCATTGATTGAATCTGGTTTGTTAGGACCTGTAACTGTTGAAACTATAAAACTAATCAAATAAGTGCTGATTATGAAACGAATGGCAGTAAGAATGCAGTTAAAAGAAGGTTTTGAAACTGAGTATCAAAAACGACATAATGAAATTTGGCCAGAACTTTTAGAAAAGTTTAAAGAATACGGCATTTCCGATTTTTCAATTTTTCTGGATAAATCCAACAATGACATTATAGCTGTTAGGAAAATTGAAGGAGATGCATTTTTGGAATTAAAGAAGGAAGAAATTGCAAAAAAATGGAATGCTTATATGGCTGATATACTGGAGACTAACCCAGACAATTCGCCGGTTTCATTTCCTTTAACTGAAGTTTTTTATGTTAAATAATTATTTCAAAAAATATACAAAATGAATTCAAGAGAAAGAGTTTTGAAGGCTTTTCACCGCATAGAAGGATTGCCAGACCGTGTGCCTCTTCAGTTTGACCTTTGTCGTCAATTGTCAGATTATTTTTGTGAAAACATGGGCATTGCGCCTCATTATACCGAGAATCCGTTTGAGGATGTGACTTATCGTATAAGCAACAACGAGTTACGTCTTGCCATGGGAAGCGATGTGGTTATAACGGGTGCTTCTGTTTCGGATAATTTCCGTAAAGAAATGCGTGAAGATGGAACCTGGCTGAGTGAATATAAAATGCGGATGCGAAAAGGAGAATTTTATGTGGATGTTATTGAAAATCCGTTGGCTCATGCTGAAACAAAAGCTGACATTGATGCATTTGAATTTCCAGATCCCGAAGCACCCGGACGTTTCCGCGATGCCAAAGCTTTGGTAGAAAAATACGGAAAAGATTACCTCGTTTTTGGTGACATTGAGGCAACAATTTTTGCATTAGCGCGTCATTTGGTGGGTATGGAAAAGTTGTTGATTGACATGATGATGGAAACTGAATATGTGATTCCATTATTCGAAGCTTGTGCCGAATATCAGACCAAAATTGGCTTGAAACTAATTGAAGCTGGTGTTGATGCTATTTGGTTTGGCGATGATTTTGGAACACAGGTAAGTCTGATTATGCCTCCTGAAACTTTCCGTGAGCAGTTGAAGCCACATTATACCAAAATGATTGACACTTTTAAAAAGGCCAAGCCGGATATTATTCCAATTCTTCACTGCGATGGTGCTGTGGCTGATTTGTTGGTGGATATTCGCGAAATTGGATTTGAAGTTTTCAACCCTGTTCAACCTAATGTTCCCGGACATTTACCACATGATATGAAGGATAATTTCGGTCATTTATTTAATTTTTGGGGAGCCATTGATCAACAAGATTTATTGCCAAATGGTACTGACGAAGCTTTGGAAGCTGATATTATTGAAAAAATTCAGATTTTGGGTAAAGGTGGCGGTTACATGATTGCACCGGCACACATCCTGCAACACGATATGAAACCGGAACGGGTACTTAAATTTATCGAATTGTGCAAAATACATGGAAAATATATTCGATAATAAATAAAGGACCATAGTGGAATTTCACAATAAAATAAATGAAATAATTTATAAACAATTATTAAACAACTGATTATTATTATTACTGAAACGTTAAATTATGAAGAAATTCTATTTTATTATCCTGTTTTTTTGCTGTTATCTGCATTCAACCGCAGTGTTAACATTGCCCCGATTTTTTAGCAATAATATGGTTTTACAGCAAAACACGCAAACAAATTTTTGGGGAAAAGCTGACGCAGGAAAAACAATATCCATTACAGCCAGTTGGGGTCAATCGACCTCTGTTGTAACCAATGCCAGCGGAGTATGGACAACAAAAATTCAAACGCCGGTGGCAATTCCCGGACAAGCACCGACGTATTCGATTACTATCACTGACGGCACCACAACAATAAACCTGAACAATGTGTTAGTGGGCGAAGTGTGGGTTTCAAACGGACAATCGAACATGTGGTTACACGCTGGCTATCAGCCAACTGTTTTTGCTGTGTATCACAAAGCAGAATTAGATGCTGCAAATTTTCCAAATATTCGCTTTTTGACTATTAATCCTCCTGTTTCACTGCAGACTAAAACAGCTACTTTGCCTGTTGTTGACAGTACGTGGATGGTTTGTTCGCCAACTTCAGCTTATAATTTTGCATTTATTCCGTTTTATTTTGCCAGGGCTTTGTACAGTCATCCTGCATTGAATGTGCCCATTGGAATGATCAACACAAGTTGGGCAGGACGTCCCATTAGTGATTTTATGTCGGCTACTGCACTGGCTTCTAGCACAAGTGTGATTAATTACAATGCTGGTTCACCTCAAAGTTCGGTTTACTTACCAATGATAAAACAAATCATACCCTATTCAATAAAAGGTATGATATGGTATCAGGGCGAGTATAATGTGAACAGTCCAACAGCTGGATATACAGACTCGCAAGCAGCTATGATAGCTGATTACAGAGCGAGCTGGGGAACCAACTTTTCTTTTTATACCGTACAATTAGCTCCCTATTTTGATCCAACTACACATCCGTCTAATCGTGATTTAAGCTATGGCATTCCATTGTTTCGCGAAGTTCAAAATGCTATTGTAAATACACCCAAAACCGGAATTGTGGTCAATGCTGATTTGTGTCCCGATTCAGCGAATCTTCGTCAAATTCACCCTTTGAACAAACGTCCTGTAGGTGAGCGTCTGGCTGCATTGGCATTAGTAAAAGATTATGGCATCAATATGGTGTGCGAAGGTCCAACCTATTTATCACACAAGATACAGGGGAGTACAATTGTTGTGAGTTATAAACCCAGCACTTTGGGCACGGGATTGATGACTAAGGATGGAAAGTCAGTTTCAAATTTTAGAATTGCGGGCAGCGATAATAAGTTTTATCCAGCTTTGGCAATAATCAGTGCTAATACCGTGATAGTGTCGTCCCCTAACGTGCCAAATCCTGTAAATGTTCGCTATGCTTTTAGCGATGGTGCCATGACTAATCTTCAAAATATAGAAGGTTTCCCGGCATTCCCATTTCGAACCGATAATTTAAGCGGGCTTAATGGTGCAACTTATATCGACTTGGCCTATCCTTCAATTACAGCAAATGCCAATGTTTTAGAACCTAAAATTTCATGCTCACCTAATCCGGTTCAGGATATTTTGAACATCAATTTTAGTGAAAACGATATTTACATGGTTGAATTATTGGATATTAATGGTCGTATTCTGATTTCTAAGAAGATGAACCATTCAGGGCCAATTAGTTTGTCTGCATTTTCTACTAATATATATTTTTGCCGCTTAAAATCAACAGCTGGATTTAATAAAATGGTCAAAATTATTAAATGCTAAACTTAGCAATCATATAACGATTTAACCTAATATCATGAACATCTATAAATTTATTTCACAGAGTCTTGTTATCATATTGTTTTCGCTTTCTTTTCAGCACGTTCGGGCTGCTGGTGAAATTCAAATTATCCCTCAACCCCAAAAAGTTGAACTCACTAGTAATCAGTTTGTATTGACAAAAGATACCAAGATTCAATACATTGGCAGTAATGCAAAACCAATAGCTGATAGGTTGGCTGAACTATTGTCGAAATCTTCTGGATTCTCATTTTTCTCATTAAAAAACGCGGGGCAAAACACGATTGTTTTTCAATTGGGAAGCAACAGTTCTGCTAATATTGAAGCTTATACTTTAACTTCAACACCAACAAAAATCATTGTAAAAGCGGCTTCTCCGAATGGTTTGTTCTACGGATTTCAGACTTTACGCCAATTATTTCCACCTGCTATTGAATTACAAAACTCAAACGCAACCCATTGGACTATTCCCGGTGTCAATATTGAAGATGCACCGCTTTATCCATATCGTGGTTTGCACTTGGATGTGTCGCGCCATTTCTTTGATAAAAAGTTTATAATGAAGTACATTGATATGATGGCAATGTACAAATACAATAAATTTCATTGGCATTTGACCGACGACCAAGGGTGGCGCATCGAGGTAAAACGTTACCCACAATTGACTAAAACGAGTGCATACCGCATTGAATCGAAAGGCGATACAACCGGTGGATTTTATACACAACAAGATATTAAGGAAATAGTGGCTTACGCCAGGGAACGCTTTGTGGAAGTGATTCCCGAAATTGAAATGCCGGGTCATGCACAAGCTGTATTGGCTGCCTATCCTGAGTTTTCGTGTAGTGGTGGTCCATTTAAGGTTGAAACAACCTGGGGTATTTTCAATGATGTGTTTTGTGCCGGTAACGATAAAACTTTTGAGTTTCTTGAAAATGTATTGGACGAAATAGTTCCTTTATTTCCAAGTAAATACATTCATATTGGAGGTGACGAATGTCCGAAAATCCGTTGGGAACGCTGCGTTAAATGCCAGGCGCGGATGAAGCGTGAAAACCTGTGGACTGAACATGAACTGCAGGGCTATTTTATGAAACGCATAGAAAAACATTTGCAGGAAAAAGGAAAACGAATCATTGGCTGGGAAGAAGTGCTGGAAGGTGGTGTTTCGAAATCAGCAACCATTATGTCGTGGTTAAGCTTAAAAGCAGGAACTCAGGCAGCTCAGCAGGGTAATGATGTGATTATGTGTCCCGAAAAATTGTGCTATTTCGACCATTATCAAGGCCTTGAAACTGAAGAGCCCGAAGCATTTGGTTACGGTCGTTTTTTACCATTGAAAGCTGCTTATAGTTTTAATCCTATGCCAAAAGAACTTTCATCCGAACAAGCAACGCATATCTTGGGAGGTCAGGCTAATGTCTGGACAGAATATATGCCAACTACTCAACAAGTAGAATATATGGTTTATCCACGAGCGTTAGCATTTATTGAAACGCTTTGGTTGAAACCAGAAAGTAAAGATTTTAAAGCCTTTGAAAGTAAAATACCTTCACAATACGAAAGGTTGAAAAATGCCGGCATAAATTTCTCTAAAAGCTGGGACAAAGAATCTACCAAAACAAAATGGGCTAATTTTAAATAATTAGAATATAGCATGTAATGGAATTTGATATTAATCAATTTGAAGACGCAAAAATTATAGCAAATAAGATAGCTGATAATTTTACTTCCCGACAGATAAAAGGAAGTGATAATTACGGCAATAATTACGAAGTGGAGCTTACTCACGAAGCACTAATCGGTCTAGGATTAAAACTCGATTCAATCAATTCTTATCTTGAAGCTGAAGGAATGCTGAATCCTGCTTTGGCAAAAGACTGGATTTATCAGGAGTTCCATGATGCGTCATACCCTTGGTTCGAATATCATAATCAGTTAGCTGATTTTAAATCCGCATATCTAAAAATTACCGACAAATGGATACGTGAAACCGTCAGACGTAAAAGCGGAACCATTGTTTATCATGGTCCACAGGTGCTGTTGGGCTCGCTTATTGATATGTTGCAAGCTTATATGATACGACTTTGCAGAGCAGCTATTCTTGCTAATGATAAAACGTATGCAGAGGAAGCAGTGAATCAATATCGATTATATAAAACTGAACTCCGTAACCCTAACAGCGGTTGTTTTCATCAGGGAAAAGGTTGGCTCGAGAAAGATGAAATTTCTCCTTCGCCCTGGTCGCGCGGACAAGGATGGCTGGCGCATGGTTTAATTCATTGCATTCCATTACTCCAACAATGGCCTGATTTACAGCAAGAACTAAAGGCGTATTTTGTGGATTTTATGGATGATTTAATTCGACTACAAACAGTCCACGGTTGTTGGAATCAGCTTATCGACCGTCCCAATGAATCGATGCCCGATACAAGCGGATCGGCGTTGATTACTGAGGCTTTAGTGATAGGAGTTAAAAATGAATATCTTACTGACGATAAATTTTATCATTCGGCAGTAAAGGCATGGGCATTTCTGAAACAACAAGTTGATGAGGAGGGTTTTGTTGATCAAGCCTGCAAAGGTCCGGGTACCATTTGGAAAGTTGAACCCTGGCTCAATACAAAAGCTCCAAAAGGCGAACCACATGGCATATTTACTATGCTTTTTGCCTGTAAGGCTATTTTGCAATAAATAACTATTGAAATGTAAATAGTATTTTTCAACTAATGAAAAGTAGATGATAAAAATGAAAAAATTATATGTTGGACTACTAGTTTTACTTGTGGCTCTTTCTGTTCAAGCTCAAATGCCTATCTATCAAGATAACACTAAATCAGTGGAACAGCGGGTTAACAATTTGTGCAGTTTGATGACCCTGGATGAGAAGGCTAACTTTCTGTCAGGTGCCGACGATTGGCATTTCAAGGGTATTCCACGCTTGGGTGTTCCACAGTTACAGGTTACCGATTGCGGTCATGGAGTTACCATTGTGTTTGATAAAGAAGGAAATTGGGTGGGAAATGCCAGTTGTTTCCCTACAGCTGTGGGACAAGCTGCCACCTGGAATCGTAGTCTTATCGGGCAAGTTGGGGCTGCCATAGCTCGTGAGGCACGTGCCACCGGTTCTTCCATTTTATTGGCACCTATGGTCAATATTAAGCGTTTTCCACTGAATGGACGCAATTACGAAACTTTCTCGGAAGATCCATTACTAACCGGCGAAATGGCTACTGCGTTTATAAATGGTGCTCAGGCCGAACATATTGGGTGTGTAATCAAAGCCATTGCAGCAAATAATCAACAGGCCCGTCAAGAATCATTAGTGGTGAATGCCGATGAACGTACTTTGCAAGAGATTTATACAAAGGCATTTGAAATTGCAGTACAAAAATCGAATCCGACCGGGATAATGACTTCTTACAACGGCTTGAACGGTTCTCGAAGCTCTGACAGCAAACATTTACTTCAAGACATTATTAAAAATGACTGGAAGTACGAAGGGTTTCTTGTTTCCGATTGGCGAGCGGTGAAAAGTGTGGCTTCTATCACCAATGGTTTGGATATTGAGATGCCCGGACCTGGTAAATTTATGACTAAGGAAAATGTGTTGAAAGCTATTGACGAAAAGAAACTTACTTTGGCAGAACTTGATGATAAAGTGAAACGCTTGCTTCGGGCGTATGTGAAATCAACTTTGCTGGATGCAGTGAAACCTAAACTCAATGCAGAAATTAATACCGAAAAGCACCAAAATTTAGCCCGCAAAGTGTCGGAAGAAGGCATTGTTTTGCTCAAAAATACGAATAATAATCTGCCGTTGAATTTTGCTAAGATTAAAAAACTGGCTGTAATTGGTCCAAATGCCACTACTGCGCGGCTGGGGGGAGGTGGAAGTGCTTCTGTGTCGGCATTTTATTCGGTGAGCCCGTTACAAGGATTAAAAAATAGCTTGGGCAATAAGGTTGACATAGTATTTCAGGAAGGATGCGGTTTGGATGGGAACTTAAATGTAATTGACTCAAAATATTTGAGAAATACCACAAATGGAGAAACTAAAAGTGGCTTGAAAGCAGAATATTTCCGAAATAGTAATTTGGAAGGTGTGCCGACTGTAACTTCGATTGACGAGTTTGTAAATTTCTCGTGGGGATGGGCAAATCCAAAGCCTGAAATTAGCAGGGGCGAATATTCAGTTCGTTGGACCGGTCAATTGCTCCCACCCGCAACCGGCGATTATAAATTGGGAATTTTGGCCGGAGAATGTGGTTACCGCCTTTATATCAATGGGAAATTGGAAATTGACCAATGGGAAACGGGTGGAAAAGAAAATTTTGAAGCTCATTTTACTACCAGTAACCGACAATTGAACAGGTATTTGGAAAAAGGAAAACCGGTGGATATTCAAATTGATTTCTACAAACGTATGAACCGGAACTTTATCCGTTTTGAATGGGAAGTTCCTGGATATAACCCAATTGAATTAGCCAAACAAACTGCAAAAGAAAGTGATGCGGTGGTGATTTTTGCCGGATTATCCAATTTCTTTGAAGGTGGAAATAATGATAGAAAGGATATTTTATTGCCCGGAGAGCAAAACCGTTTAATCAGCGAAGTTGCCAAAGTGAATCCAAACACAACGGTGGTTTTGATTAATGGTTCAGCTATTGCTATGCCATGGGTGAATGAAGTAAATTCCATTTTGGAAGCATACTATCCGGGCGAAGAAGGTGGAAATGCCATAGCCAATGTGCTTAGTGGAGTGGTTAATCCTTCAGGTAAATTGCCCGAAACTTTTCCGCTAAAACTGTCTGACAATCCTGCATTTCCATACTATTCAAGAGATAGTGTGGTGGCAAATTATAGCGAAGGAATATATGTTGGATATCGTCATTACGATAAAAATAAAGTCGAACCGCTTTTCCCATTTGGATACGGTTTGTCATATACTCAATTCAAATACAGTCATTTGAAAATCACACCCAAAGACAAGAATTTCAGCGTAAGTTTTGATATTACCAACACCGGAAAGGTGGATGGGGCGGAAGTGGCACAACTGTATTTGAAAGAGCTGAACTGCTCCGAAGACCGACCAGAAAAGGAATTGAAAAACTTCGATAAAGTATTTTTAAAGAAAGGCGAAACCAAAACCATAAC
>CAZTDH010000012.1:0-34399 GCA_964612615.1 uncultured Paludibacter sp. | reverse complement strand
TAGCTATATTTTTTCTGATAGTTTTTGGGTCATAATATAAATACATTTGGTATAATTCATCGTCGAGCATTTTCTTGCGAATATCAGCTTCAAACTTTTCGAAATGTTCCTTGAAGTTCATCGGTTACTCCTTCCATTTGATAATTGGTTTTCTTTTTCCTCGATAAATTCTTCGACAGTTTGAATCCTGTTGGATAGGAGCCAGGTTTCAATTTCATCTTTCTTGAAAATTACCCGGGCATTTTTCTTGTAATAAGGAATTTTCTTTTCGCAAATCATCTTGTTAATCGTATTGACCGAATAACCGGTCAGCAGACTGCATTTTTTCTTGTCTAAAGTGTTGGTTAACGATTCTTGTTCTGTTTGAATAATTGGTTGCGGTTGAACTATTGTACCTATAAGTTCTTTGAACTGACCAATGGTCAAAGCTGCCAATGGTGTTTCGTTTGTTGGTTGGAATTTTATCTCCATAATTGTATGTGTTTTTGATTTTTTGGAAGCCAATAGCTGCGCAGTCTATCGCTTTCGTTGTCACAAAAGTATCATCATAAATGTAAGCGGATACTATGAAATCAAGAGAATTTTAGGGTCGGAGTCCGACTTCGGAGTAGGTCGGACTGGGTCGGATAGAAATAAAAAAAGCCTCAAATTGAGGCTCATACTAGGTCGGACTCATGGTCGGACTTTTAGCTGTTTTTTTTCATTGAGATGGTAATAATTTGTTCTATTTCTTTGTACATCCGGCTTTGTTCATATTTGTTTTTAGTTGGTTTTACAAAAGCTGTTGTATTAAAAGCCGTTTTGACTGTGCATGCAATGCATTCGCCACAAAGATGTTGGATTACGTTTGACAGTAAAGTGGTTGAACCATTCCAATCCAGGAATTCAGGGGTTTTAAGCGGTTTCCGGTCAAACCAAAATAGCCAGACAGCACTGTTTGGATTCAGGAGTTTTGATTTGTTTGATAAATGATGCATAATTTTTATCAGACATTCATCAGTGAGGGTGGTATAGAATTTAGGCAATACAATGATTTCAGAATCTGTTTTATCAATCTCATAACTGTCGTTGAAAATAAATAAATTGCAATTGGTTTGTTTCGCCAGATACTCCAGACTTATATCGAAAAAGATGAATGTACTAATCAATCGTTCTACAAAATCAAAATGATTAATCAAACGAACTGATAGGTCATAAATCGGATAGATTTTTTCGCATTCTTCACCACGACATGTAACATTGTCCTCTGTTATAAAATTATGATCTAAAACATATCTGAACAGTTCTTTTAATCTGTAATTGAGCTTTGATTCTTCTATTTCATGATTATGAATGTTGCTTTTGTCAAGATAATGAATCAGCATTTTTGCGTAAGCGATTCTTTCTTCTCTGTTTTTGAGTATGAGTAGATTATTCTCAATTTCAATAATGGTTCGCCGATACAGTTCTGTAGATTCACATAAGGAATCTTCAGCTATGGAATCTGTAAAATCATTAAGCCACGTTAATGATTTGAATTTTAATTTTGCTCTAAAACTTAATGGTAATTCTTTTTTTATTTCATTTTTGATAGGGTAGAAGCCATAGGATCGAATCTGGGTTCTTAGTCTTTCTTCATCAATTTGTTTTGTTTTATTGCAATATGAGTTATACCAGCATAAATATATTGCTTCTGATAGCGAATCGAAATTTTTAAGGTATTGGTTTGTTAGTTTCCGGTGAATCATCTTCGCAAATTCTTGTTATCTCTGTTTCTTTAACTGGTGAACTATATTAAAAACGAAGATTGATATGAAATTCATCATATCAATCTTTTTGGTTAAGTTGCTTGTTTTAAGTATGTTATAAAACCTTTACTGCTTCATCAATTACATTGCTGTTAAAGCTATCTAAATAGGTATTTGTTGTTTTTAGGTCTTTGTGTCCCAAAATCTGAGAAATTACTTCTCTTGGAATCTCATTATTTTGTAAACTCATGGCCATGGTATGCCGGCTAACGTAAGATGTAAGGTCAATATCATTAATGCCAAACTCAACTGCCAAATTATCCAGATACCCATTGAATTTTTTCAATCTTGTTTTTAAATGGTTGTATAGCTTCTCACCAGTGAGACCTTCTACTGAAACAATAGGTAGCAAATAATTGTCAACCGGCTTACTCATATTACAAAGGTCGTTAATCAGTGTCTGAAGCTCTTCTGTTAGCTTGATATTGATTGCTTTGGCTCCTTTGCTGTTCTTAGTTTTATGCCGCTTATAAACTATATAAAGACCACTCTCAAGCCTCTTGATATTGTCGGGCGTAAGGCTTGCCATATCTACAAAGCTAATTCCATAACAAAAGTAAGAAAAAAGAAATAATTTACGAGCATATTCATTAACTTTATTATCAGAAGTTGTGTTTTTTATTTTCACAAGATACTCAGTAGGTAAATAGCGTTTCTCTGTTTCTTCGGCTAACCTGGCTACTTCAAAACCTCCTTTTCCAAATGGGTAGGTTGTTAGACTTGCTTCTTTGGCTTGGATTGCCTGATTGAGAATTGCCCGTAACGTTCTAAAATGTATCATTCGAGAATTACTCGAATTGCCTTTTCTTTGAACAATCCTGGTATTTCCTTTTTTACTGGTGTATGTGGTTTCGCGTGGTGTCTGCAAAAACACATCAAATGCCCGGACGTATTTTATGTCGATTTCAGAAAATATTTTTTTGTGAAAATTTTTATCGAAGAGTTCAAGCATATGCAATGTACGCTCATAACATTCAGCATTTCCTATATGATCTGTATCTCTCAAAGTCTGAATGGCATTCTCGAAAAATGTCTTAACTTTGCCCTTCTTTGAACGATTAAGAAATGCTTCTTCGAATTGGTTGAGAGTCCAGTCGATTTTGTTGTCTTCAAAATCTTTAATGGTCTTTTCAGCTTTGGTTTCTTGTTCGTTCAAATAAGCATTGTTCTTATCGTGAAGCGGATTAATTCGTTTGTCCTTTTTGTAGCGACAGAAAGTTTCATCCCATTGTGCAGGAGTTGCCGACATATTTAATCCAATGAACTTCTTTTGGCCGTCTTTCGCAATGCGTAAACAAATTGGATTTGTCCCGTCTTTACTAGTATCAAATGTGCGAAGGAAAATTTTGAACTTTGCCATTGTATTGTGTATTAAAAAGTTTCTCTACCTTTTTCTCTACCTTTTTTCTACCTTTTTGAGTAAAACTTAGCGCAAATATCGCTAAATCAATCAAGCATTAAAGGTTGATAATCAGATACAAATATACTCAAATACAATGAATTACCAAAAAATATTATATAATATTTAGGGGTCTGGGGGACCAGTGGTCGCAAGTTCGAATCTTGTCATCCCGACAATTGAATATCAAAGGTTTATGCGAAAGTGTAAACCTTTTTTATTTCAATGGGTAAAACAATGGTAAAACAAATACTTATTAAAAACACAAATAAATACAAACATAAAAGCTTGATTTTATAAAATCAGATAAAACAAATATCTTCTCAATTATCTCCACATTCTTTTAATTTCTATTTTTATTGATTAATGCACAATCAATAATTTTTTCAGCTTCACAGCTTCCTCATTTTTATTCGTCCTAAATCATTGACAGTTTTCTAACTTCAAAAAGCACTCATTAGCGTTATTTATATATTTATTATACAGTTGATTAACTTGTATTTTTACAAGAAAAAATCAACAGTATGAAAAAAGTATTATTTAGTCTGCCTACTTGGTGGAAAGCTGAAACACCCGTTTTAGCTCGTTTTCTTCAAATTATTTCCAGCGCCTTTGCATCTTTGCCACTTTATTACGCTGCACTCCCAGAAGAGTTTAAAACAGCCATTCCGACCAGCTATTTGAAGTACATAGCCATTGCCGGTGGCGTGTGTGCATTTATCCTCCAATTCTTCAACAAGAAACAACCATGAGCAGGATAGGAAAATACTTCACGTTGAAAGAACTGACCGTTACCCATGAGAACATGGATAATACTCCAGGCATTAATGCATGTAAAAACCTGAACACCATGGTCAAAAACCTGTTGGATCCAGTCCGTGAAACGATTGGAGAACCGATAAAGATTACTTCCGGTTACAGATCATTGGCGGTAAACCGTGCTGTTGGTGGATCCATGAAGCCAATCAGCCAGCACACCAAAGGTGAAGCAGCCGATATGAAGTGTTCCGACAATGCAAGGCTGTTTCGTGTTATCCGGGACCACTTTGACTTCGACCAATTGATATGGGAAAAGGGAAACGATGTACAACCCGAGTGGGTACACGTAAGCTACAAAGCGATAGGAAACCGCAACCATGTATTGAAATATAAAAACGGAAAATACATACAGCTATGAAAAACACATTTGAATTTTTTAAAAAGTACGCATTGATAATAATTGCCTTCAGTATTTTCTTTGCATTTGTATTTCAAAAGTGTGAAAATAAGGAAGTAATCAACCAGAATGACAATGTAGTCCAATTAGATAAAGCCATGTCAAAAGCCGACAGCATAAACACGATTAATGCCGTTGCATTACTTTGCAAGAAAGACAGCATTATTGCATCTCTAAACCTCAAACTGCAAAACGAAAAAGTTAAGACAAATAATCAAAGAGCAGATGCCAATCAACAGCATGCTGTCAACGATAGCCTACAAGCTAGATTTGGGAGTGAAAAGAGCATGAGTAAATGTGAAGACCTTGCCCAAGGATTATACCTTGAAATTAGCGAGAAAGACAGCGTTATAGCAAGTCTAGATGCTCAAGTAGAGAATTATTCCAACGGGGTAAAAGAATTGAATGACAAGACCGAAATTCAAGTTTTGGTTATTGAAAGCAAACAGAATTTAATCACAAGTAAAGATTCAACGATAGACTACTACAAAACTCAAAACAAGAAAAACGATTTGTGGAATGGGGTAAAAATAAAAGCTGCGGGAGTATTGATAATTATTGAAACCGTGGCATTGCTTCTCAAATAGATTTCATTTCCATACGAATGCCTGAGATTATTTGTCCTTTAGCGTCAAAAAGCACTGTTTAGCATTATTTATATATTTATAATACAGTGGGTTGGATAGTAAATTTACAGAAAATATTAGTATAAACTTTTTTAAAAAATTACAACTATGGCTAGACAGCTTGGGCATGTAAAGTACAAAGGTACTATCGGCGATATTCGCCATTTCAAGATTAAAGGGATGACCGGGCATTTTGCTGGTCTAAATGGTGGTGCAACTGCTGAGCAGATAAAAAATGCACCAGGGTTTGTGAGAACGCGTGAGAACATGAACGAATTCGGTGGGTGTGCCCATGCCGGTCGTTCTGTCCGTGTTGGTTTGAATATGCTTATGAAGCAAATGAGTGATGCCCAGTTGACTGGTCGCATCACTGGAATTATGAAGAAAATCAATTTGGAGGATCAGTCTGAAGCTCGTGGATATCGGGCCATCTTGATTTCACTCCAAAGCAAGTATTTGCTGGGATTGAATTTCAACAGGAATTTCAGTTTTGATAGCTCCTTCATTGCTCCGTTCGAGTTGACGCCCAATGTAACCCGCAACAGTTCAACCATGCAGGTGGCAGCATTTAATCCATTGAAATCAGTGATTGCTCCAGCAGGTGCAACACATTTCCGTTTGATTAATGCCGTTTCCGTGATTTCGGATTTTGCGTTTAACGCTACCACGGGTATTTATGAGCCCATCCAAACAGGATTGAACGAGATGTCGAACGTTGCCTATTCAGGCTATCTGGATTTGAAAACAGAGATTGCTGTTTCGACAATCATTACCAGTGTTCTTCCGGGAGAACCTGAAATGACGGATGACGTAACCGTGTTGAATTCGGTTGGTATTGAATTTTACCAAAAAGCAGGTACCGATTTTTATTTGCTAAATGCAGGTCATGCATTGAAAATTCAAAGCACATTCTAGTTTAAAAAAATCGAGAAGTGTAGTCAAAAGGGTGTTCCAAATGGAGCACCCTTTTTTTTGTCTTAGAATCTCCCTTTTTTAGGTTCAATAAAAAATATGACCTTTTTTTACACAAACATGCATCTTATTGATGTCTTGAAAGTTATTGAATAAATAAATCAGCTTAATAAATCAGGTGAAAATAAATTAAAGAAACATGTGTTAAATGTTAAATAACCACTTAAATTTGTTGTACATTTGCAGCCCTTTTCAGTTTACAAGACAATTTCCTAGTATTAAAAACCAAATAAAAAAATCTCAATCAATGATTAATAGAACACTTACAGACCTTTACTTAAACTATTTTGACTCACTAAATGAAACATTGTATTTTTGCTGGCATAATTCATATTGTAAAACTACAAATCTACTTGACCAGGCTATTTTCAATAATCAGATTCGTTCTTATGGTTTTTATAATCACAAAAATGCTATAAGAAATGAATTGCCATTAAATCTCAAAAACAGGTTAGAATTTAAAACACTCTACTGGGTAAATAAATACGTAAAACATGTTGAGGAGAACTCATTGTGCGAATATATTGAACTCTTTGAGCAAGTTATTTTAGAAGTTGAAAATAATTTATTTCTTCTAAACAATAAAGCTGATAAAATTGCTTACGCAAATATTATTTTACGTGACTTAAACAAAAATAGTATTCATAATCAATGTGTTTGTGATTCAAACTGTCAACTTAATTACAAAGAATTGTTTGTATTTGTATTAAATGTCAAGTTCAAATTTGATAATATTATTTCTCCATTAGATATTGAAAATTGCAAGAATCACGTCAGTTATGATTTGACAAATCGATTAATCAACCATTTTGATTTTATTGAGAGATTAATTGAATTATTCTTATGCTTCGAGATTTGTCTAGTTAAATTAGCTGAAAAGGTAGAATGCAATTTGTACACCTTAAATGATAATAAATTCCCAGTGAGTGACATTGACAACTTACAACCTAATATTTCTCCTAAATTCAACACACTTTATTTAGACGACTGTCTGATAAAAGTTATGCAATACTTATCAAATAAGAAATGGCTTCGAAATCCAAATGCTGATGTCTGGCTTTTTTGGTTTAACCAAAAGAACCTAATTATCCCAGAGCCTTTAAAGTGGTATGGCTCAGCCACCATGTTATCAAATGTTATTCAACATTTATGCGGTGAAAGCATTTCGAGCACTATAAATGTCGCTTTTGACAGGTTCGATTATGTCAAACCAACCCGCAAAATTTACGAAACCAGCAAAACGCACAAAGAAATAGAACAAATTATCACTGTTTCAAAGCAAAATAAGTGACAAAATTCACGACCCTAACCACGACCCACCTAAAGCCTCGATTTTGAGGCTTTTATCATCACAATCACGACCCACCACGACCTACCACGAGTCGTGCTACGACCCTAAATTAATCGTGATTTGATGATATATGCTAGTATTTAGATGATACTTTTGCAGGCAAGAACCCAATAGACTGCGCAGCTATTGGGTTCTAAAAAACTCAAAAAAGTATCATCATGGAAACAAGATTTCAACTAACCAACGAAACTCCCTTGGCTGCACTTACCATTGGCCAGTTCAAAGAACTTATTGTCACAATGGTTCAACCGCAGCAAAACAACCAATCACAAAAAGAGCCATTTCCTGAAACTTTCGGAAAAAAAGAATGTAGCCAACTGACTGGTTATGCCGTCAACACCATCAACAAGATGATTTGCGAGAAAGCAATTCCTTTTTACAAGAAAAATGCAAGGGTCATTTTCAAGAAAAACGAGATTGAATCCTGGCTTCTATCCAACAGAATACAAACTGTGGAAGAATTTATCGAACTGAAGGAAAATCAACTTTTTAACGGGAGGAACAAGAAATGAACTTCAAGGAACATTTCGAGAAATTTGAAGCCGACATTCGCAAGAAAATGCGCGATGATGAAATAATCTTGGATGCTATGTTGGTAATAAACGAAAAACACGAAGAACTTCTGAAGCGATTGGATAAACTGATAGGTGGTTTAAACGAAACTCGAAAGCTGCCCGATAATCCATTTTTCTCGAATGAAGAATTCATGAACCTTATGAGCATCAGTGTTCGTACCGCACAGCTATGGAGAGACCAGGAACTAATCAGTTATTCCCAGATTAGCGGTAAAATCTATTACCGCATGTCCGACATTCAAAAGTTGTTGGATGAGAACTATCATAAATCAATAACCAAACTGAGAAAAAAATGATAGACAAAAAAAACGCCCCTTCAAACTTTGGAGAGTTCGAAGAGGCAATGAATCCAGAACAATACAAAAGTACAAATTTTATTGAGAAACTGAAAGCGGAAATTCATTCCAATAGCATGAATTCGAATGCCAATGATACAGCTTTCCCAATAAATGGATTACCACAGGTAATCCTTGAATTTGCTATTGAGATTTCAGAAGTGTATGGCGTGCCCATTGAGTTCCCGGTCATGGCTGCATTAAGCGCGGTCAGTGCTTCAATAAGAAAAAAAATCACGATTGACAGCGGTAAATACAGGAACTTCGGTCAATTGTGGGTAATGCTGGTGGCACCTCCCGGAGTAGGGAAGACTGAACCCGTATCAGCAGCTTTCCGACCATTACAAAAACTCGACAACACCAGCTATGATGAATATCAGCTGGAGTTGAGTCGCTGGAAGGTGGAATGTACCGAGGCAAAACAAATCAAAACCCAGGAACCAGAAAAACCATTCTTCAAGCAATGCCTGATAGATGATTTCACTCCCGAGAGTTTGTACCAGACCATGTTTCGGAACAACGGTTCAATATCGCTCTATCGTGATGAACTGTCTGGCTGGTTTGCCGACTTTGGAAGATACAACAAGAACGGGGAAATTAGCAGGTATTTATCCATCTTCAACAATGCACAATTCTGCATCAACAGAAAAAGTGAGGAACCACTGCAAATACCAGAACCATTTCTGACCATTTGCGGAACGATTCAGCCAGAAGTTTTAAACATTGCATTGAGCAGCAATACCCTGAAAGAAAATGGTTTTGCGAGCCGTTTTTTGTACGTCTATCCAAAAGAAGTCAAGAAGCAGAAATATTCGGAAAGAACTCCCGACAGAAACATTATTGAACGGTACGAAAAACTGATTACGCATTGCTATTATTTGCCAAAGCTTGAAAATTCATTCATGCTTTCCGAGGATGCAAAAGTATTGTTTATAAAATATGCCAACCAAACCACGGAATTGGTAAACAGCTGTACAAACAATTTCGTTAGGGCCACTTATGCCAAAATGGAAATACAGGTGTTGCGGTTAGCACTCATCGTTCAAATCATAAGGGGAATTTACGACAATGTGGAATGGCAACAAGGATTGATAACGAAAGAAGCAATTCAATATGCCATCAAGCTTTGTGAGTATTTCAATTCAAAAATAATCCTGGTGGATAATACCAACATTCCATCAAAAATGAATTCCGCTGAAGCTATAAAAACCATTCAAAAAGAATATGGCATCAAGAACAAACAGGCATTTGCCGATTCCATTGGAATCACCCGGCAATATGTTTCAAAAATCTGCAATGAATAATATTGATAATTGCTCACTGTTTACTGAAAACAACCCTTGGTTGCGGAGTTGCGGTTGCGGTCTTCTGAAACCCTTATGCAGTCTAGCTTTCAGAAGAAATGCCCCGCAACTAAAATAAAATAACAGAAATCACTAATACTTATTTTGGTTGCGGTCAAATATCGCTGCAATCCCTTACAGTAAAGGCTTTCCGAAGTTTTTTACCGCAACTAGACGATAATCAAGAAAAACAGTTGATAGTAACAGTTAGTAACACCTGTTACCAATGTTACCACCTGTTACTGATTTTCTTCTTTTTTACTACATTCTACAAACTACCAACTATCTACTATTTACCATCTACAAACTACCATCTACCATCTATGCACTATCTTCAAAAATACAAAGGAAAATCCACTCGCCACACTTGCCCAGCATGTGAAACCAATCACAGCTTCACCCTGTATTTGAATGGCGACACACATGAACCCATTCATCGCACCGTTGGCATTTGCAACCGCGAAAGCAAATGCGGTTATCATTATACACCAAAACAATATTTCATTGATAATCCATCGTTATCTTACTCCTCACTTTCGGGGAGGTCGGGTGGGGTCTGCCTCATCTCAAAAACTCCCCTCTCCTCAAGGAGAGGGGTCGGGGGTGAGGTGCCTTTCTCCTACGTCCAAAATTCCGCCTCCTACAAATCCAACTTCATTCGCTTCCTTTGCGAGTTCCTAACAGTCAAACAAATGAAACAAGCCGGAGAAAACTATGCTTTGGGAGCAACCAAATCCAAAGAAGTAATCTTTTGGCAAATCGATATCATAGGAAAAGTCCGCACTGGCAAAATTATGCAGTATAATCCTACCACTGGCAAAAGAATCAAACATCAAAGTGGTGCGATTGATTGGGTACACAACAAATTAAAGAAAACTGGTGCTTTACCTGAGGACTTTAATTTACAGCAATGTTTTTTCGGAGAGCATCTTTTGAAAATTTATCCAGAGAAATCCGTTGCCATTGTTGAAAGTGAAAAATCTGCCATTATTGCAAGTAGTTTATTTCCAGATTTAATTTGGTTGGCAGCTGGGAACCTCAATGGACTGTCAATTGAAAAATGTCAGGTTCTAATGGGACGGGATGTGACGTTGTATCCCGATTTGGGAGCTTATGAGAAATGGAGTTTGAAAGCAACTGAAATACAAAAAAAATATAATTGTAATATAATATTATCTAACCTTTTGGAAGTTGAAGCCACTGACATTGACCGTGAAAAGGGCTTGGATATTGCCGATTATATTATAGCCGAACTCATCTTACTCTCAAAAACCACCAATACCATTTCCCCTTTCATACAGGAGAATGTTTCCGAAGGACGGGTAAGGTCTAGAGGGGTCGAGGATGAGGTCATTCCCGAAATTCTAAAATCTTTCAAACCAAACCTATAAACGATGATTGATAAAAATAAGGCATTGTTATTATTGATGAATGGATTAAAGTTGGAGGAAGTAGATTAAAAAAAATGCGGTATCTATATTTTCCAAAATCTATTTTTATAGAAATTCTTCACAAAACAATTGTAACAACAAAGCCAACTATCACAATTGATAATTGGCTTTGTTTACTTTTTATTTCTTTTGAATTCCCTACTTTTTAGATACCTGTGTCAAATAGTTCATATTTAGCCCATCACGTTTCCTAACCAATGCTTCCAGAAAATAATAGTCGGCATAACAAAGTGGCACATCTATTTCAATGTTGTGGGGAATACTACCCACCGAGTGTTTGAGAATAAAATTGCCATTTGTGCCAATTTCTGCCCTATAGGCGGGAGTACTTAAGACTGCAATGATTTTATCGGCAGTGATTTTGTATTTGTTATCGGGTAAATACGTACTCATTTCGTATAAAGCTGATGCGGTGATGGCA
Source organism: uncultured Paludibacter sp. (assembly GCA_964612615.1). GTDB lineage: Bacteria > Bacteroidota > Bacteroidia > Bacteroidales > Paludibacteraceae > Paludibacter. The sequence continues at coordinate 22,923 of CAZTDH010000012.1, read as the reverse complement.
GCTGCCGACACATCGCGCGGTTCGTTAGGTATATTCGGTGCATTATAATCCCAGTAAGGAATTAAGTCCTTAGGAAGTGTTTTTTCAGTAAATATATAGTCGTAAATCTTTTTGGCTTGCTCAAGGTAGCTAGGATTTTTGGTGTAACGATAACACACAATATAGCCGTAAAGACCCCAAGCTTGTCCGCGTGCCCACGACGATTCATTGGCAAAGCCCTGCGCTGTTTCTTTTTTTCTCACGGCACCAGTTTCGGGATCATAATCAATTACTTGATAGCTGCTATTGTTGTCACGGAAATGATTTGCCAGCGTTTTGTTGGCATGACTAACAGCTATTTTATAAAAACTCGAATCGCCGGAAAAGATTGTAGCTTCAAACAACAATTCCAAATTCATCATGTTATCAATGATGACTGGGCACTTCCAATCTCTTTTACTTTGCCAGTCTTTGTCCACATTCCACGATTGTAATACGCCCGCATTCGGTCTAAATCGGGTTGAAAGTGATTTTGCAGTTTGAATGATTACTTCTTTGTATTTTTCGTTGCCAGTTTGTCGGTATCCATTCAGATAACTGCTGCCAATCATAAAACCCACATCGTGATGGTCGGTCAAGTATTTTACTGAATCAAGTCGTTCTGTATATTTTTCGGCCAGCGGAAGCCATTTTTTATCGTTGCTAAGTTGATAGGTAAACCAGATATTGCCGGCAAAAAATCCGCTTGTCCAATCTTGAATGGGCACGTACACCATTTCACCATTGGCATCCAATGTGCGTGGGATTAAAACTTTAGCTGATTTTTCGACAATACCAGTTTGCAATTCGTATTGTCCTTCGGCAATGGTTGTATTCTCAGCAATAATATCAATGTCAGTCACTTTTTGAGTGCTGCAACTGATGGTGGCGGAAAACAAGAGTAGTCCAAGTAGTTTAATTGATGTTTTCATTCTAAAGTATGTATTTTTTTGTATGCAATAATTAGGTCATTAAATTATCGCATCCTATGATATTGCATTTAAGAGTTTGAGCAAAAAAATATTCTATGCCGAGAATTTAAAATCGGTTACAAAATTAGATGTAACTTCAGTTTTCTTGGTGATACAATAGTACAGAAAAACTCAAAAATAGTACTAAATGAATGTTTTAATTGTACTAAATGGCAATAATGGTTTTATGTATAGCTAAAGTCTCAATAAAAAAAGTATTTTTGTATCGGAATTCCATTTTGGCTAATAATTAATATAACGTTAAATTTTGGAAATGAAAAAGTATTATTTTGGTCTAATCATTTTTGCTATCTTTTTCAACACAAAAACTTATTGTATTAGATTTAACCATTTGACAACCGATGAGGGCTTGTCCCAAATATCCGTAAAACCACTTTATGAAGATGAAAGAGGTTTTATATGGGCAGGTACGCGCGATGGTCTCAATCTATACAACGGCAATAACATTCAGTTTTTCAAGCACGAAAAAAACTCTTCAAATACCATTATTTCAAATAGAGTAGATAAAATAGTAGGAAATAAAAATGGGAAAATCTATTTGAAATGTGGCATGGATGTAATGGAGTATGATTTTAGGACTGAAACATTTACCACCTTACTATTGGGCGATGTTTCCACCATTTATTATAACCAGCATCTATTTGTTGCCCGTAACAATAGAATATTGATAAAAGAAGATGAAAAAGTGGGTTTTAAACCTTATTTCTCATTGCCAAACAAGCAAGCAAAGGTTTCTTGTATTTTTGTATCTGAAAATTCACTTTGGATAGGTACCAGTAATATGGGGCTTTTTAGGTTAAAAAATAAGGTGCTAACCTTATTTTTACCAAATACAAACATTGGCAATATCTATCAAGATACCAAAGGATTGATGTGGATATGCAGCGATGGAAATGGATTGTTTCAGATTGATGGCAAAACCATTCTTAATTATAGAAACACACCCAGAAATCCACAAAGTTTATCTTCTGATATTGTGCGCGATTGTTGTGAAGATAGGCAAGGAAATATCTGGATTTCTACCTTTAATGGATTAAATAAATTTGAACGAAGTACAGGAACTTTTATTAACTATAAAGCCAATTCAAATCCAGATGGACTAACTCATTCTTCCATCTTTTCAGTTATAAAAGACCATCAAGGCAGTATTTGGTTGGGTACTTTTTTTGGCGGAATAAATTACTTTAATCCAGAATATGAGATATATACATTCTATAAACCTTCGGAAGTGGAAAGTCAGGGTTTAAGTTTTCCTGTGGTGGGCAAGATGATTGAAGATAAGTATAATAATTTGTGGATAGCTACCGAAGGTGGAGGTCTAAATATGTATAATCCAAGAAAAGGCACATTCAAATGGTATAAACATGACATTGGTAATAACAGTATAACAGGTAATAATGTAAAAGCACTTTATTATGACGCTCAGGCAGAAATTATGTGGATAGGTCTGCATTTGAGTGGATTGGATAGGTTGGATATAAAAACAAATAAATTTACACATTTTTCCTATATAAAAAACAATCCCAACACATTGCCCAATAGTATTGTACGGGATATTGTGCCCTACAAAAACAAGTTGATTATTGCTACTGAAAATGGTGTATGTATGTTCAATCCAACGACAGGACAGTGCCAACAACTATTCAAAAATATCAAAGGAGGGCAAGTTATTAGAATCGTTTCGGATTTATTATTTGATCACAATGGGTTATTGTGGTTAACCGTAGAAGGCGAAGGGACTTTTTCGTACAATTTTGAGACCCAAAAACTTAAAAATTATAAACACAATCAAGCCGTAGAAAGCAGCATTAGCTATAACGATATCAACAGCATATTTGAAGACAGCAAACATAACCTTTGGTTTTGCACTTCGGGCAGCGGACTAGAACTTTACCGCCCTGCAACAGATGATTTTGAACATTTTGATAACCAAAATAGTAATTTAAAAAGCAATTGTATATTTCAGGTATGCGAATCGAGTCCGGGAGTTTTGCTAGTTATTACCAATCAGGACTTTGCACGATTTGATTATGCAAAAAAGCGTTTCTATAATTTCAACAAAAAAAATGGCTTTCCTTTGAGTGCGGTTATTACAAGTTCACTCTATAAATCTCGGTCTGGAAGTATCTATTTAGGTGGTATTCATGGGCTTGTATCTTTTAAAGAAAAGGATTTGTTTAAGCAGATGAAGTCCTATTCAATTTATCCGTCACGCCTATTGGTTAATGACAGGGAAGTGAAAGTAAATGACGAAACAGGCATTCTTGAAAAGGCTTTGTATGCCACTTCCAAAATTGTGTTACCTAGTAAATACAATGTTTTTAGTGTCGAATTTGCCACTTCTAATAATATTGCTGCCAATAGAAGTGAAATCGTTTACAAACTTGAGGGGTTTTCGGATACTTGGAACAACTCGCGCGACCAACACACCATCACTTACACTAACTTGAGTTCTGGTAAATATACGCTTGTAATAAAAGCGGATGAATCGAAAGAAATGACATGCCCCGAAAGCAGGTTGCAGATTGAGATATTACCGCCTTTTTATCGTTCTACATTGGCTTACTTATTCTATTTCATATTGATAGGATTTATAATCAATTATTTTCTTCGTGCCAATAATAGTAAAATCAAGCTGGAAGCATCCTTGAAATATGAACAAAAACACATTCAGGATGTGGAAATGCTCAATCATGCTAAATTACGATTCTTCACAAATATATCGCATGAGTTCCATACACCATTGACGCTAATAATTGGAAAAATAGAAATGTTACTTCAAAATCAATCATTTACGCCAAATGCTTACAATTTGATTTTGGGTGTATATAAAAATGGACTTCAACTACGTGAATTGATTACAGAGTTGCTCGACTTCAGAAAACAAGAACAAGGACACATGAAAATAAGTGTCAGGGAGCATAATATTGTAGACTTCCTCTACGAAAACTTTTTATTGTTTGAAGAATATGCCAACGCCCGAAAAGTTAGTTTTGTGTTCAATAAAGAAATAGAATCCTTGTATGTTTGGTACGACTCAAGGCAGTTGCAAAAAGTGATCAATAACTTGTTGTCCAATGCATTTAAACATATTAAGGAAAGCAATTCCATTACAATATCGGTAAAAGAAGTGGGCAACAATGCTGTTTTTGAGGTGAATGACAATGGCAGTGGTATTTTGCCAGAAGCCATTAATAATATTTTTGACCGTTTTTATCAGGCAGAACAGGAAGATACAGTTTCTAACTTAGGAACGGGTATCGGTTTGGCGTTGACAAAAGGAATTGTAGATTTACATCATGGTAACATTAGCGTGAAAAGTGAGCCAAACATTGGTACTACATTTACAGTGCAACTAAAATTGGGGAACAAGCATTTTCATGGTGATGAGATAACCACGGTGCAAGAACCCATTAACCAACCAGTAGAAAACAATAAATTAGAAACCGATTTATTATATTTTGAACCAAAAAACATTGAGGGCATTGCTAAAAATAAATCCACCAAGATGTTGATAGTGGAAGACAATGACTCGTTACGGGAAATGCTCGTTAGTATATTTGAAAATCTATTTGAAGTACTTACTGCCAATGATGGTGAAGAAGGCTGGCAGAAAGTGAAAACCGAAGCACCCAATATCGTGCTCAGCGATGTATTGATGCCTAAAATGTCAGGAACTGAACTTTGCAAACTGATAAAAAACGACATTGAGACTTGTCACATTCCAGTGGTGCTACTCACTGCCCGAACTGCCTTGGAACACAACCTGGAAGGGTTACGCATTGGTGCCGATGACTATATTACAAAGCCTTTTAGTACAAGCCTTTTGGTATCGCGCTGCAATAATTTGGTGAACAACCGGATTATGTTGCTTGAAAAATTCAGTAGACAACCACAAGTTTCGCCACAAATGTTAGCTACAAATAATCTGGACAAAGCATTGTTGGATAAAATGTTGGTGATTATTGAAAAGTATATTAATGATACTGAATTCAATATTAATACATTTGCCAGTGAAATGGGTATGTCGCGGACTAATTTGTTTGCCAAAATAAAAGGATTAACCGGTCAAACACCCAATGATTTTGTTATCAATATCCGATTAAAAAAAGCAGCCGTCATGATTTTGAACCACCCCGAAATGAATATCACCGAAATTTCGGAGCAATTGGGTTTTAATTCGTCACGATACTTTAGCAAATGTTTCAAAAGTCAATATCATGTTAGTCCATTATCGTACCGAAAAGGACTAACTTATGATGAAACAGAGGAGCAAGAAGACAATACCATTGAATAACTAAAAGGATTGAATGTCAATGAATAGATGCGAAACTTATATAAGGTTTCGCATTTATTTTAATGTTTTTGTTTAGTTATAAGTGTTTTAAAATGGTAATCTGACTTGTATGTTTTTTTTTAATCAGCCAATAACTTAATAACTTGCTAACTTAAAAAACTTAACAGAACAATAATTTGAACTATTAAGTACAAATACTGTATTATTGTATCACATCTATTCTGAAAAACAACACTATTTTTGCAGCAGAATAAATCTAATTATTTGAACAATGATGAAATTAAAGAAATTATTAAATGTCGTTGCACTGCTATTTGTAGGAATAGTATTTGCAAATGCTGAAACAACTGTAATGGGTACTGTGACCGATGCGAGCGGAGAAGCTTTGATTGGTGTGAGTGTAAAAATTAAAGGAACTGCAAAAGGAACGATTACTGACATTAACGGTAAATTTGGCTTATCGGTTCCGGGTACATACTCTGTACTTGCTTTCAGCTACATTGGTTATGAATCGCAGGAAGTGAAAGTAGGTGTGCAGAACAAACTGACCGTAATTATGAATTCAAACTCCAAAGACCTTGACGAGGTAGTGGTGGTGGGGTATCAGGAAATTAAGAAACGAGACCTAACCGGTTCGGTAGGTAAAGCTGACTTGGACAACATGTTGAAGATGAATGTCTCGAATGTGGATCAGGCCCTCGCTGGTAGAGTAGCCGGCGTGCTGGCAAGCTCCAATCAAGGGACACCAGGCGAAGAAATGAACATCGTGATACGTGGCACCAACTCCATAACCGGTTCCAATGCACCCTTGTATGTCATTGATGGATTTCCGATGGAAGATGGCACGGCTTCAACAGTGAACCCCAGAGACATAGAATCGATGGAAGTGTTGAAAGATGCTTCTGCAACAGCCATTTATGGTGCCCGTGGTTCCAATGGTGTGATAATAATTACTACTAAAAAAGGACAGGTGGGTGCTCCCGTAATTACCTACGATGGTTCGTTTGGTATTCAGCGAACACCCAAACAGATGCCTGTTCTTAGTACATACGAATTTGTGAAATTACAGCAAGATGTTTACTACGCATCAGCACCTTCACCCTACTTTTCAACAGATGCAAACGGCAAAAAATGGACCTTGGCCGATTATGAAAATATGCCTAGTATCAATTGGGAGAAAATGGTATTTAGAGATGCACCAATTCAAAATCACTCCCTGATGATATCAGGTGGTAAAGAAGACTCCCGTTATACAGCATCCCTTTCGTATTTCAATCAGGACGGAATAATAAAAAATACGAATTATAACCGTATGCAGGGTAAAATATCCAACACGATTAAAAAGAAAGATCTGACCATTTACCTGGGCGCAAATTACTCCAGGGGCATACAGTTTGGCTCGACAGCTGCCGGCACTCTTTTCTCTAATGTATGGGGTTACCGTCCCGCTGTTTATCCTAATCAATCGAATGATGCCTTTTTGAATGATATCTTTGATGAAAGCATGATTTCTGACTATCGGGTAAATCCATTACTTAGCTTGCAAAATGAATTTAAAAAAACTAGTCGCAGTGCATTGCAAACCAACGGTTATTTGCAATATGAATTTACGAAGGGGCTGCTGTTAAAAGCTTCAGTAGGTTTTACCAACGAAGATTTATTGGATGAGACTTATAACAATTCTAATACGCGTGCCGGAAACAAAACCACTGCCAACCGCGTGAATGCCACAGAAAACACTTCTTCCCGTCAAACCTGGTTGAACGAAAATACATTAACATATACCAAGTCGTTCGATAAAACACATAATATCAATGCTTTGGTTGGTTATACAATGCAAGCATCCGATAATGTGGCTTATTTATCTCAAACCATTCAAATACCATCGGAAAGTGAAACTTTAGTAATGGCTGGAATGGGTACCGGCACACCATTTACAATGACTTCCAGTGCTTCACGCTGGACAATGATGTCGTATTTGGGTCGTGTGAATTACAATTACAAAAATAGGTATTATGCCACGGCTTCGTTTCGTGCCGATGGTTCTTCCCGTTTTAAAGGCGACAACCAGTTTGGTTATTTTCCTTCGGGTTCGCTTGCCTGGAATTTCACCGAAGAACATTTTATGAAACCCATCTCCAACATTTTCAGCTCAGGAAAGTTCCGCCTAAGCTGGGGGGTAACGGGTAATAACCGAGTGGGCGACTTTGATACTTATGCCAAACTAACGAAATTAAATTCTTCAGGTGTTTACCCTTTTGATAATTCGCTAACTTCAGTTGGTTTTATTCCAAGCACTTTAGGAAATCCAAATTTACGTTGGGAGTCAACATCGCAGTGGAATGCAGGTACCGATATTTCTTTTTTGAATCAACGTCTTTTCCTAACCTTGGACGTTTACAAAAAAAGCACGGATGATTTATTGCTGAATGCCAATTTACCCTATAGCTCGGGTTATACTAGTGGATACAAAAACATTGGAAAAACGGAAAATCGGGGTATTGAAATCACCTTGAAGACAATAAATATAAAAACCAAAGACTTCACATGGTCCACTAGTTTCAATATATCCTTCAATCAGAACAAAGTTGTTTCATTAACAGAGAATCAAATTTCCCTGCTATCTTCCACCATGACTTTGCCTAACTATTATACACAGATAGGATATCCTTTAGGCTTGATGTATGGTTATGTTTATGAAGGAACCTATAAATACAAGGATTTTAATTACGATGAGTTAAACAGAACCTATACCATTAAGCCAGATGTTCCGACCTTTACGGGAGAAACTACCGCTCAGCCGGGTTTTCCAAAATACCGTGACCTGAACGGTGATGGGCAAATTGATTCGAACGACCAGACTGTTATTGGCAGGGGTACTCCAATTCATTTCGGAGGTTTTATCAATGATTTTACCTACAAAGGATTTAATTTAAGTATATTCTTTCAATGGTCTTATGGTAATGACATAATGAGTGGAAACTTGTCAAATTATCAAACCTTTAACGGTCGTACGTTGACTAATCTATTTACAACTTTTCAGGATCACTGGTCACCCGAAAACCCTGATAGTGATATTCCTGTAGCTTATAGACCTGATTTTTTTCAAAGCGTTAATCAAAAGGATTTTTTTCCTAAGTTCACATATTTCAAAGCGTCATTAAATGTACCTTCAAATCGGATAATACAAGATGGTTCTTTTCTGAGATTGAAAAATATCACCCTCAGCTATAATTTAAGTAGCAAAATAGTTAAAATCCTGAAATTAAGCAAGGTGCGTTTATTTGTCAATGCAAATGACATCTGGTTATTGACGGGGTATAAAGGCGGGTATGATCCTGAGGTTTCTATTCAGAATTCGGCATTGACTCCCGGCTATGATTCTTCATCTTATCCACGTGCATTATCTATGAATGGTGGTGTAAGTGTCAGCTTTTGACAATTAAAAATTAATAATTAAAAATTAACAATCCTATGATGACCCATATAATAAATTCACGTAGTATTCAATCCCCACTTTCAGGAAAATGGCAACTGAACTTTATAAAGATATTACTTTCGTTACAACTTGTGTTATGTTTGAGTTCATGCAGCGATTTCCTGAATACTACGCCTACAACAATTACGAAGGATAACTATTTCCACGACAAAAGCCAGGTACAATCATTTCTGATTTCGGTGTATTCCCCATTAATGACTGAAAGTTTTTACGGGGATGCCTATTTAACGAAAATTACAGCGGATGACTTGGGATATTATAATCGTGCGGCACCTGCAATGTCAGTTGCTTGTGTGTCTACAAGTATTTCTGATCCGAGCCTGAAGTCCCTTTGGCGTACGTTGTACGATGGCATTAACAGAGCCAATATGTTATTAGAAAACATTGACCGTGCCATACCGGCTTCAACAGATTCGGCTGCCCGAGAACAATATCGTTCGGAAGCCCGCATTCTGAGAGCTTTCTATTATTTTACACTTATTCAAAACTTTGGTGATGTACCTCTAAGAACACAGACGCCAACGGACATAAATAATCTCTTGCTTGCCCGAACACCCAAACAACAGATTTATGATTTTATCACATCAGAAATGATAGCCGCAGAGCCTTATCTTCCATCTGCCGTAACCGTAAACCCGGGACATTTGAATCAATCGGCAGTTCGGGGATTATTAGCCCGTGTATATCTATTCCGTGCCGGCGAAAATTATCGCGATGCAGCAGTGGGCAATCCAATTACCAATAGCGTAGATTCCATAACGGCTTACTTTACACATGCCCGAGACTGGGCTTTGAAAGTAAAAACAAGCAATTTACACGACTTGGTAACTCCCTATAGTCAGGTGTTTATTGATTTATCCTCCGACAAATACAACAGTACCGGAGTGAAGGAAAGTATATGGGAAGTGGAAATTGCTGGAAACAGAACCACATCTATATTAGCAGCAGGTAGAATTGGTAATACTTACGGTTATGGTGGCGCTGATTTAAAGTCAAGTGCTGCACCCGATGCCGACAAAACCGGTTTGGCCAATCCGGGTTATAGTTATGGCTATTACTACTGCACACTTAAACTCTTTGATATATATAAATCGGAAGCTGATTCGGCCCGTGGAAACTGGAATATTACACCATTTACTTATACTTACACAGGATCGGCAGCCACTACAAAAGTAACTGGGCGAAAGTATTTTTATGGAAAAATACCTGCTAGTCTGTCCACATTATTATTGCCGGGAAAGACTTATACCGATGCCAACGGATATATATACTCGGTAGGAACGGTAACCGATACACTGAATACGGCACGCTGTATGGCAAAATACCGCAGAGAATACGAACAGGTATTGCCAAAGGATAAAAACTATACTCCTATTAACTTCCCATTATTACGTTATTCTGATGTGTTGTTGATGATATCCGAAGCTGAAAATGAGATTAATGCTGCTCCAACCACTCTAGCTTACGAATGTGTGAATAAAGTACGTAGCCGCGCAAAAATAAACACTTTGTCGGGTCTAACGAAAGATCAGTTTCGCGATGCCATCAAGAAGGAAAGAGCTATGGAGCTTTGTTTCGAAGCTACCCGTCGGTTCGATTTAATACGTTGGGGTGGTTATCCTGAAACGATGAAAGCAGTGGGTACAGAAATGACGAATAATTTAGGAACACGCTGGCCTTCAACTATGGGGTTTGCCTCTGATTATTTTAAAGTTCCAGTAAGCTATTATTATCTTCCTATCCCGTCGTACGAAATGAGTGTAAATAAACTGATTTATTACAATAATCCGGGATGGTAATTGACTGCAGCAATATATTGTTCAGCACTTTATCAATATGTATAAAAACAAAAATACTACAATGAAAACGTTCAATTTTATAATATGCTTGTCGCTTTTGGTGCTGCTTTTCAGCTCCTGCGACAATGTCCTAACCGAGAAAATGGTTTTTGATGCACAGGTTGTTCCTACAACCATTGATTCTATCAAGAAAGATACTATTTTTGTAAAAAAAGGCATTCCTATTTCTTTTAATTTTAGCGGTAATGCGCAGTTTATCTCTTACTTTAGCGGAGAACCAGGCAAAGAGTATTTTTATTACAATACCACCATCATCCCTGCTAGTCAGTATGACTCTTGTTTCCTTAAATTTGACGTAACACCAAGTGTTACAACAGGTACTATTGATAGCAAATATGTTGCCAACACTTTATCATTGACAGTTTCGGATAATTTCCCGGGGCTACTCGGTATTTCTTCAGCACCTGCTTTTTCTAATGATTCTGCCAATATACGTAATACAAAAGACTATAATTGGACTGACTTAACGGCACAGTGTGATTTTCCAATTACTATCGGCACTAAAAAATCTGTCAAGTTGAATGCAATGTCATTACTCAGTAAAAATATCTGTTTAAAATTCGGGTACAAAACTACTCTAAATGACACAGTTCAACCCAAATGGACCATTGCCAATTTGAAATTCGTGAAATATCAAAAAAGTAAAGCAGCTGTTGAAGTATTAGCCGCTTCACTTGGATTCAAGCAAATTGACCTGTTGAATTCAATTTCAGCCTATTCAATTTCAGGTGCGGGTGTTTGGTCGAAAAGTAATCCGGTAAGTATGTTTATAAGCTCATCTATGTCGAGATCTGGGCTAAACGAGGATTACCTGATAAGTACTCCTATATTATTAAATCCTCTACCAACAGATCTTATTCCCACAGGAGCATTGGTGAAAAACATAACGGTGGATGTTAAAAGCTATACCTATTCCTACAGCAATATAGGTGTATATTATGCCACCTTTTCAGCTACCAACGCGAATTATATGGATACCCAACATACCCAAGCTAATTTCATAATCAAGGTGAAATAATTATTCGAAGTAATCCGTTTGAATGTTTAAATGAATGTTATAGCTATTGTAACACAAGAGGTCTGACTACTCAGCAACCCTGTTTTTCTTATAACCTATTGATTTCATAAATAAATGGCATTTTAGTTGTAAATAATAGAATTGAAGATTCCAATTAAAAAAATAAAAAACTCGCTAATGAAATTCTCAAATGTTCTGATATTCATCTTTTTTTGTTTTCTATTTCAAAGCCTAAAAAGTCAGCCAGTCAGTAAAATAGATTGGCCATCCTACATGCAAAAACACGATTTGGTATGGGAGGTAATGCCTTTGCAATGGAATGAAGGAGCTTTTGTTGGGAATGGAACAATTGGAATGATGATTTATGTGGACAACAAAAGCAATTCCATTGAATTTCATATAGGTCGCTCCGATGTGACAGAGCATCGCAAAGCACCCGATAAAAAATCATCCATAGGGGTTTTAGGAGCAAGTGGTTTTTATGATTTCACCCGCTTAGATGTTGGTAAAATGAGACTGAAACCCACAGGGAAAATAATTTCAGGAACCTTGAGGCAGGATATTTGGAATGCACAGATTTTCGCTCATTTTATCACTGATTCCGGTACTGTTGACCTGAAATGTTATTGTCCGTACAATAACAATGTGAACATTGTTGAAGTCAAATCGACTGAAAAAACTTTCGATAACCACAAATCTTATGATTGGAAATTTAAGCCAGGAAGAGCTTTTCCTTCAAGATTCCTTACATCCAAATCGGACTCAACTAAATACATCAAAAATCCACTTCCTGTTTTATTTTCCATAGATGGATATTCTTATTGTGAACAGTCTTTAAGTGCCGGCGGCGATTATGCAACCGTATGGAAAGAGAATGTGGATGTTAAGCCCAATGAATCAGTGCTTTATATGACCATTGCCAATGAAATACCTGCTGCCCATCAATCCGGAATTAAAGGAAAACAATACATTGATGAAGTAATAAACCAGCCATTGGAAGATGTGCAATTAGCAAATGCCGATTGGTGGCACAATTTTTACAAAAAGTCTTTTCTTTCTATTCCGGATGCCAAAATGGAATCTTTCTACTGGATTCAATTGTATAAAATGGCTACTTGTTCAAGGCCGGAATCGCCGGCAGTAGATTTGTTTGGTCCCTATTTCCGTACTAGTAGTTGGACAGCCCATTGGTGGAATCTGAATATACAGCTAACTTATTGGCCGGTTTACGCCAGCAATCATTTAGAACTGGGTGAAAATTATATTAGCATTGTTGATGAAAATTTCGGGACTTTACTCAATAGGTTCAAAGAAAAACAGTTGGGTGATTTTGCATGGGCTATGCACAATTATTGGTGGCAATATACCTACGCTGGCGATTGGCAGGCACTGAAAGAAAAATGGTTGCCAAAAGCAGTTGAAATTGCAAATGTGTATGATACCAAACTAATAAAAAACAGTGACGGTAAATTGGAACTGAAGCCTTTAGGATCGCCCGAGTACAAGGATTTTACGCTTTTCCCAAATACAACATATAATCTTTCCTTGTTACGATGGTTACTCAATACATTAATTGACGTGAACAACAAAACAAAATTGAATCATCCGGATGCTGCCAAGTGGAAGCAGACCTTGAAAGATTTAATTCCGTATCCGGTCAACGAAAATGGATTGATGATAGGCAGCAATCAAGGTGTTGAAATGTCGCACAGACATTTTTCTCATTTGCTGGCATTGTATCCATTGTTTCAATTGAATCCGGATAACAAAGAAGATAAAGAACTGGTTGTAAAATCAGTTAAACACTGGCATCAAATTGATAAAGGTAAAGCGTTGGCAGGATATTCATTTACAGGTGCATCATTGCTTTATACCAGTCTTGGAATGGGTAATGAAGCACTAGATGTTATGCATCAATTTCTGGGCGACAGTCTTCATAAATCAAGAATTCTGACCAATACTTTTTATGTGGAAGCAGGTGGCAAAAATCCGGTAATTGAAACGCCATTGAGTGGTGCTGCAGGAGTGATTGACTTCTTGCTGCAAAGCTGGGGAAATAAAATACGCGTGTTTCCAGCATTGCCCCATAGTTGGAAAGAAGCTACTTTCAACGAACTGAGGGCACAAGGTGGTTTTTTAGTGAGTGCTGTCCGACAAAATGGGAGAACGCAATGGGTGCAGATAAAAAGCCTTGCCGGTGAGCCATGTATTGTAAAAGTTCCTGATTGGGAAAAGGCAATAGTTGTAGGAAATAAGAAAGTGATAATTAAGAAAATGGCAACTGGTGAATTCTCCATTACTCTTAAAAAAGGGGATGAAGTGCTCTTAATGGAAAAGGGAAGAATTGTAACACCTGTAATATCAGCAGTAAATACTCAGTTGAAAGATCAAAATGCTTATGGTGTCAAAATAGGTCAACAACTTACAAAGGATCAGTTTTACCCTGAATAATTAGGATGATTCAGTTACTTCAATGCTAAATTCTATTCTACTAAAAAGAAATCAAACAATTGCAAAAACACTAAGTTCCCGCATAGATACATAAAAACGTACACAGCAACACTAAAATCAATACTCTTGAATTTATTTAGTCTGCTGAAAAACTCAAACAATACAATCTTAAGAATAATAGAGTGTATTTGAATTAATTCGTCAACAGATTATAAATGAAAAGATTCTTGATTATTCTGCTACCAATAGCATTTTGTTTCTTTTTGACAGGAGAAATACAGTCACAAAACACTCGACAACGCCTTTCTTTAGACAAAGGCTGGCGTTTCTTTCCCGGCGATATTGCTTTTCCAATTATTACTGGTCACGGTATGTCCTACGGAAATGCCAAAGCTGGAAAATCGTGGGGCGCAGCTGCACCGGAATTCGATGATACTGATTGGCGCATCGTAAATCTACCGCACGATTGGTCGGTGGAAATGCCTTACGACATTACCGAAAACCTATCGCAGGGCTATCGCAAGCGTGGTTTTGGATGGTATCGCCGCAATTTCAAACTCTCGCCCGACGACAAAGGCAAACACATTGAGATACAATTTGATGGAGTTGCCACACACTGCACTATTTGGTTTAATGGAACGGTGGTGGCACGCAATTTTTGCGGTTATAACTCTATTTATATCGACGTAACGCCTTACGCTTATTACGGTGATGAACTGAATAACATTGCCGTACGCGTAGATGCGGTGCAACAAGAAGGTTGGTGGTACGAAGGCTCCGGGCTTTACCGACACACTTGGTTGGTAAAACGTTCGGCAACGAATATTACTACAGATGGCGTTTTTGCGCAACCCATCAAAGATGCTTCGGGCAACTGGACTATTCCGGTGGAGGCAACCATCGAAAATTCTGGTAAAACAGCAGTTGATATAAGTGTTGAGTCCACTCTTATTGATAAAAAGGGGAAGCAAATTTTTACGGGAAATGCTTCAGCCACAGTGGCTACGCTGGGCGAAACCGTTGCAAAACTGACTATACCGGTTACCAATCCCGAGCTGTGGTCGTGTGAGCAACCCACTTTGTACACCGTAAAAACGGTACTTCGCGAAAAGGGCAACGTGATTGATTCAGTTGTAACCACTTGCGGATTTCGCACCATTCTTTTTACTGCCAACGAAGGTTTCTTTTTGAACGGAAAATCGATGAAACTGAAAGGCGTTTGCAACCATCAAGATCATGCCGGCGTAGGTGTGGCTGTGCCCGATGCCCTATGGGATTTCCGCTTGCGCAAGCTGAAAGAAATGGGAGCCAATGCCTACCGTTGCGCACACAATCCGCCTGCGGCAGAGTTTTTGGATGCTTGCGACCGATTGGGTATTTTGGTGATGGACGAAAACCGAAACTTCAATGTTTCCGATCAATATGTGACCCAATTAGAGTGGTTGATTCGTCGTGACCGCAACCACCCGAGCGTAATACTCTGGTCGGTATTTAACGAAGAACCAATGCAGGGAACCGAAAATGGCTACGAGCTGGTGCGCCGCATGAGTGCGCATGTAAAAACCTTGGATACCACCCGTCCGGTAACTGCAGCGGCAAGTGGTGGACTCTCGTCACCCAAAAATGTGGCGCATGCCGTGGATGTGATTGGCATGAATTATCAATCGCGCAATTACGATAAAATTCACGAAACTTATCCCAATACGCCCATTACCAGCTCCGAAGATGCATCGGCATTAATGGTACGCGGCGAATATGTGACCAACAAAAAACTGTGTTTGCACGATTCGTATGACACCCAATGGGCAAACTGGGGCACCAATCAGCGCAACGGTTGGAAATTAGTAAACGAACGTCCCTTTCTGGCAGGATGTTTTGTCTGGACAGGTTTCGATTACCGCGGTGAGCCACAGCCTTACAGTTGGCCGGCTGCCGGAGCAAGTTTTGGCATTATGGATCAATGCGGTTTCCCCAAAGCGGCTTTTTACATTCATCAGGCGCAATGGTTGGAAAAACCTGTGTTACAAATTATTCCGCATTGGAACTGGCCTGCCGATAGTATTGGTAAACCTATCAAAATAATGGCTTTGACCAATGCTGCAAAAGTAAAATTGCTGGTAAACGGGAAATTGGTGGAAGAAAAAGCGGTGGACAAATACGAAATGGTGGATTGGAAAGTGCCTTACCAGCCCGGTAAAATTGAAGCCATTGGTTATGATAAAACCGGCAAAGAAGTGTCACGCTTTAAAGTAGAAACTACGGGTCAACCGGCTAGTTTGCAATTGATTGCCGACCGCGCAGCTTTGATGGGCGATGGCAATGATGCTATGCCAATTACTGTGCAGGCGCTGGATGACAAAGGCCTACCTGTACCTACGGCCAATATTCGCGTTGAGTTCGAAATAAGCGGTGCAGGAGCAATTATTGGGCTGGGCAATGGTAATCCAAATTCCCACGAAGCCGAAAAAGGCACGGAGCGCAAGTTATTCAATGGATTGGCACAAGTGATTGCGCAAAGCAGTTTCGACGGTAAAGGCAGCCTTACATTGGTTGCCAAATCGGCAGGTTTGAAATCGGCACAAATCACTATTCCGGTACAAGAAGTGGCACAAATCCCGTCAGTAGATGTTGCCCATCCAAAACTGACCCTCTACAAATGGCGCGTTTCTCCGGTGTATAACAGCAAACCCGACGCTACACAGGAAATTGCTGATTTTGACATGAATACCTGGGTAAACATGAAAGCGGGTCAAACCAATAAATTGTCGGAGTCGGGTTATCTGGTTTTTAAAACTAGCTTTAAACCTTACGCTTCGCAACAGATAAACGGCGGAAGTATCGTTTTAAAAGCAATTGCCGGAAAAGCCGAAGTGTGGTTGGATAATAAATTGGTATTTACCAAAACCACAACTGCCAAGGAAGATGTCACCATAGCTTTTCCTCCAGCAAGTGGGGGCGCGACTAAAGGTCGCACTCCCACTATAACACTAACCGTAGTTTCCGAAGGTCAGCAAGGCGAATGGGTAGGTTTGGGAGGTCTTGTTTCGGTGGAAATGTAGTTTTAGATTCAGTAATACATTAAAAATATCGTTGAAATTTTATTGCGCTAAAGTAACATCAAAGCGATGTAATTACAACACTGATTTCGGACATTTTAGGTGTCAGCCTCAAACAATTTTACATTGTAAGGCTGGCACTTTTTTTTGATTGTATAATGAGGTTTTTTGGTAATACTATCACTGTTGTTTATTGTACAAAATTTTAGTTAGTATTCATTATTAGACGGTTGAACATAAAAAAAGAGTCTTTCAATCGTCAGTTTTGTACGATAATGTACATAATATGTATTTTTAAATCACATCGTATAATCTCATATCCTCTATTTTTGCTGCCATAACTTATTCTTATTCCACTTAAGTGGATTAGATGTCTAATAATTATTATATCATGAAAAAAGTTACAATTCTTTTTGCACTTTTGTGGAGTATGTCCGTTGCTTCTGCAACAATCTATTACGTTAAGTTAGGTACAAACGGTACTGCCAGCTGGGATGCAAGTTATGCAAGTACTGGAACAATTGTAGATTTATCTACGGTTAATAAAGGATCAGCCGCTACGTTTAATGCATGGTTTGCCGACAAAAGTTTGGCTACGCCACAATTTGCCGGAACAAAATTGGCTTCCGGTGATCAGGTGTGGATTGCTGCCGGCACTTATTATTTAACTGGTACTGTAACCTTAAAAGCAGGTGTGTCTATTTATGGAGGCTTTGCCGGAACCGCTGGAGAGACGGTTGCTAACCGTGCTAAAAACAGCACTGATAAATGGGATTTCAGCAATATTACGGCACTGGATGGTTCAGTTGGGGGTGTAAAAACGTATATTGCTATAACAGGAGGTGATGCCGTTCTAACCACATTGGTTGATGGGTTAACCATTCAGAATTGCAATAATGGTAGCACTAGTACATCGGGTGGAGCCGGAAAAATTACGGGAGCGGCTACAACCATGCAAAACTGTATCATCACAGCTTGTACACTTGCCACAGGTTCAACTGCAGGTACCGGTGCTAGCGCAGGAATTACGCTTACAGCTGCCGGCTCACTAAAAGACTCGTATATCCATCACAATACAGCAAGCACTAATTATGGTGGAGGTATTACGGTTAGTGGAAGCCTTTGTACAGTTTCGGGATGTAAAATTGAATATAATACAACTACAGGTGACGGTGGCGGTATATATTTGTATAGTTATGCCAGTGGTGTAAATATTTCGAATTGTAGTTTTTCTTACAACAGTGCCAACCTTGCCGGAGGTGCCATTGCAACCTATGTTACAAATGCCCCTGCCAGCCCAATTGGCATCAGTACTTGTACTTTTACAGGAAATAATGCTAAAGGAAGTGGTGGGGCAATGAATTTGAGTGTGACAGGAGCCACATTTAATATTTCGGGATGTACCTTTACATCAAACTATTCGACAGTTTCTTCTTCTACCGGTGCAGGTGGCGGCGCATTAATTTTGAGTAACAGTGCATTTAGCATAGATAAATGTACTTTTACCGGCAATTACACGACTTTATCTTCCGGAGGTGCCATTACAATACCCTCTACTTCTTCCTGTACTATCAGCAATTCTAAATTCCTTGCTAATACGGCCGGAAGTACAACTACCAGCAGCGGTTCAGCTATATACTCCAAATCCAACTATACTGCCAATAATTGTCTGTTTGCCGATAATACCGGTATCACACCGATTACTTTTTATACATCAGCAGCTGCGAGTACTTATCAGAACTGTACTTTTGCCAATAATTTATCTTCGACCGGAACAGCAGCTCCAATTGTACTTTTAAATATTGGGACTTCCCCTTACCCACCCTATATATTTAGCAATTGCCTGTTTTATAATGTGTCCCAATTCTCTGGACAAACCAATCCAACCACAACTAACTGTGCGTCTGATAGAGCTTTGTCGAACATTAGCATAAAAACCATTGCGGCTACCGATTTTGTGGATGCTGACAATGCTACTATTGCCAATAGAAATTATAGTTTGGCAGCCGGTTCAAATATTGTTGATGCAGGAACAACAATAGCTGCCTGCAGTCCAGATATTGCCGGAGTTATCCGTCCACAAGGTGATTCATTCGATATAGGGGTGTATGAATATGTAAAAACAACACCAACGGTAACTATTTCCGGAGCAGATAGTTTTACCTACAATGGTTCTCCAAACGGTCCAAATACAGCTACAAACACAGGGACAAGTTCAAGTTATAATTACAGCTATTCGGGCACTGGAAATACCTCATACGCTGCGAGTTCAACTCAACCGACACTATCGGGTACTTACACTGTTACAGCTACAGTAGCTACGAATAAATGGTATAATGCAGCCACTTCAGCACCTTATGAGTTTAGTATTGCAAAAGCTACAGTTACAGTAACCGCGGTTTCCGCTACAAAAACTTACAACAGAACCACAGCTTCCGCAGGTAGTCCTACTGTTGGTACATTAGCATCCGGCGATGTTATTAATACAGCACCGACTCAAACCTACGACAATGCGAACTATGGTACTACGCACGTATTAACACCAGCCGGCTTGACTATCAGAAATGCCAGAAGTGTAGATGTAACTGCAAATTATACCATTACTTATACCAATTCACCTGCAACAGGGGTGATAGATAAAGCAGCATTAACAGTCACTGGTGTTACAGCTACCAAAACATACAATGGCACTACATCATCTGCTGGAAGTCCAACCGTTGGTACGCTGGTAAGTGGTGATATTGTAAATGTTGCTGCCATTCAAACTTATGACAACAAGAATTATGGAACAACACATGTATTGACTCCATCCGGTTTGACAATAAAAGATGGCAGCAATACCGATATGACTAGTAACTATAGCATTACTTATACACCATCACCTGCAACAGGGGTGATAGATAAAACAGCATTAACAGTCACTGGTGTTACAGCTACTAAAACATACAATGGCACCACATCATCTGCTGGAAGTCCAACCGTTGGTACGCTGGTAAGTGGTGATGTAGTAAACGTTGCTGCCATTCAAACTTATGACAACAAGAATTATGGAACAACACATGTATTGACTCCATCCGGTTTGACAATAAAAGATGACAGCAATGCCGATATGAATAGTAACTATAGCATTACTTATACACCATCGCCTGCAACAGGAATTATCAACAAGTTGGCTTTAACCGTATCTGGTGCAACCACCGCCAACAAAGAATATGACGGCACTACCACTGCAACCGTTACTGGTGGTTCGTTGGTAGGCGTTATCAGCCCCGATGTAGTTACATTAACTGAGGCTGGTGATTTCAACACTAAAAACGTGGGCACTTCAAAAGCCATAACCGCCAACTGTTCAATCGGCGGAGCTGATGTAGCAAACTATTCGCTTACGCAGCCAACATTAACAGCAAGGAATATAACACCGGTTGCATTAAATATTGGTTCTGCAAGTATTGCATCTAAAGTATATGATGGTAGCACTACTTCGGGGACAGTAACATCGGGCACGCTATCGGGTTTTGTAGGTTCTGAAACGGTAACCGTTAGTTCTTCAGTTGGGACTTATTCTGATGCAAATGTGGGAACAGGTAAATCTGCCACAATTGTTTATTCACTTTCTAATGGAATAAATGGTGGTTTAGCTACTAATTATTCATTAGCCAATGGAAGTGGTTCTGGTGATATTACTGCTATCAATTCATTATTAAGTAGTTCTGATAATTCAAGCAATATGACTTTATTAGAGGGAAAAGACTTGACGGTTCAAAGTAATGTAGAACTTAATATTGATAATTTAGCAAATATTTATTCGTTAAAAATAGCCCCGGGAGCAAAAGTAACCTTAACTTCAGGCAAAACTCTGACAACAGGCACTTTAACTCTTCAGAGTGATGCTACAGGTACAGGAACCTTTGTAGATAATGGTGGGACATTGAATGCAACAACTACCAATGTTCAGCAATACCTTACTTCTGGTCGTAACTGGTATATCAGCAGTCCATTAAGTGGAGCCACGAGTGCTGTATTCTCAGCCACCAATGCAAATCCATTATATTATTATGATGAAACAATTGCATTGAATGCATCTTCCAATGCCTGGGCGCAAATTAAGAATACCGGTACAGCATTAAGCCCAACAACAGGCTATATTGCTAATATAGATGCAACCGTGTTGTCCAATCAAAGTAATGTAGTGACATTCACCGGAGGAAATCTGAATACAGGAACCATCACAACCGGTCAAAATGGTGTGCCAGCTTTGACCTATACGGATAACAATTACAAAAAAGGGTTCAATTTGGTTGGTAATCCATATCCTTCGTATTTGGACTGGGATAATGTCACCAAAAACAATGTGATAGGTTCCATCTGGCTTCGTACGAAAGTAAGTAATGCTTATTTGTTTGATACCTACAATGCTTTAGGCCAACTGGGAACGAGCAACAGTGGAATACCGGTCAATAACCATATACCGCCTATGCAGGCGTTCTGGGTACGTGCCACAACTACTGGTGCTTCACTGACATTTTCAAATGCACAACGTTCGCACAAGGGAAGTCAGACCACCGGTTCAGGAGAAACAGCTATAACCATTACTGACCGAATTTTTAAGGCTCATGCAGCAGCTGTATCTCAGTCGGTATTGCGCTTACAGGTTTCAAATGGAACACTTTCGGATGAGGCAATCCTATACTCAAATCCAAATGCATCTAACAGCTATGATGAGTACGACTCTCCAAAAATGTTTGCAAATTCAGCCTCAGTAGCTGAAATATATACGTTGGCGGGTCAGGAACAATTAGCTATTAATGGATTAAATCAAATACCCTATGATATAGAAATGCCTCTTGGATTTACAACCCTGAGCGCAGGTAACTTCAGTATCAAAGCTTCACAAATAGCAAACTTCCCGGCAGGAACTCAGGTAATTCTGAAGGACTATCAGGATATGAATAATCCGGTTATTACTGATTTGAGTGATGGCAGCAGTTATTCATTCACTTCGACTGCAACAAATAACAATATCAGTCGTTTTACCCTTACTTTCAAAGCCCCTTTGTCAACAACCGGAATAAATGCTGAAAGTAACGGAAATGTATGGTTCACAACTGTAAACGGACAGATTGTTGTGAGTGGATTCACTAGCGGAGCAATCGTTGAAGTATTCAATGCTGTAGGTCAGAAAGTTATTTCAAGAAATCTCACAAGTACTGCTAACCATACGAATAAGCTGCCTGCAGGTGCATATATGGTAAAAGTAACAAATGGAGCTAAGAGCATAACACGAAAAATAATATTAGATTGATTTTCTATAGCTAAGAAAAGTTGTTGTTTTGTTTACAAGATTCAGGTCTCATTACTCAGTTTTGGGTGATGGGGCTTGAATATACAAAGTGTTAACCTGTTAACTCTGATAACATGGACACACAAAATAAAATCTACAAAGTTTCTAAAGTGGAGCGAATTGAATTAGACAACGAGATTTCTCTGCAACTGGAATCAACTCTTCCACACGCACCGGGAGAAGCAAGCCTGCAATCACCAGAATACTTTAATAACGATCCGTTTAAAGGTAATCAGGCATAAATGAATTTATGTTCTCTCTGATTATTTGTTACTTTAAAGCAGTAAAGGATGTTTGATATAGAAGTCAGACATCCTTTCATTTTATATCATCCAAATTTTTCCTGACTTTGACAGTTTTTGAAACTTCATTTTTTAAGGTGTTGAATATTA
>CAZTDH010000011.1:0-36446 GCA_964612615.1 uncultured Paludibacter sp. | reverse complement strand
TTACACGTTACTTAAACGGGGTAAAACCCATATTAATTTACACATGAAAAAACTAACATATCGAAGATTTTGGTTTGTGGCTATAATTGGCTTATTTTCTTTCGTCGATAACTGTTTGGCATCCAAGATCAATATCCCAAACAAACATTTCATTAAAATAGATGTTACAAACGTTGATGGTGCCAGATTGGGTGTAAATCCAGGTGATACCGTTTACGTAGAATCAGGTCATCGTGATTATTTGAGATTTGTAAACATTCACGGTGATTCTTTAAATTACGTTGTTATTGCCAATTATGGAGGAACGGTGGAGATAAACACTGAAACTTTTCTCTATGGCATTCAGATTTTCGATTGCTCCTATTTTCGATTTACCGGATCTGGCGAAAAAAATATAAAATATGGAATTAAGATTACAAAAACTCCCGCCAAAACAAATGGTTTAACACTGGATGGTTCAAGTACAAATTTTGAAATAGATCATTTAGATATTACTCAAACTGGTTTTGCCGGAATTTGCGCAAATCCAAAGCCCGATTGCGAAGACAAACTAAACAGAGGTAATTTTGTCCAACGAAATACCATTTACCATGACAACTATATTCACAGTACCTGGGGCGAAGCATTTTATATCGGACATTCATTTTATAACGGATACACGATTAATTGTGATGGTGTTGATAAGTTTGTATTACCTCACGAATTAAATGGTGTCAAAATTTACAACAATGTTATAGATAGCTGTGGTTACGATGGAATTCAGGTTGGTTGTGCAACTCAAGACTGTGAAATATATGGTAATAAGATTTCCTATTATGGTGCACAAAATGAAAAAAATCAGAATTTCGGGATAATTATAGCAGCAGGGACAACCGGAAAATGTTATAATAATTTTATTATTAACGGAACCGGAAATGGTATTAATGTTTTTGGTTTAGGTAACAATACCATTTACAACAATATAATTATTAATCCCGGTTATGACTTTTCAGGGAAATATAGCACTACAAATTCAATCGGAATCTTTTGTGATGACAGAGGTACTACAACTGGCAGGTACTTCAATTTTTTCAACAACACCATTATCTCTCCTAAAGGTGACGGTATCAGATTTATTAGTACAATATCAAAAAACAGCAAAATTTCTAACAATCTGATTCTGAATCCGGGTACATTAGGTAGTTATTATAATAATGATATTGATAAGAGTTATGTAAATTACGATAATACGGTTGACCTTACAGTATCAAACAATTATTTCTCTACAAATACTGAATCAGTCAAAAAACTGAATTCACCGGAAGATGTATATAGTTATTGTTCTCATTTACCCATAATCAATGGTGGCATTGATGTTTCTCAATACGGTATTCTTACAGATTTTAATGGTAAAACCAGAAAATATAATGAATTAGTTGACATTGGCGCATTTGAATACGACACAATTATGGTTCCTTCTCAAAAATCAAATTCAATAAAAGTATTTTCGAATAATGCAAATCGTGAATTGATGGTTTATAGTACAAAAAAGGAAACTATTGAAAATATTGCAATTTATCAAATTAATGGTCAGAAAATTTATGCTCAAATACCTGATAATAAGGATATATCAATTGTCAGTACGAAAGATATTCTTAACAGAGGATTCTATTTTGTTTATGTATCAACTCAAACTGAAGAATCACTGAATAAAATTTGTATAAATTTTTAACGAATTGCTTCAATCTACAATTTATATAATCGCCTCTAAACAAATACAGTATGAAACTAACTTCGAGCAAATCAATATTGATAGTCGATGACAATCCGATGAATTTATTGCTTACATCGAAAGTCCTTGAAAATGTTGGCTATTTAACCAAGACTGCTGAAGATGGAAAATCTGCACTTTTTGAAATAGAAAAAGAAATTCCATCTTTAATATTATTGGATGTTAATATGCCGGTAATGGATGGATTTGACGTGTGTAGGCTCATTAATAAAAATGAGAAGTGGAAAGAAATTCCGATTATATTTTTAACTGCTAATGCACAAACTGAAAATTTGGTTGAAGGATTCGAAGCAGGTGGAGTAGATTATATTACTAAACCTTTTAAAAGTGAGGAATTACTTGTTCGGGTTAAAAACCATTTGGAATTAGCAGATTCTAAGAAAACGATACTAGAAATGAACAAATCGCGTGACAAACTATATTCAATAATTGCACACGATATTCGTTCTCCATTATCAGGCATTCTCCAAACTATCGATGCGATTGATCAGGGTTATTTTGATCCATGTAGCGATGACTTCAAAGATCTGATTCACCATCTAAAAATAAGAACAAAAGATACAAGTACTTTGCTTACGAGCTTATTACAATGGACTCGTTTACAGGACAATGGTGAAATTCTCAAACTTCAGGAAACAAATCTGACTACCATAATCAATAGCTGCATTCAGTTGTTAGAAGCTAATGCAACTGATAAGAATATTTCAATAATAAATAATATCAGTACAAATATTTTCGCTATTTGCGATGAAGTATCAGTTCATACTGTTTTTCGCAATATTATATCTAACTCCATTAAATTCACTGAACCTAATGGAACAGTTATTATAAGTGCAACTCAAAATGTATCGGAAGTAGTAATTTGTATAAAAGATACAGGTGTTGGTATGACTCCCGAAGTTATTCAGGCAATATTCGAAAATAATCAGCATTATTCAAGTACCGGAACTGCAAATGAACAAGGAACAGGTCTTGGTTTGATACTTGTTAAGGATTTTATTAAAAAGAATAATGGAAAGGTTGATGTTCAAAGCAAATTAGGTGAAGGTACGTACTTTTCAGTGATTTTACCAATTGTAAAAACATAAAATGGAAGACAAGCAACTTAGCATTTTAATTATCGATGATGATCCGATTTACAGGAAACTTAGTGGATCAATTCTTCAAGACCGTTTCAATGTGTTTACGGCCGAAGCACCATCAGTAGGATTTAATATTCTAAAAACTAAAAAGATTGATTTTGTTATCTGCGACTACAGGTTACCCGAAATGAACGGGCTTGAAGTATTGGAAAGGATTAAACGGGATTTTCCTCATATTGAGACCATTATGATAAGTGACTCGGGGAATATGGACACAGTAATTGAAGCATTAAGACAAGGTGCAATTGATTATTTTAAGAAACCATTTACCCCTGCAGATATTTGGCTCTCGATAGAAAGAACTATAAAATATTCAGAACTTAAACAAAGTTTTGACAACGAAAAGAACAAGAATAAGCATCTTAAAGAGTTGGTTGACAGAGAATTTGGAGTTGAAATGATTGGGAAATCACCAATCATCAATGAAATCAAATCTCAAATGCGAATGGTGGCTCAAACACCTGATACTTCTGTATTAATTTTGGGCGAAAGTGGAACGGGTAAAGAATTGGTAGCCAAAGGTATTCATAATCTTAGCAATAGAAAAGATGAGTTTTTCGGTGCTGTGAATATGTCGGCAATTTCTGAAAATCTTTTTGAAAGTGAATTCTTTGGTCACAAAAAAGGTAGTTTTACAGGTGCCATCTCAGATAAAGCAGGTTGGTTCGAAACCTCCGATAAAGGAACATTATTTCTGGATGAGATTGGTGAAATTACCTCTAATCTTCAAGTTAAACTCCTTAGAGTGCTCGAAGACAGAACATTTACAAAAGTAGGAACTCAATCAAGCAAAGCCTTTGATGTTCGGATTATTGCTGCTACAAATAAACCAATCGAAGAAATTTCAACCGGTAAGAACTTCAGACTGGATCTTTATCATCGTATTGGAACTTTTATCATTTATCTGCCACCATTGAGAGAACGAAAAACGGATATTCCAGAATTGGTTGATTATTTCCTTAACTCTTTCTCCAAAAAACTCGGAAAAAATGTCACAAAAGTACATAAGGATGTGTATGAAATGCTTAATAAATATAATTTTCCGGGCAACATTCGAGAACTCAGAAATTTAATGGAAAGAGCTGTTATTCTTTGTAATAGTAATGAATTGAGTGCTCAAAATTTTCAGTTATTAAAATTACCCGGAAATTCAGATTCTTTACAGTCATTGGACACTCTGGATTTAGAAGAACTTGAAAAGCGCGCTATTCTAAAAGCGTTAGAAAAAACAAATAATAATAAATCAGAGGCAGCAAGATTATTAAACATTGAGTGGAATGCATTATACCGAAGGCTTCAGAAATATAACATTACTATATGATTTAAGATTATTTTATCTTCGTTTTCGAACATAATACCCGAAACCGAAGAGAAACATAAGCACCACATATTAATATATAATACTAAATATCAATGATTTATGTTTTATGGCACACGTATTGATTAATGTTTTACAGAATTTTCAATTTTGAATAATAATTTAAAACACAATTAATATGAAATCATTAAAAAAATTCCGATTCTTTTTAATTGCAGGTATTGCTGCAGTTACAATGACTTCTTGTCTTACAGATCAGTACAATGAAATTCAAAACAATTCAATGGCTGGTTTTGACTTTAAAACAATCAATAATGTAAATGTTACAATCACAGCTCTGGACAATTCAAACCAACCAATGAGCAATGTGCGTGTAATGCTTTACACACAAAATCCACTGAATGAGGATGGTACATTGAAACAAGATAACGAGAGTTATTTGCTTTACACAGGAACAACCGATGTAACCGGAAAGATTTTGTGTCAAATTGCACCTGCTACCTTTGTTGATAGTATCAAAGTATTGGTAAATCAGATTGGTTTCCCGGCTTTACAGACCATTAAAATTACTTCAGCCGATATGACGATACAAATTGGTGGTGGAACTGCAGCTCAAAATGTTAGAGCAAAAGTTGGGCCATCCAAAATCATAGCTTTCCCTACTCCTACACAAATTAATGGGTATTATGTACTTGGTACATGGAATAATAACTCAGGTATTCCAAACTATCTAATGGCTAACGATGTAATCTCAGCTTCGTTACTAGCCGACATTAACACTACCTTGCCGGAGTATAAAGCATTACCAACTATGCATCCCGAATTTTTTTCTAATCCTAACGATGGCAGTATCAAACTATATGAAGACGCAGAGGTATTTGTAACCTTTGTTCACGAAGGTGCTGGTTGGATGAATATGTTATCATATTATACTTACGCTACTAGCAACCCACCTGCTACAGTCAATGATATTACCAATAAAACGGTTATTTTCCCAAATGTTTCTTTTTCCGGTTCAGGTGGTGGATTAAACTCCGGTAACAAAGTACAGTTATTATATCTGAATCCGGTTACAAAAACATACAGTAATATTTTTCCAAAAGGAACGACAGTTTCATGGGCTTTACAAGGACAAGGTTGGTCAGGCTCAAATATCAAAGCAGTGGATAGTAAATACATGTGGTATTCAGATCAACGCTTTAATCTGGAAACAGATGTATTGAAAAAGCATAATGTACTTTTGAATGATGTCGAAAGACATCTCTTATTAATAGCATTCGAAGATCAACAAAGACCATCTTCTGACAATGACTTTAACGATGCAGTGTTTTATGCTACTACAAATCCTATTACAGCTATCAACCCCGATGATTACAAAAAAGTGATAAAAGTTAATGACACAGACGGTGATGGAGTAAGCGATGAAAATGATGATTATCCAAATGATCCTAAACGTGCTCATAACAATTATTATCCGGCTAAAAACCTGAATGGAACACTGGCATTCGAAGATTTATGGCCATCAAAGGGTGATTATGATTTCAATGACATGGTGGTTGATTATAACTACAATCAGATTACAAATGGAAAGAATGAAGTTATTTCTGTTGATGCCACTTTCACACTTAGAGCATTTGGCGCTTCTTATGCTAACGGATTTGGAGTGCAGTTTAATACCACTCCCGACAATATAATTTCGGTTAGTGGACAAAAATTCACAACAAACTTACTTAACCTAAATACAAATGGAACAGAGAAAAATCAATCCAAAGCTGTCGTAATGATTTTCGACAATGCACAGGATGTTTTGAAACACTCAGGTACTTCGGTTGGGGTTAATACTGTAGTAGGTGAACAATATGTTACTCCAGTATCATTTAAAGTTAGCTTTGAGTTAAAAACCCCTGTAGCATCTTCTCAATTTGGTGCTGCTCCATACAATCCATTTATTTTCATAAATGCTGAAAGAAACAGAGAAGTTCATTTAGCCAAAACCAATCCTACTGATTTGGCCGATTTAAAACTCTTTGGAACACATGATGATGATACAAATCTGAGCAGTGGAAATTATTATATGTCAAATAAATATCTGCCCTGGGCAATTAATATTCCGGTACAGTTCACATATCCTATTGAAAAAGAAGATATTACTAAAGCTTATTTGATGTTTAATAAATGGGCAAACAGCAAAGGAACACTTTATAGCGATTGGTATCTTGATAAATCGGGTTACAGAGACCCAACAAAATTGTATATAAAATAAAAAGATAAAGAACATTTAATTACAAATTGGATAACCGGAAATTGCAGAAATAAATCTGTAATTTTCAGTTATCCTTTAGTTATTTGAAAATTATACAATTAAAAACGCTTATTGTTGAAATACTAATTATATTTTTGCAAAACAAAAACAAATAAATTATACTGAAATGAAAAACAAAATTTTAATTGTAGATGACAGGAATGAATTCAGACGGCTAACAAAAACCATTCTTGAAAGTAAATTTGAAGTTGAAGGTGCTGAAAATGGTATTGATGCACTTGCAAAACTCCAAAGTGGCTATTTACCGGATCTTATTGTCACTGATTTATTGATGCCAGTCCTTGGCGGAAGAGATTTAGTAGAACAGTTAAAAATAAGCGGTGTTTGGAAAGACATACCTATTATCGTACTTTCCAGTGTTGATAAAAGCGATGAGAAAATAAAATTAATAAAACTGGGTGTTAACGATTACCTTGAAAAACCCTACAATCCGGCTGAATTACTTGCCCGAATTGAAAATATTTTAAAAACAAAAGGTTAATATAATATTCCCGTTTGCGAATTGATAGTTAATAATTCCTTTAATTATAGTATCGTTATGAAATACAAGGCCTTATACATTGGAAACGACACAGCATTTATTCAAAAGTTTCAGAAAGATAACAAACTGTTTGATTTGAAAATTATTGAACAAGCGAATGACGTTACAAAATTTATGTCAGGAACGGATTTAATTATTTATGAAGAGGATATTAATCACAACAGTATGTTCTTTGTAAATCTGATAAAATATAGTTTGTCTTCGGCAAAAATTGTTGTTTTTGTAATCAAAAAGCAAATTGATGCATTGGAGTACATTAAAAAAGGTGTCCATGATGTTTTTGATAATACGGTTGGAATAGATACTATTCAAAAAAGATTTCTTTTTGTACATGAGCACTTAGATGAACTCTCAAAGCAAAAAACGGATATTTTAGTAACTTTCAAACTGCCATTGTGGAAACGACTTTTTGACATTACAGTTTCGAGCATTATATTGCTTTTTCTGCTGCCTGTATTTTTAATTATAGTTTTAGCTATCAGGTTAGAGTCAAAAGGTAAAGTATATTATACTTCTCCTCGTGTTGGCACTGGATATCAGATTTTTGGATTTATTAAATTCCGAAGCATGTACACCAATGCTGATAAGCGGGTTGATGAGTTGATGAAAAAAAATCAGTATTCAAAACAACAAGATGAAGAACAGGTTGTTGAACAACCAAATGAAATAGTAGAAGATGGAACAATGCTTATTTACGATGACGGTTTAATACATGAAGGTGAAGTGCGTAAACGGAAATCGGAAAAAAGAGAAAATGCATTTTTTAAAGTTGCAAATGACCCGCGAATCACTAAAGTAGGAAGAATTTTAAGAAATACAAGTATTGACGAATTACCTCAATTGATTAATGTTCTGAAAGGTGATATGTCACTTGTGGGAAACAGGCCTTTGCCATTATATGAAGCTGAGTTACTGACTACCGACCAATGGTCAAAACGTTTCCTGGCACCTTCAGGAATGACCGGACTCTGGCAGGTTACAAAACGTGGTGGATCAAACCAAATGTCGGCCGACGACCGTAAACAACTTGATATTGAATACGCTGAGAATTTCTCATTTTTCTATGATATTAAAATCCTTTTGAAAACAATTCCTGCCATGCTTCAGCATGAGAATGTTTAAATTCTGAAAATACTTATTGAAAAATGAAAAAACATTTTTTTTGCATAATTATCTGCTTATCAACCTTTTGCACATTCAATCTTTATGCTCAACCAGCTAAATCAGCTACGAATAATGCTGATACTTTGAAAGTTTTCAAAAAATTACCACCACTTAATGACTTTATTGAATCAGCTTTGAAGAATTCTCCACTTCTGAAGGTTTCTGATTTACAGATAGAAGAAATGTTTGAAAAAATCAAAAAGGAAAAAAAGTCATGGAGTGATTTTATATTTTTTGATGCAAATGCCAAATATGGCTTGTTTAATCAGCTTTCAATTGAACAAATAACAGGTGGTGCGGATGTAAGTATTAAAAATGCCAGAGAACAATTTAATTATTATGCAGGAATTACTTTCAGACTTCCAATTTCAAATTTTATCAGCAAAAAAAATGAGCTGAATATTCTGGATAAAAACCTGAATGAAAGTAAATTAAGAAGGGAACAAGTAAAAAATGAACTCACGCAGTTGGTAATTGATGAGTATTATAAACTTATTAATTTGTCTCAGTCTTTGCAAATAAATCAGGATGCGCTGCAATCATTGGAAATCAATTATCTGAAGGCATTAAAAGATGTCAATTCGGGAGCAATTAGTTTGTCTGAGTTTAATGCCGCACTCACTGCAAAGCAAAAAACTCAGGACACATATAGTAAAGTTGAAAATGAATACTTTGCCCAATTTTTCAAAATTCAGGTACTAACAGGTTTAAAACTAAATAAATAAGGAATGAACTTAGTAAAATTCTTAGAAATACTTATCTCAAAGTTTAAATATCTGATAATTCTGCCTGTTGTTACCGGTGGGTTAACATTTTTACTTATCAAAGATAAACCCAATCAGTATTCTGCCGATACAAGTATTTATACGGGCATAACTTCAAACAGCGGTCTTGATGTAAATGCGCCAAGGGTTGACAAATTAATTACGCAGAATGAATATAACAATGTACTTACTATTCTGAAGTCCGAATCATTGTATGAAGAAATTAGTTTGCGTCTGCTTACTCAGCATTTGCTTCTCGCCAAGCCTCAGAATGATATAATATCAGAAAAAACATTTAAAGAATTTCGCAAAAGTGTGCCGGACAGAATTAAAAAACTTACGGTAAAAGGCGATTCTGAAAAAACTTACCAGAATCTCAAAAAATCTGTTGCTCAGGACGAAAACAATTACATATACAAATTGCTGAACTTCAGTGATCCATATTACAGCATAAAATCATTATCAACCATAAAAGTTGAACAAATAAATTCAAGTGACCTGATAAAGATAAGTTACGAGTCAGCTGACCCCGGAATATGCTTAAATACAGTGAAGTTTGCTGCTGAAATTTTCATTAAAAATTATAGCCAGATAAAAAAGAGTCAAAAAAGTTCTGCTGTTAAATATTTTCAGGACAAACTTGACAACACCTCACAAAAACTTAATACTGCTGAAAATAAGCTACTTAACTTTAATGTTTCGAATAATGTAATAAATTATTATGAACAGACAAAGCAGGTAACCACTCAGCATGAAGAAATAGAATTGAGACTTCAGGAAATCAAGATGCATTATGAATCATCGGTTGCCGTACTCAAAAAACTTGAAAATGAAATCTCCAAACGATTCTCAATCAATCTGAAAAATGTTGAGATCTTAAACATTAGGAATCAACTTGTAAACTGTAATAATGATATTGCTCATGTAGAGGTTTATAAAGATGATAAAAGTGCCGGATCATTTGAGGACTTAAGCAAACGTAAGATTAATCTCGAAAAGAAACTTCAGTCCTGCATTGATTCAATCTATAATTATGAAAGTAATAGTCAGGGAATTGAGTCACAGAAACTCCTTTCGGAATGGCTTACAGCAGTAACTAATTACGAGACAAATGTTGCTTCACTGAAATCGATGAAAGAGCGTCAGATTGAATTTCTGTCGCAGTTTAAACGTTATGCTCCACTTGGTGCAACTATTAAGCGTATAGAACGTGAAATAAATGTATATGAGAATGAATATCTGAATATTCTTAACAACCTCAACATAGCTCTTCAAAATGAGCAGAATACCGAAATGATATCCAACATGAGGATCATTGATGAAGCAAAACTACCAATTGAGGCCGAATCGAAGAAAAAGCTATTTATCATTATTGTTGTATTGTTTACACTCATATTCTACATTGCAAGCTTGTTTACAATCGAACTACTTGACCACCGGGTAAAAACACCTTCGTTACTCAAATTGCACGCGGGTATAGATGTTCTTGGAGCATTTTGTATTGATAATAAGTACATTAATATAAAAGAAATTACAGAAAAGGCAGCAATCTATATATTCGAGAAAATCAGAACATTATCGGTTGAGAATAAGAAACCATTTATCATCCAGATTTTGAGTACATGGGATGATTCCGGGAAAAAACATACGGCTTTGGCTTTGCAAGAGGAAATTCAAAAAAGAGGTTATATAGTACAATTAGTCGATTTTAACGAAAATACATCAGAAACAGAATCTGCTGATATTTCGTCAAACTATTATAAAGCAAACAAATACGAAGAATTGTCGATTGAAAACTTTGAGAATGCTGATTTTATCATAAGTATATTACCTCCACTCGGAAGCGGTATCAGCAATAGTGTTTTAATTACTGATGGGGATATCAGCCTGCTGGTTTATAACTCTAATCTAACCTGGACTGAGGCTGACAAATTTAATACAGACCGTATAAAACAGATAATAACTAAAAACTTATTTGCTATTCTCACCTATGCTCAACCAAACAATCTGGAAGAAATGTATGGAGATATTCCAAAAAAACGCTCCAAAATAAGAGTTCTAATAAAGAAACTACTAAAACGTTTTGTGAACTAAGATTGTATTTTTTTATGTTGATAAATGAAGAACAGCAAATCATCAAAGGACTTAAATATCGGCTATGTTTCGATTGTAGCTATTGTTAGTAGCATCACTATTTTGCTTTTGTTGATTGCTATATTTTTCTTCTCAAAAAACAATATGCTTGTCGGAATGGCTGCTTTGCTCTCGCCCATTCCTTTTATATTTCTTTATTTAGTCTTTAAATACCCACGATTGGCATTTATAACCTCACTGTATTGCAATTACTTTGCAATTGGATTGACTCGCTATGTTCCTGCTCCTATGGGGCTTTCGGTGGATCTTATGCTTGTTTTTACGTTTGTAACTCTAATTTTCAGTCAGTTTAATCATAAAGTGAATTGGGGATTGGCTGCCAAAGATTACACGTATTGGGGTTTGATATGGTTTGGTATGACCTTAATGCAATTATTTAATCCTGAAGCTGTTAGTCGTGAAGCATGGTTTTATGCAATGAGAGGACAAGCATTTTATATTGTATTGACAGTACCTTTGGTTTATATAATTTTCAATAGGCCAAAAGATTTGGAGCTATTGATAAAACTATGTGCCTGGTTTACCATACTGGCTATTGGCAAAGGTATTATGCAAAAACACATGGGAGTTGATCGTTGGGAACAACAATGGTTAAACGTTCCTGGTAATAGAAGTACTCATATTCTATTCGGTCAGCTTAGGGTATTCTCTTTCTTCTCAGATGCAGGAACTTATGGAGGATCAATGGGTTATTTTGGGGTTCTATTTTCAATTTTAGGAATATATAATAAAGGCCTCAGAAAGAAGTTGTTTTATTTTGCAATCGCTCTGGGTGCATTTTATGCCATGCTAATTTCAGGAACGCGAAGTGCAATTGCTGTACCACTTACTGGTTTTGTTTTTTATACCATTTTGTCTAAAAAATTCAAAATCATGTTTGCAGTAGGCACTGTCGTTTTCGCCATTTTCTTTTTCCTTAAATTTACTACTATTGGACAGGGAAATTATGACATAAGGCGCATGCGAAGTGCTTTTTCCGAAGATAATGCATCGATGAATGTAAGGGTTGAAAATCGACGGTTGTTTAGCGAATATCTCAAATCAAGACCTTTTGGTGGTGGTATCGGTTCATCAGGCAATTGGGGACATCGATTCAGCCCCGGAACTTTTTTGGCTGATACAGCAACTGATGGTTGGTA
Source organism: uncultured Paludibacter sp. (assembly GCA_964612615.1). GTDB lineage: Bacteria > Bacteroidota > Bacteroidia > Bacteroidales > Paludibacteraceae > Paludibacter. Next base: position 24,130 of record CAZTDH010000011.1, on the reverse strand, counting down.
TATTCAGTTATGGGCAGAACAAGGCATTGTTGGTTTGATTTTCTATCTATCTATGCTTGCTTATTTTGTTGGGAAAAGCTGTATTTTGATATTTTTCCGTTTGAAGAAGCCTGAAAATATAAAAAATGCGATTGCATTAACCAGTGGAATGATTGGATTGATGGTTTCGTCGTATACAGCCTCAAGTTTAGGTCAGATGCCGAATACAATTATTGTCTTTGCGGGAATGACTCTAATCTCATTGATGCCTGAGTGGGAAAAAGAAGATTTTAACCCACTTGTCAAAGAGAATACTACAATTGTTTAATATTATATTACAATGTCCTAGCAGTAAACGCTATAGATGGCGTAATAATATGAATTATTTTGCATTTTTGATACAAATAGTGTGTTAATTATTTGATAATTCAAATTGTTATACTTATTTTCACAGCAAAATTTAATGAATGATTTCATGTCAAATATAATACAAAAGAGTTGTAACATATTATTAACTTTATAAATTTAGAAGTATGAATATCTCAATCGTTGGAACCGGATACGTTGGCTTAGTTTCGGGTGCTTGTTTAGCAGAAACAGGAGCTGTAGTGAATTGTATAGATGTCAATCAAAGTAAGATTGATAGTTTGAATAATGGTATAATGCCAATTTACGAACCAGGTCTTGAGGATCTTGTAAAAAGGAATGTTCTAAAAGAAAGACTTTTCTTTAAAACCAAGCTTGCAGAAGTGGTTAATGACAGTGATGCCATTTTTATTGCAGTTGGAACTCCACCGGATGAAGATGGAAGTGCTGATTTGAAATATGTGGTTGGTGTAGCTCGTGAAATAGGTCAAACACTTGACAGATACACCGTTGTGGTCACAAAAAGTACAGTGCCTGTTGGAACAGCTAAAAAAGTAAAAGCAGCTATTCAGGAAGAACTTGATAAACGTGCTGTAAAAGTAGAATTTGATGTTGCGTCAAATCCTGAATTTTTGAAAGAAGGTAATGCTGTAGATGACTTTTTGAAACCTGACAGAATTGTAGTTGGAGTTGAAAGTGAAATGGCTGAAAAAGTTCTGAGAAGATTATACAAACCGTTTTTACTCAATGGTCATCCTATTATTGTAATGGATATTACTTCGTCTGAAATGACAAAATATGCTGCTAATTCTATGCTGGCAACTAAAATCAGTTTTATAAACGACATAGCCAATTTATGCGAAATTGTTGGTGCTGATATAAATCTGGTTCGCAAAGGAATAGGATCAGATTCGCGTATTGGAAATAAGTTTTTATATCCCGGAGTTGGTTATGGTGGTTCATGTTTCCCAAAAGATGTTCAGGCTTTAATTAAAACAGCAAAAGGGTTTGGTTATTCTCTGAAAGTTTTACAAGCCGTAGAAGAAGTAAATAACTATCAAAAAACAGTTCTTTATAATAAAATATTTAATCATTTTGATGGATTCTTGGAAGGAAAGACTATAGCAATCTGGGGATTATCATTCAAACCAGAAACAGATGATATGCGCGAAGCCCCTTCTGTTGTACTTATAAATAAATTACTCGATAAGGGTGTAAAAGTTGCTGCTTACGACCCGATTGCCATGCATGAAGCACAACGCATACTTGGTGACAGAATTAAGTACTGCAAAGACATGTATGAAACTTTAATTGAAGCAGATGCGCTTGCAGTTGTTACCGAATGGAGTGAATTCCGTTTGCCAAACTTCAAGGTAATGGAAAAGCTTATGAATGAAAAGGTCATATTTGATGGTCGTAACATATTTGATGTTGAACAACTTATCGAATATGGTTATAAATATTATAGTATTGGTAAACAGCCAATTAATATTTAAAACAACTTTAAGTTTCAATTTTGTTTTATAAACCGGAGTTAACTCAGTAGCTGAGTTCCGGTTTATAAAAACAAAAGCATTTTCAAAGATAATTTCTTTTTATCCCAAGAGCATTTATTGATAATAATTTTCAGTTCAAATACATACTAATTTGATCAGTTAGTTCTATACAATTTGGACAAAGAATCAATAATTTGGTTATCAATAACATACAAAGTATTTATCATGAATCAAACTATTTTAATTCTATACGATGTTCTGCAACTATTGATTCTTTCTTTAGTTGGATTGGCAACATTATACATTTTTATTTTTTCTGTTGCCGGGCTTTTTTACTCTCAAAAAAGAACAAAAACTACAAATAAAATCAGAAAAATTGCAGTTCTGATACCTGGTTACAAAGAAGATGATGTTATTGTAGAAGTAGCTTCTGAAGCTTTAAAACAGAGTTATCCGACAGATAAATTCGATGTTGTTATTATTGCTGATTCGTTTCAACCGGAAACCCTGATTTCACTCCGAAAATTGCCCATAAAAGTGATAGAAGTTAGCTTTGACAAGAGTACAAAGTCGAAAGCACTGAATAAAGCCATGGAGCAATTGACTGATTCTTATGATATTGCAGTGATTCTTGATGCAGATAATGTTATGGCTTTTGATTTTCTGGAGAAAATAAATACGGCTTTTGAGTCTGATTTTAAAGCAGTTCAGGGTCACAGGGCTGCTAAAAATCTTGATAATGGACTTGCAGTTTTGGATGCAGTGAGCGAGGAAATAAATAATCATATTTTCCGAAAAGGGCACCGGGTTTTGGGTCTGTCATCAGCCATTATTGGTTCAGGAATGGCATTTGATTATCAATACTTTAAAACCATGATGTCGACTGTTACAGCCATTGGTGGTTTTGACAAGGAAATAGAGCTTAAAATGCTCAAAGCCGGTCATAAAATTGAATATCTCGATGATGCTTACGTATTCGACGAAAAGATTTCTAAAGCTGATGCTTTTACCAATCAACGTAGAAGATGGTTGTCTGCTCAGTTACATTATTTTACCCAAGATATTGGCAGTGCCATCATTCATCTTTTCACCAAAGGAAATGTTGATTATTTCGACAAAGCAATTCAATTTATTCAGCCTCCCCGAATTTTGTTACTTGGAGCAGTCTTATTTTCGACAATTATTTTTTCTCTGATTAATTTGTTCATTAATGATAATCAGGATATTACAATAGCCTGGATTTCAGTTTCTTCTGTATGTATTCTTTCATTTCTATTTTCTATTCCGAAAGAGTATTACAGCAAAAAAACAGCAAAAGCCTTGTTGGAATTACCAAAAGGAATGATTCTAATGCTTGGGTCACTATTGCGAATTAAAGGTGCGAATAAGCAATTTTTACATACTAAACACGGTTCTTCAAACACTAATTCAGTAAAATAACATGAAAAACACAACAGCCATTAAATCAACATTTTCCGCATTAATATCCGGTGATTTTAGTTCACTATCAGCGTTTAAATGTTATGAAGACGGAGATGTAAAATTGTTTTTAAACGGTAGATTTTACAATGATACTCCGGAGAAATTTCTAAAAAGTTATATAAAATCAGGAAATGAAGCTTTTAAAGTTATCGATGGAGACTTTACGCTGATAATTCTTAATTCAGGGAAAATAAATATTTTCAGAGACCGCCATGGTGTCGGGAGTCAGGTGTTTTACTCGACTGACTTTTTTACTTCAAACCTGTTGGATTACACTGAATTAAAGGGTTTCAACTGCAAACCTAACAAAGAAGCACTATTCACATTTCTGAGTATTGGGTATGTTCCTTCCCCACTCTGCTCACTCGAAGGAGTGAAAAAACTGGGAGCAGGACATTTACTAACTGTTGATAAAACATCACAGACTGTCACGGATATATTTCCTGCCAGTGACTATATGAAACGGGTATCTACCACCAAACTAACTATGGAGGAAGCTACAGAAGAATATGAACGTCTTCATAAAAAAGCTATTAAAGAACGTATTGGAAATGAAAAAAAGATCGGTCTTTTGCTTAGTGGCGGATACGACTCAGGTGGAAATATTTCAGCTTTACGCGATGTGTATGATGGCGAAATAAGCTCATTCTCCATCGGTTTCAAAAATAACCAATGGACAGAATTACCTTTGGCCAAAATACTTTCGGAAACGTACAAAAGCTCGCATCACGACTACGAAATAGAAGGTTCTGAAATTATGAACCTTCCTAAAATCATAGCAGTAACCGGTGATCCATTTCAGGAAGGTGGTTTGATGGTAAACTATACTGCCATGGAACTGGTGAAAAAAAGTGGCGAAAAACCCGATTTGATTCTTGGTGGAGACGGTAACGATCAGCACTTTGGTACTTCGGGCAAAGAACTTGCACTTCATTGGAAATTAAAACAAAATGGTGGTCAGCTGGTTCAAAAGATTTTTGATGTTGCCGGAAACTCATCTTTATTTGAAAACGACAATATTTTGTTCCGTTCGGAGTTTCATAACCGAAAAATACTTCATATTCAGCAATGTGACGTTTTTGGATTCACTCAACATCAGGTAAATAAAATAAACTCAGTTGGAGTTAAAATGGGCGAATTCAGTTATCTGAAAGAACATCCTAAAAAATTCAACAATTTTGATGAGTTCTTCTACAATCGAAACTTAAACATTGATATTAAGCAAGTTATAAATGAAGTGATTTTATTCAAATCATCCAGAATGGGAGAATTGTTTGAAAACAACATTTCATTTCCTTATATGAGTACCGAGTTGTATGACTTTTTGAATACGCTTCCTGTTGATTATAAATTCCATGGAACATTGGATGAGTTAAGTAAAGGCAAAGGTGTATCGAAATACCTGCACAAAAAGTACCTGAAGCCAAAATTACCGACTGAGATTACCGATCGTAAGAAACAAGGTGGTTTTGCCCCACTACCCATTTTCCTGAAAGATGATAAACAACGGAAGCAGATATTTACATTCCTCAGAAATTCGGATCTGGTGAGACAGATGTTTAAATACAAAGCTATTGATAATCTGCTGAATCAGTACGATATAGCAGCCAGTTCGAAATCGTATTGGTTTTGGTTCCAACAGGTTAAAGCAAATCAGGTTATAAATTTACTGACATTAGCTGTTTGGTGGGAAATGCTTATCAATAAAAAGACTAAGATTCAGTCGATTACAGAATTATTCTAAATAGTTTATCTCCAAAGTCTAACATTTAATCTGAGAAACATGAAAATCGGCATAGAAGGACAACGGCTTTACCGGAAAAAGAAACATGGAATGGACATGGTGGCTTTGGAGTTGATTAAAAATCTCCAAAAGATAGACACTGAGAATGAGTATGTTATTTTTGTAAAACCGGATGAAGATAATACTTGTATTCCGAATGCACCAAATTTTAAGATTGTAGAACTTGGTGGCGGCCCCTACCCGACCTGGGAACAAATTGCTTTGCCCCGAGCGGCTAAGAATGAAGGTTGCGAATTGCTTCATTGTACCAGCAATACCGGACCAATCTGGAGTAAAGTGCCTTTAATTACCATTTTACATGATATTATTTATCTGGAAAGTGTTAGTATTTTTAAAAAGTCAGGTACTTGGTATCAAAAGTTTGGAAACATGTATCGACGGTTGGTGGTGCCACCGGTTGCAAGAAAAAGCAAAAAAGTAATTACTGTTTCCAACTTTGAGAAAGACCGGATTCGTAATTTTATGGGCTTAGGAGATAATCTGACAGCTATTTATAACGGTGTGGGTGAACATTTTGTAAAGATAACCGATAAAGATGTTTTGTTGAAAGCGAAACAAAAATACAAACTGCCGGATAATTTCATGTTCTTTTTGGGTAACACCGATCCAAAGAAAAATACGCCTAATGTGCTGAAAGCTTTTGCTGATTTCAATAGTCACTCAGAAACCAAATACAAACTTGTAATGCTTGATTATGAAGAAAATGCATTAATGCAGGTTTTGAACGGTATTGGACATCCTGAAATAAGAACAGACATTGTTATGGCGGGATATGTGCCGAATGCCGAAATGCCAGCAATTATCAATCAGTGTAAGGTGTTTTTATATCCATCGTTGCGCGAAAGCTTTGGTATTCCGATTCTCGAAGGCATGGCTTGCGGAGTTCCGGTAATTACATCAAATACTTCATCGATGCCTGAAATTGCGGGTGATGCAGCCATATTAGTTGATCCAACTAAACCGGATGAAATTGTAAGCGCTATTGAACGTATTTTGGGTGACGAAAAGTTCCGCGATGCTTTATGTGAAAAAGGAATTGAAAGAGCAGCTCAGTTTTCGTGGAAACACATGGCTGAAAAGTATCTTGAATTGTATAAAGAACTATTGAATAAATAATTGAAAAACAATATGTTACAGGGCGAAAACATTATTTGCATTGCTAATACAAGCTGGTTTGGTAATTATGCCAAATCGACTGTGCAAATTATGGAACGACTGGCAAAGCAGAATAATGTCCTGTTCGTAGAATATCATTACTCGATAAATGATATTATTAGTACGATGCGAGGGAAACAGAATGCTCCTGTAAAGCGTATGTTGGGTATAGAGAAGCGATTACAACTGATTGATACAAACGTTGGAAGTAAAGTTTATAATCTGGTTATTCCAGGCGGACTTCCGGTTTATTTTTTGAAAAATGAGAAGTTGTTTAATTTTCTTTTTGCATTCAACACCTTCATTTACAAATGTGTACTAAAAAAGACCATTAAAAAACTGAAATTCGATAATCCGATAGTTATTTCGGCTTACAACCCGTTTTACGGTCTATCAATGCTGAATAAATTAGGTGAGAAAGCACATATTTACTATTGTTACGATGGAGTTGAATCAGGATTTTTTGGTAAACGAATCTTTGATTTTGAAGATAAGTTTTCGAAAAAGTCTAAGGCGATAATTACAACTTCTGATTACCTGAATAATGAAAAGTTGAAACTAAATCCGAATAGCTTTGTAGTAAAGAACGGAGTTGATTTTCCGGTTTTTTCGAAATTTTCGAAAACAGAAGTATTTGTGCGTGAACGTAAAAAGGTTGGATTTATAGGCAGTCTCGATCCTCGTTTCGACATTGAAACAGTGGAACATGCCGTGAAAAATATGAGTCATTTCGATTTTGAATTTACCGGCGATATGCGAAATGAAGCTTTGAAATTACGTTTACAGCAATATCCAAACGTAAAATTCTTTAATCCGGTTAAGCCGAATGATGTCCCTGAATTATTGGCAAAATATGATGTAGGCATTATTCCCTATATTGTGAACGAAGTAAATAAAAACATTTATCCATTGAAAATTAATGAATATCTGGCTGTTGGCGTACCGTTGGTAATGACACCTTTCGCCAGTTTACCCGAATTTAAAGATATGGTTTCAGTTTCAAAAGATAAAGACGATTTCATGCAAAAATTGCAGGAAGAGGCAGACAATGACACAAAAGAAAAAATAAAATTGAGAATTGATTTTGCTGCTGCCAATTCGTGGGAAGCCCGAACTGAAAGTTTCAGCCAAATTGTTCAGAAATTCATATAAGATATTGATTATAAGTAGATAACCATTTAAAAGTTATAAATATGTATTACAGAAATGTCTCGGACATGAATCAAATCATACTGAAAAGACTCAGTATTTTACCACGAGATTTTGATTTAATTGTTGGAATTCCACGAAGTGGTATGTTACCTGCTAATTTATTAGCACTTTATCTCAGTAAGCCATTTACCGATATACATTCTTTTGTCAATGGACATATTTACAAATCGGGTGAACGTGGCCAATTTATTGATGTAAAGACGTTTAAAAAAATTCTCATTGTTGATGATAGCGTTGCATCTGGTTCGGCCATGCAGAAATCAAAGGATTTGATTAAATCAGTAAGCAAAGATTTTGATGTAAGTTTTTGTGCCATTTACGTCATACCAGGCAAAGAGAAAGTGGTAGATTATTATTTTGAAGTTGTTCCACTTCCACGCTATTTCCAATGGAATATTCTGCATCATACATCGCTTGAAAAAGCTTGTTTTGATATTGACGGAGTACTCTGTGTTGATCCGAATGACGATCAGAATGATGATGGTCCAAAATACAGAGATTTTATTCTAAATGCCGATCCATTGTTTATTCCAAAAAGTAAGGTTGGTACACTTGTAACTTCCCGTTTGGAAAAATACAGAAAAGAAACAGAGATCTGGCTTGAAAAAAATAATGTGCAATATGATAAACTGGTTATGCTTGATTTACCAGACATGAAGGCACGCCAAAAAGCAAATAATCACGCAGCTCACAAAGCTAATACCTACAAACAGGGTGATTATATACTTTTTTTTGAAAGTTCACTGAGTCAGGCACTTGAGATTAATAGGTTAACTAAAAAACCTGTTTTATGTACCGAAAACTTTGAAATGATATACGATGCACAATCGTTTATGTATAACATGAAAAGTGGTAAACATTTTCCCGGACTGCGCAATTTTGCTCTGAAAATCAGGAATAAACTGAGAAACCGCTAATTATTCAAGTCAGACCTGATGAAAAAAGCAGCTATACTCACTATTACAGATTATGTAAACTATGGAAACAGGTTACAGAATTATGCGGCGCAGGAACTTCTGAAATCGTTTGATTTGGAAGTGGAATCCATTGCCAATGTAGCCATTCCTGAAAGTAAAACAAAACTGGCACTAAGTGTAAGGATAAAAAATGCTTTAAAATTGTCACCGCTGACATTATTGAATAAGGCTATCGGGAAAATTAACGAACTCAAAAACAGAGAAAAATATCAACAGGGACAACGGGCAAAAGAAAAATCATTTCGCGAATATTCGGTAAAATACATGCAGGAAACTGATTTTGTAATTAGCAGAAACAATATACCGATTGATTTGGGTGAGCGTTACGATTATTTTTTTGTTGGAAGCGATCAAATATGGAATCCGAATATCAGATATGGCTCAGGGGTTGATTTTCTGACTTTTGCTCCAAAAAATAAACGAATTGCACTTTCGCCGAGTTTTGGAGTTTCAACTATCCCGAATGAGTTTACTCAGCGATACATCGAATGGTTGGCTGAAATGGAATTTCTGTCTGTCAGAGAACAGGCAGGGGCTGATATAATCAAAAATCTTACCGGACGTGTGGCACCTGTGCTTGTTGACCCGACTTTAATGCTTACAAAGCAACAATGGCTAGCTGTATCGGAAAAAGGTCGTAAAAAGCCTGCAAATGCTTATTTGCTCACATATTTTATTGGGGCATTATCAGCAAACAGAAAGAAATCTCTGAATGAATTAGCCACAAAGAACAAGTTGGAAATTGTCCAATTAGCAAGTCTTGATGATCTAGAACGGTATGATGCAAATCCGGGTGAATTTGTTGATTATATCAATTCGGCAAATATTGTTTGTACCGATTCATTTCATGCCATTATTTTTTCGATGCAAATGGAAAAACCCTTTGTGGTTTTTGACCGGGAAGGCAAAAGTGCTCCTATGTCGTCCAGAATTGATACATTGCTGGCGAAATTCAAATTTGAATCCCGAAAATTCTCTAAATTACAAAGCTCAGGTGATTTTTTCAAAATAGATTACAGTCATTTACCTGAAATATTAAAGCAGGAACGATTGAAAGTTTACGAATACCTGAACAAAGCTCTACAAACCGATAAAACATTTTAATGAAAGTAAATCAATTAAAAGCAGGTGCTATCATGTCTTATTTAATTATAGGACTTGGAAGTTTGATTTCGATAGTCTATACACCGATTATGCTTCGGTTGTTGGGACAAAGCGAATTTGGACTTTATAACCTCGTAGCGTCTGTAGTGAGCTATTTAGGGCTTTTCAACTTCGGTTTTGGGAGTGCATATATCAAATACTATTCAACGTATAAAGTAAATAAAGATGAGGAAAGCATAGCCAAACTGAATGGTATGTTTATGATTATATTCTCTATTTTGGGTGCAATTGCCATTCTTTGTGGTATAGTTATGGTATTCAATACCGATGCCATTTTTGGAACAAAACTCAGTGTTGCCGAACTTTCAAAAGCTAAGGTATTGATGGCTTTAATGGTCATAAACATTGCAATTACATTCCCGTGCATCGTTTTCAACTCGTTTGTTACTGCCAATGAGAAATTTATTTTTCAGCGCATTCTGCAGATTGCCCGAATTATCACCAGTCCGTTTCTGATTCTCCCCATATTAATTATGGGTTATGGCTCAGTTGGTATGGTAGTAGTCACAACGGTTATCAATTTTGCCATCGAAATTACCAACGTAATTTATTCATTCAAAAAAATAAAAATCAACTTTTCGTATAAAAATCTGAATGCTTCACTTGTACGCGAATTGTTTATTTTCTCTTCATACATTTTTTTGAATCTGATAGTGAATCAGATAAACTGGAATGTCGACAGGTTTATCATTGGTCGATTTCGTGGAACTATTGAAGTGGCGACTTATAGTGTTGCTGCACAGCTTAATTCATACTATCTCCAGCTATCAACAGCCATTTCGGGAGTTTATATTCCACGTGTAAACACACTTGTAGCGTCGAAAAATGGTGACAGACAGCTTAGTGAAATGTTTACCCGATTGGGCAGAGTACAGTTTATTTTACTCTCACTGATTCTGACCGGTTTGATATTTTTCGGAAAGGCATTTATCTGTCTTTGGGCAGGTAAAAATTATGCAGGAGCCTACCCTATCGCTTTAGTTTTGACAATTCCTTTGACAATCCCCTTAATTCAAAACCTGGGAATAGAGATTCAGCGTGCAAAAAACATGCATAAATTCCGTTCATGGGTGTATTTTTTTATTGCATTGGGAAATGTAGGTTTGTCCATTCCGTTAGTTAAGCTTTATGGTGGTCTTGGTGCTGCTATCGGAACTGCATTAGCTTTAGTTATTGGTAATGTGTTTGTTATGAACTGGTACTATCACAAAAAAGTAGGATTAGATATAAAAAGATTCTCGAAGGCCATCGGTAAAGTTTTGCCATCATTAATTATTCCATCCATCTTAGGTACATTAATGTTCCTGTATCTTAATCTCATGAATGTCAAAATACTCGTTTTTGGGATTTCAGTTTATACACTAATATTCTGTCTTTCAATGTGGTATTTAGGGATGAATAATTATGAAAAGGAATTGATTTCGAGACCAGTATTAAAAATAACTAGAAAGATATTCAGAAAAAAAATAATAGGAATTTAAAACCGGTTTATTATGAGCACATTAGAAATTTTGTTTTGGATTTTGATAGCTGTCATTTTTTATACCTATTTGGGTTATGGTATTGTATTATTTATTCTCATTAAACTCAAACGCATATTTGCGAAAAAAGAAACCAAGGTAGATAATGTTGAACTTCCCGAAGTTACGCTGCTGATAGCAGCTTATAACGAGCAGGATTACGTGAAAGCTAAGGTTGAAAATACACTTCAATTGAATTATCCGGCTGAAAAATTACATCAGATTTGGGTTACAGATGGTTCAAACGACGAAACTCCTGAACGATTAAAAGCATATCCTGAGGTGGAAGTGCTGCACAAACCCGAACGAAGCGGAAAAATAGCTGCTATGAACCGAGGTATCAAGTTTGTAAAAACGCCGATTGTCATTTTTTCGGATGCCAACACGCTATTGGGTAAAGAATCCATTATGAAAATTGCTGAAATGTTCAGCAACCCGAAAGTGGGCTGTGTATCGGGTGAAAAGCGAATTATGAACGATGATAAAGAGGCTGCTTCGGCTGCCGGTGAAGGTATTTACTGGAAATACGAATCGACATTGAAACGCTGGGATGCAGAGCTTTATTCGGCTGTTGGTGCAGCGGGTGAACTGTTTGCTATCCGTACAGAACTTTTTAATGAAGTGGAAGGTGACACGCTGCTCGACGATTTTATTATCTCACTTCGCGTGGCTATGCGTGGTTATAAAATTGATTATGATCCTGAAGCATATGCCATTGAAACAGCTTCGGCCAATGTAAAAGAAGAGCTCAAACGCAAAATCAGAATTGCTGCCGGTGGAATTCAGTCTGTTATCAGACTTTATCCATTGCTGAATATATTCAAATACGGTATGTTATCGTTTCAGTATATTTCACACCGTGTATTGCGCTGGACGGTTACACCGGTCGCTTTATTATGTGTGCTTATCCTCAACATATTTCTAATTCCGGTTTCAACACTTTATGTTGTTTTAATGGCATTACAGGTACTTTTTTATTTATCTGCATTTGCCGGCTGGATACTGGAAAACAAAAAAATGAAGGTTAAGTTGCTTTTCATTCCATATTACTTCTTTATCATGAATTACGCTGTATTTATGGGTTTTGGACGCTATTTAAAAAAATCACAAAGTGTAAACTGGGAACGTGCAAAACGTGCTTAATTCAACGAATCAACAAAAAACTAATCAAAAAAATAGAATATCATGAGCAGAATTTTAATAACCGGTGGTGCGGGCTTTATTGGTTCACACCTGTGCGACAGACTTTTAAGTGAGGGAAACGAAGTAATTTGTTTGGACAACTTCTTTACGGGGCGTCGTAAAAATATTGAGCATAACCTGAAAAATGGTTACTTTGAATTTGTGCGTCATGATGTAACTTCGCCTTACATGGCTGAAGTTGACGAAATATATAACCTGGCATGCCCTGCTTCGCCTGTTCATTACCAGTACAACCCGATTAAAACCGTGAAAACATCGGTTATGGGTGCCATCAACATGCTGGGATTGGCAAAGCGTGTAAAAGCTAAGATTCTTCAGGCATCAACCAGTGAAGTGTACGGCGATCCAAGCGTTCATCCACAACCGGAAGAATATTGGGGCAATGTGAATACTATTGGAATTCGCTCCTGCTACGACGAAGGAAAACGTTGTGCCGAAACCTTGTTTATGGATTATCATCGTCAAAACGGAGTTAAGATTAAAATTATCCGCATTTTCAATACCTACGGACCACGAATGAATCCGAATGATGGTCGGGTTGTTTCAAACTTTATTGTACAGGCATTGCGTGGCGAAGATATTACCATTTTTGGAAGTGGCGAACAAACCCGTAGTTTTCAATATGTTGACGATTTGCTGGAAGGTATGATTAGGATGATGAAAACCGATGACTCAGTAATAGGACCAATAAATATCGGAAATCCAAATGAATTCACCATGTTGGAACTAGCCACCAAGGTAATTGATCTGACCGGTTCAAAATCGAAACTGATTTTCCAAGACCTACCACAGGATGATCCAAAACAACGCCAGCCGAATATTACAAAAGCAAAAGAATTGCTTGACAACTGGAATCCAAATGTTCAGCTTCATGAAGGTTTAATCAAAACAATTCAGTATTTTGAAGAAGAACTTAAATCGGGTAAATAATTGAGTGAATCTCAATAAAAATACGAAACAAAATGTAACTAATTTATCTGAATTGGTTGCATTTGGAGCAATTGCCAATTTAGGTAATTCATTCATAGAAATTTACAATAAATCAATAATTGCAGCAGATGGAAACACAATCTTTAAGATCAGAGATTTTATTAGAACTGATTTCTTGTGCCGAACATAAGGAAAGAGAAGATGAAATTATTGATGAGGTTTTGCATACGTATATGCGAAAGCTCAATTGTTTTATGGTCGGTATTTTAAAAAACAATGATACCGAACTAACTGAAAAACAATTACTTCCAGCCTCTTTTGAAAATAATACTATCTGGCCGTTTTTAAAAGAATATATAAATAATGCTAAACATCAATGCAAAAAAGAATTTTGCGAAGTAGTTCATACCGAACAATATTATTACATTTATCAACTGACGAACTACGGTTACCTGGTATTAGGAAAAGAAAGTGCATTTGATACTGTTTTCCAAAACGAATTTCGCCTGGTAGTCAATTTATTGAACAAAATCCTGCTACAATCAATTGAAGATGAGCGTCGGAAACAAGTTGATAAAAAACTGGCAGATGAACGACGGTTATTGAGAACTATAATTGACAATATTCCAATCAATATTTACGCCAAAGACCTGCAGTTTAGAAAAACGCTGGCCAATGTGTCTGAAATTAAATTTTTAGGTAAAAAAACAGAATCAGAAGTTATTGGAAAAACTGATTTTGAACTTTACGGTGAGTCTATAGGTAAGAACGTACAGTTAGAGGATGAAAAAGTATTGATTGATGGTGAACCTATTTTGGCTGAAGAAAGATATATAACCAATGATCGCTGGGCATTGGTTTCAAAACTACCCATAAAAGAGGAAGATGGTTCAATAACCGGAATGGTGGGCATTAGCGTCGACTATACTGAACAAAAAAAGTCGCAAAACCAAACATTATTGTTTCTGAAATTATTAGATAATTCATCTGATGCAGTTCAGGTTACACTCGAAACCGGTGAATTATTCTATATAAATAAAACTGCAAGTGAGCGATTGGGAATTGACCCAAAAGATGTTCAAAACTACAAAGTAACCGACTATATTAGCACATTCAAAACTTTAGATGACTGGAAGAAACATGTAGAAGAATTAAAAACATGTAATTTTATATCATCTGAGGGAATTAATGTGAACCAGAAAACCGGAGAACAATTTCCGGTAGAAGTTCAGGTAAAATACGTGGATGTAAATGGAGTTGGTTATATTATGGCTAATTCGAGGGATATAACCGAGCGTAAACTGGCCGAAGATGAACTTCTGAAAAGTGAACTGAAATACAGAACCATTACCGAAAACATATCTGATGTAGTTTGGACAAGCGATTTGCAGTTCAACATGACATTTATGAGCCCTTCGATAGAAAAAATGGTGGGTGAACCGCTTGAACTCTATTTAAAATGGCCCATTAGCAAGAAATTCACAAAAAAATCACTGGATAAAATACAGTATCTTTTTTCATTAGAATTAGAAAAAGAAAAAGATCCACGGTTTGAGAAGAATAGAATAATTAAGTTGGAAGTTGAGCATTATCGAGCTGACCAAACTACATTTTGGGCAGAAATGAGTATATCCATTCTAAGGGATGAAAATGATATTGCAATTGGTATTCAGGGTGTTATGCGCGACATATCACAACGTAAAAAAGCAGAAATTGAGCTTCGGAAAAGTGAAGAACGTAAAGCATCACTGATTGCAAGCATGAGTGATATTGTATTTGTGCTTGATAACGACCTGATTATGATTGAATCGCACATGCCATTGGGTTCAACTCAGATAATTGACCCAGAGCCCTATCTGGGTAATCCATTTGATGCAATTCCGATTCCTTCGCATGCCAAAGTACTTATAAAAGATTCATTGGTATCCTGCATAACCAATCATGTTTCCAACAGAGTAGAATACTACCTGGATATGCCCTACGGAAGAAAATGGTTTGAGCTGCATGCCACAGTACTTAATGACCAATATGGCGAACAAAGTGGTGTAACTGCTGTAATTCGGGATATAACTGTAAATAAACAAGCAGAAGAAACGATTCGTCAGCAATTGAAAATGCAGGATATTCTGATTCGGATTTCTACCATTTATATCAATATCAATCTCGACAAAGTGAAAGAGGTCATCCAGGATTCGCTAAAAGAGCTGGCTGAATTTGTTGGAGCTGACCGGGCTTATATTTTTGACTATGATTTTACTGATAATACTACCAGCAATACCCATGAGTGGTGTTCGGAGGGAATAATACCCGAAATTGATCAGTTGCAAAAGATGCCGTTGGATGATCTTCCTTACTTCTATGGAAAACACAAACAAGGAGAAGAACTGTGTATCAACGATGTAAATGAATTAGTAGAAAATGGTAAGGGAAGTCTGAAAGAAGGGTTGGAAATGCAGGGTATTAAGAGCCTCATATCTATACCAATGATGACATCAGGCAAATTGATTGGTTTTGTGGGTTTTGATTCCATTAAACAAAAACATATTTACACCGATAAGGAAAAAAATCTGCTGGAAGTTTTTTCTCAAATGCTTGTAAACATTACGGAAAGAAAACGAAGCGAATCGTTTTTAATGCTTCAGGAAGAAAAATACCGGAATATTATTTCAAACATGAATCTGGGTATTATTGAAGTAGATAAGGATGAAAATATCTTGTATGCGAACCAAAGTTTTAGCAATATATCAGGATATAGTATTGATGAATTATTGTCAATGAAAACAGATACTTTCTTTATTTCGCCTGAACAAAGTAATATTTTGGCCGATAAACTTAAAGTCAGAGAAAAAGGCATATCCGACAGTTATGAACTGGTGGTAAAAAACAAAAAAGGGGAACAACGCTGGTGGTTTGTAAGTGGTGCGCCTAATTATGATGACAATAACGAACTGAAAGGTTCAATAGGCATACATTTAGATATTACTGAGCAGAAACTTCTTGAAAAAGAACTTGAAAAAGCCTTGATAAAAGCTGAACAAGCTACTAAGGCACAGGAAATGTTTCTGGCCAATATGAGTCACGAAATCCGCACACCACTGAATGTGATAATTGGAATGGTACGGGAATTAAATAAAGAAAAACTGAACGACAGACAAAGAGGATTTCTGAAACATTCCGAAACTTCGACACTTCATTTATTGACCATTGTAAATAATATTCTGGATATGTCGAAAATTCAAGCAGGCGAATTTGAACTGGATTTGAGAGAATTCAGTATTGCATCGGTGGCTGCCGATGTAAACAGCATACTCCATTCCAGAGCAACTGACAAGAGGCTGGATTTCAGACTGAATATTTCGAAAGAATTAAAGCCCGCACTTATTGGCGATCCAGGACGGTTAAGGCAAATTCTGATTAATCTACTTGGAAATGCTATCAAATTTACCGATGCGGGTCATGTTGAACTGAATGTAACTGTTCTAAATACAACAAATGATAACCAGCAGGTACTTTTTGAGGTGATTGACTCGGGTATTGGTATCAGTGATGACTTTTTACATAAATTGTTCGATAAATTTACACAAGAAGAATCCTCGTCCAACCGACGGTATGAAGGTTCAGGATTAGGTATGAGCATTACCAAAGAGCTGGTGCAGTTGATGGGCGGAAATATCGAAGCTAAGAGTAAGAAAGGATTAGGCACTCAGATTCGGTTTGAATTGAATTTACCTGTTGGTGACGAAACAAAATTAGCTGTGCAGACCATCAAAATAAGCAAAAACAGTTTCGAAGGCATTAAAATATTATTGGTTGAAGATAATGAAATGAACCGCTTCATTGCCCTTCAGAGTTTGAAAATAACGGGTTGTCAGATTACTGAGGCTACAAATGGACTTGAAGCCATTGAAAAACTAAAGGAAGATGCTTTTGATATAATTTTAATGGACATTCAGATGCCTAAAATGAATGGTGTGGAAGCTACAGAGTTTATCAGATTGGAACTAAATAAAGAAATTCCAATTATAGCACTGACAGCCAATGCATTTAAAAATGATATTGATCTGTATTTATCCATCGGAATGACCGACTACCTGATAAAACCATACAAAGAAGAAGACCTGTATAGGGTTGTTGATAAATACGTGCGAAAACCGAAAACAAAAGCAAAGCTTTACGATGTGGAGCAACTGTTACAAATAAGCCGGGGAGATACTGTTTTTGTAAAGAATATGCTGGATGTATTTAAAAAAATGGCTAATGAAACCATTACACAGCTAAACGAATCGTTTAAAAACAGTGACCTTGAGGCTATACATAAGATTGCCCATAAAATAAAACCAAGTATCGATAATCTGAAAATAGTAAAGATAACAGAACCTATCAGAGAACTGGAAAAATTCAATCTGGCAGTACATTCCGAATCTGATTTGGAAAGTTTAATCACCGATGTGACAGAAGTGCTTGAATTGATAATTACCGATATAGATCATTCCTGATTTTTTTAATCATCAGATGACTTGAAGTCATCTGATGATTAAAATTATTAGCCTTTTTCTCTTTTATGCCCGAAAACGAAACTCCCCTCATCGATAAAGACTACCTGTTGCAGAAATACCCCGGCAAAGGTGGTTGGACATTTGCAGCAATTCCGGAAATAGAGCAAGATAAGCACGCGTGGTTTGGCTGGGTGAAGGTGCGTGGCACGATTGATGACTACGAGATAAGCAATTACCACCTGATGCCGATGGGTAATGGCACACTTTTTCTGCCGGTAAAAGCTGAAATACGCAAAAAAATTAAGAAAAATGAGGGCGATTGGGTTCATATTACGCTCTATTCGCAGGAATTACCCAAAATCAACCCCGAAGATTTCTATGTATGCCTGCATGAAGACCCTGTGGCTCATGACAACTTCTACAAACTTCCCGAAAAAGAACAAACCGAACTGATTGAATGGATGTATGCGCCAAAAAACGAACAACTGAAAGTGGAGCGCATGGCCAAAGCATTGGATAAATTATCGCGGTAATTGAACCTCTTGCACTTATGTTTTTGATATAATTAGCTGCATAAACCAACCGATGCACAAGTGCATTTCAATAATTTCAGATGAATACTAATTGATGCATCGATGCATTTGTATTTGATGTTAACGAAAGATATAAAATGCACCGGTGCATTTATAATTGGAACAGACTAAAACCACCAAATGCATCGATGCATTGTCAAATATTTCGAATAAAACCATGAAATGCACTGGTGCTTTTAGTATGTTTATTCACTTTTGAGGACGATGCATTGGTACATCGGGTAGTATTTGTAAAAAAACTGTGTAATGCATCGGTGCATGAGTTGGTATTAGCAGGCAAAATGTATAAATGCAGCAATGCATTTGATGGTTTTAGTAGGTGAAAAGTATAAATGCATCGATGCATTTATTGGTTTTAGTCCGATTTTTATTAAATGCACCGATGCATTTACATAAATATTCTATACTATATTAACATGCACATGTGCGTGAATATATCCGTTAAATGTATGTAACTTCAAAACTATGAATAATATAACCTTCCAGTTTAACGCATCGTATTTTATCGTACTGCTTCAGCATAAATTTTATATTGAATAGATATGCAAAAATAAGATTTCAGTAATTCTCACTTCAAAATTACTATTTTACGGCATTATTTGTTTGTTAATGTGAAATATTGTGTTTATCTTTGGGGCTAAATTGGTTTACCTGACTCACTAACCATTAACACAATACAGAATATTTTATGGATAAAAGTTTTAAACACAGTTTTACTAAGAAATTTAAATTTAAAAGCATAACACCAGAACAATTTTTGGTTGTAGCAGTAGAAGCCGTAAAAAAGGCAGGATGGGAAATTCAAAAAATAGCGGAAAACGGAATATTAGTTTTCACCAACAACACCTTTGTTTCTGCAGGTGAACAATTCAGAATCATTATTCATACTGATAGTGCAGACCTGATTAGTGAAAGCACTGAAAGTCTTGTGGATGATTTGGGCAAAAACAAAGCAAACGTAAAAATCTTTATCAAACATTTTGAAGAGTTGCAAAAAAGTCTCACATCAGAAACATTGAATGAGTTATATGAAACGCTAAAACCCGATTTTGTTCTGTTGGAAGAAAGCGAATTAATAGTGCCCACCCTAAACATAAGTGACAAACTATCTGCTTTTTTATTCTTTTTCAAACCCACCGAAGGTTATTTTATCACGCCCATACTCATCAACCTGAATATTCTGATATTTGTTTTGATGGTACTAACGGGTGTAAATGCACTCCTGCCCGACTCCGATAGCTTGATTCTTTGGGGCGCCAATATCCGTCCGCTCACTACGGGTGGTGAATGGTGGAGATTGCTTACCAGCTGTTTTCTACATATAGGCGTATTCCATCTGTTAATGAATATGTATGCTTTGGTGTATATCGGCATTTTGCTCGAACCTCAATTGGGTAAATCACGGTTTCTCACAGCTTATCTGCTCACGGGCATTGCATCGAGTGTTACAAGCCTGTGGTGGCACGACCTCACAATCAGTGCAGGTGCTTCGGGAGCGATATTCGGAATGTATGGCGTGTTTCTGGCCATGCTCACAACCAATCTTATCGAGAAAAAAGCCAGAATGACCTTACTTACAAGCATAGGTATATTTGTGGTTTACAATCTGGCCAATGGATTTAAAGAAGGCATTGACAATGCTGCTCATATTGGAGGGCTGGTGAGTGGATTGATTATTGGCTATGGTTTTTATCCCAGCCTGCGGGTAAAAGTGGATGAAGATGAATATCAGGAATACGATTTGAAAAAAATCAGTATTGGCGTGCTTACGTTTGTTATCCTCTTTGTGTGTTACCTTATTTACCTGCGGGTACCCGTTGATACCGACAGTAAGTTTATGACACAAGCTCAAATGGCGCAATACGATTTAGCAAATTACACCGAAAGGATGAAAAATTTTGAGACAAATGAATCGATGGCACTTAGTGTGTTGCAAATGCCCGACAGTACAGCCAAAGAAATAATAATTCGCCAAATCAAAAACCAGGGAATAGTGTACTGGAGAGACAATATCGAATTGATTTATGAAGTGGAAAAACTCAGATTACCCCCGTTTATACACCGTCGAAACCGGCAGTTGTTCGATTATTGCAATCTGCGGATTGATAGCTACAAACTTATATGCCAAACCCTCGAAAGCGGAGGACAATTGCCCAACCCGCAAATAGAAGAACTGAACAAACAAATTAACGACATAATCAATAAACTCAAAGAAGACAAATAAACACTTCGTTTCAAATGAGGTTAAGAAAAATAAATGATTAGAATAAATCAAATATGAAAAATTACCATCACTTCACATTCGGAATAATAATAACTTTTTTACTTTCGAGTATAACTGTTATAGCTGAAGATAAATTTTGTTTGGGTTACATTATTACAAATAAAAATGATACATTAAATGGTTATATTCAACAATTTAATATTGATCCTTATACTAAATGTAATTTCAAGGAAGGATTGAGTTCCAAAGTAATTTCTTTTATTCCCGGAGAAATTAAAGCTTACAGGTATTCCGATGGTGGTAAATTTTTCGTATCAAAACAAACACCTCTGGAGCAGGGTGAAAAGGTTTTATTTTTAGAATATCTGATTCAGGGGAAAGCCAATATGTATTTTATGCGTGATGACATGGATCATTATTTTATTGAAACGGATAAATTAAAAATAATTGAATTGAGTCAGAGACCAATTTTAAAACAAATGGAAGTTGAAAATGAAGGTATTTTTACATTTTACAAACCTGAAGCTTACAGAGGAAAACTAAGCTATATGCTTTCTGATTGCTCAGATGAAGATTTCATAAGAGAAATTAATAATAGTAAGTTGAAACCGGATGATCTTATTAATCTTGGTAAAGATTATCACAATAGGGTTTGTAACAACGAAAAATGCACCATCTTTGAACGAAAAATAAAACCGGTAAAAATTCATTTTAGCTTAACTGGTGGTGTATCTATGAATGAATTTGAGTTTGAAGATTATTATACAAACTATCATATTGGTTCTACTCTTGGTTGCAAAATGGAATTTGATAATATCTTATTTTCGTCAGAACAATTAACTTTTCAATTGGGGGTTTTATTTCAAAATTATTCCAGATATCCAATTATAAGTAAAGGAGAATTAGATATGTATGGCTACCCTGTATCATATAATTACCCCACAAATTCAATTTTTAGTCTGAATACAATTGCTCTAAATATTCCAGTTACATTTAATTACACATTTATTTTTGGAAAAATTAAACCTTATGTGGGTATTGGAGTAGCTAATTTGTTTACTATTTGTAATAGTAAATTAACATCATCTTATGTAGGTGTTGGTGTTCGTGAGAAAACATTTCCCTTTTACAGAATTGGATACATTGGAATGATAGGAACAAAGTACGAATTGAAAAATCATCATGATTTAATATTTGAACTAAGCTATACAGTTAACCAGGAATATTATCAAATTGCCAATTACTACAATCTAGTAAATAAGAATTTTTCTTTTGTAGTTGGGTATACAATTTGATGACTGAGATTTTCAAAATTCAAATGCAATAATTAAGACAATTCGTAAACTAACTTACTCCTTCTCTACCCTAAACTTACCACCCGCACTTTCGAAGTAGAGTGTTCCGGCAGCTTCGCTTACGGTCAGGTGTTTGATACCTGCAGACGAAGTTACTTTCCATTTTCCGGCCTTCATGTCGGTAATCAGTACTTTGTATGTCGTTTTAGTAGTACCTGCACTAAAGGTAATGGCTTGTTCGTTTATGCCCAGCGCGAGTTGTTCAGCCACAATGCGGTCTTTTACCGTAATAACAGCATATTCTTTATTGTCGGAGAATGTTGAATTAATATTCTGTTTCGAAGGCGAATATCCTGCATCCATAGCCTGTACGACGTTAAGGAAATTATCCGCCAGCGCATTGCTACGTGGCGAAAGTTCAATACGCCAGCATCCGGCATCTTCCTGCGTCACGCTACCCCAGTTTTGTCCATCGCACCAGTATTCTTTGCCCGGTCCGCCTATTTTTTGAATGTTAGCATTGCTGAGTTCGGGCAGCAGCATGGTGTTTATTAGTTTGCCATCGCGTCCGTCGTTGGTATTTACCGCCGTTATTTTGTTTCCGTTTATTTCCGGCTCGTTCTGCATGTGCAGCAACCAGGTTTTCTTAAACGAGGCACTGGTCGACACCACTTTATCCAGCACTATCAGCGTTCCGGGAATGTCGTTCGATTTATGATTCAGAAACACGAAGCTGCGACGCACCAGTTCTGCTTTGGGCGGATACACACCAATGAATTTCGGCACATTGTACGAATTGGTCAGGTCGCCTTTAAAATAGCTGTAATCAGGCTGCAAACCGGCAGAGATTTCTTCGGCCAGAATAGTAGCCGATTTACCCGCTTTAAACATATCGGCACTGGTATCCCACGCATGATCACCAAAGAAAAACTGTCCACCATCGCGCGCTACCACTTTTTGCTTTTTATCCCAACCACCAGGCAAAGGTTCGTTGGGGTCGTAAATCAACAAGGAGTTATGCGCCACCGTGCGGGCAAAATAGTTGGTATAGTTTAGTTTTGCCCAGCCATTCTGCGCATCCTTGCCTTGATAAATACCCGCATCGAGTGCCAGATGTCCTTTGTAATATATATCGAAATTTCCGCCATCCATGTGCGTGTGATTCTGTGCATTGTATTCCTTCATGTTCATCAGCACCACCATCGCATTCGACGAAAAATCCGTGCGATTCATATCCCATTTGGTACGGGCAATCATAATGCCGGATGGCGAAGGGAAAAAGCGGCTCAGACACAAACTGTCCATTGGTTTGGACTGAATATCGGGATTGTGGTACACAAACAACCGTGCGCTTTGGTGTTTGGTAGCCATTAAATTGTCTTTCGAAACGGTTTGCAACACCGGATCGTTGGAAAGATTAGCTGCGAGATAATACAACTGACTATAGCCCATTTCCAAATGCTTGTGACCATCGCCTTCGGGCATACCGTCCATGTCTTTTTTCTGCGGAATAGTGCCGTAAACGGCCCGGTAAACAGCTTTGTAAATGTCTTTGTCATACGGACTCAAGCCAAGTTTATTCAGCATAAAATGTTGAAGCAATTCGTGCGTATATCGCACGTGAATGTATTGTGCACCCTGATGATGCGTTCCGCCTTTGTACATGGGATTGCGTGAAGGGGCAAACTTATTGACCTGCTCGTTATACTCAAAATCGAAGAACGAAGGATCTTCATCGTAAGTTGCGATGCCAATGGCCATATATGCTGTAGGAGCGCATTCGCCGTAATGCCCTGCCAGATACTGCACTTTGCTTGTTCCCGGCAAACCGTATTCACCGAGGAGACAAACTTTTTTCAAACCACTGAATAATTCCGCTTTCTCTGCATTGCTAAGTAAGTTGTAACACCAGTCGTACACAATGGCACCGCCCAGAATAGCTTCATAAGTATTCGTATTTTCTTCATACGAAACAGCTTTTACAGTTCGGTTGTTCGAATAAGAATTCATATAGTTTATGGCAAGTTTAATAGCTTCCCTACCCGACTTTTTGTTTCGAACCGTATCCATAAGGTATTCAAGTGCCAGTGTTTCCATTTTCTGACGTACCCGTTCGTCAGGTTGATCGGAACTTACTTTTCCATCGGTAGTATAGCTTTTCTGTTCGTTGAAGTATTTACGTATATCATTGAAATCGGAATGAGCAAAATGACGTTTCAGGTCAGCCAGTTCAT
>CAZTDH010000010.1:0-36661 GCA_964612615.1 uncultured Paludibacter sp. | reverse complement strand
AGATAGCTTCAGGTGACTGGAGTTCAGACGTGTGCTCTTCCGATCTCGCTGATAGTTTGCGCTCCCGTGTTCAATGTTCCCGTAAAAGTAATAATTCCATCCGAAGCTTTAGTTGCCACATAGCCCTTCATAATTGTAAGTGCGGCAGACTCATCGGTTATCAGAGACCATGGAGCATCTGTTCCATGAACTTCATCGTAGGAATAAACGGGTTTCTGAATTGTTGGAGAAAATACCGCGGCAGTTGCTGTACTTAACGGACTGCTTATGTACCAGTTGCGCCCTGCGGTAATGTATTGTTGAACATTCGCTGTGCCAACATTCAGCGTTCCGCCATTATCAACAAAAGTAGCTGTTCCGCTTGCATCGCTTTGTAAAGTTAATGTTCCTACTGTCAATGATTTGCCTGATTCCAGACTGATCTTTCCACCAGGATTAACTACCACCGAGTGAACCGAAGAATTGTTATCCACATCCAGCAAAATGCCCGACTGCACGGTTAAATCTGTTCCCGGTAAAAGAGCAGATGTTCCTATACTACCTGAACTGCTTATAGTTGCTGCTAGAGCTGTAATATTGGCTGTCAGGATTGGTTGAGTTAGGCTATAGTTCGTACTTGGCGCAGTATATCCGCCTACCGTAATCGTTTTAGTTGTACCTACCAACTCATCGGCAAAGGTAGCAGTGGGTATTCCGCTAACTTCAAAATTCTCGCTGTTTACAAGTCCTGCATAGGTGGCTGTACCTGTAAAAGTGGCTGAATTAGTGCCATCGTACGGTTTACTTACACCAGTAAGACCAGAAATAGTCAGTTCTTTGGGTGATACTGAACCTGATATTGTAGCTACATTTACTGTTGTTGCACCCGACGAAACGCAAGTAATATTTCCCGAATAAGCACCAACAATGCTACTAGCTGCCAACCGGAGATATAAAGTTGTTTGTACAACCGCTCCACCCGATTGAGTAAGAGTCTGACTTGCTGAATATCCGCTTGCTCCACCACTGGTTTTTGATATTTCATAACCCAAAGGCGCTGTTACAATAATATTATTTGTCAGATAACTTCCAGAAACAGTAAAACTTGTGAATGAACTGGCTGTTCCGTAGTTAGTATTAACAGCCGAAAGCGAACCTGTAGTAATAATTGTTGGGTCGGGCGATTTAAAAATAAATGCAAAGCGGCTTGTAGAGTAGTTTACAGCACCAGAAGTAAATGAATAACTGTTTCCGGCAGTCAGGTCGGTTGTCACCGGATTAATCGAATCAAGTTTGTCTTTTAAAATTATTTTTGCCCCTGTTGGAAAGTTAACAAATTCTGATGCCCGAATACTATATGAACTGGCTGTTGCATTAATTATTAGCAAACCTAGTGAATATTCTGTATCATACGTTATACTGTTCAACCCATTGATGGCAAGCTGTTCACCTCCAGCTACAGTATATATTTCGGGCATTGAAGCTGAAGCATTAAACATTTTGGGTGAATCGTATGCGTCGTATAAATTAGAAGCATTCGAATTGGAATAAACAATGGTTTCATCAGCACTTGATCCGTTTGAAATTTGCAACCGTAGAATTGGCTGGCTGATAGCGGTGGTTGATTTGGATTTAAAAATATTATTTATATTGGCGGTATATTGAGAATTTTTGTCAGCAACTGATACTGTCTGAGATTGCCCCAAACCTACATTTACTAAAACTAGAACTAAAAAAACATCTAACCGGATATTCCGAACAACAATATTCAATATTGAAAACAAATTCGTCATGATTATTTAATTTAACTGTAATCTTATGCTTTAAAAACACCGTTCACTTTACTAATTGCTATCAAACTCTATTATTTTCAATCAGTTTTTGCAAAAATAGCATTTATACCTGAACCGTTAGATAAAAGTAGCTAAAATTATTGACAATAGAGATATTTCCACTAAAATCGTAAGTTCTTCATCCCAAATTGGAAGTCAAACATCATTTTTTTAACTCCATACTTTCCAATTAAAATGATGTTTGTATCTTTGCACTATTAAAAACGCATAAATTCAGCTTATGACGGAATTAGAAACCCTTTTTCAGCAATATACTCACGAAAAAATTCTCAACATAACAGAACTCACAGCTTCCGGTTCCCCACGTAGGTACTTCAGACTAACTGGCGAAAAAACAACCTTAATTGGCGTTGCAGGCACTTCATTAGAAGAGAACAGTGCTTTTATTGCCATGTCAAAGCATTTTTATGCGCTGGGTTTGCCAGTACCTCAGGTTTTAGCCGAAACTACTGACGGTGAGTTTTATTTGCAAAATGATTTGGGTGATACTTTGCTATTCGATTTTATGGCTGAAGGTCGTAAAACGGGTATTTTCTCAACTAACGAAAAAGAATTGTTGTGTAAAACAATTGCAAAACTTCCACTTGTTCAGGTGCTTGGTGCAAAAGGTTTTGACTTTTCGGTATGCTATCCGCAGCCTGAGTTTAATGAACGTTCGGTATTTTGGGATTTGAATTATTTTAAATATAATTTCCTGAAAACAACCGGACTGGACTTTCAGGAAAACCAATTGGAGGATGATTTTGTTCGTTTTTCGGATATATTACTGCGTTCAAAAACCGATACCTTTATGTATCGCGATTTTCAGAGTCGCAACGTGATGATAAAAGACGGAGAACCTTATTTTATTGATTTTCAGGGTGGTCGACGTGGCCCTCTGGCTTATGATGTGGCTTCATTTCTGTGGCAAGCCAAAGCTAATTTCAGCAACGAATTGCGTGAAGAATTAATTCAGGTTTATTTAGATAGACTTAAAGAGTTAATTCCAGTAAATGAAACTGATTTCCGCAAACAATTAAATCATTTTGTGCTTTTTCGCACCTTACAGGTACTTGGTGCTTATGGTTTTAGGGGATATTTTGAGAAGAAACCACACTTTTTGCAAAGTATCCCTTTTGCCATTGAAAACCTGAAACAATTATTAAAAACAGATTTTCCGGAATATCCCTATTTGGTTGAAGTTCTGAAAAAAATGACAGGACTGAAACAATTCAACAAAAAACCGGAAGAGCAGAAAAATTTGTTGGTAAAAGTTTATAGCTTTTCCTACCGAATTGGTATTCCTGAAGACTCATCCAGTAATGGTGGTGGTTTTGTGTTCGATTGCCGTGCCATTCATAACCCGGGAAAATATCCGGAATATGTCAACTTAACAGGACTTGATGAACCTGTAAAACAGTTTCTGGAAGCAGATGGTGAAATTTCAACTTTCCTTGAACACGCTTTTGAACTGGTTGATAATTCAGTTAAACGATACATTGAGCGTGGATTTGCTAACCTGATGGTTAGTTTTGGCTGTACCGGTGGTCAGCATCGGTCGGTTTATTCAGCTCAAAAAATGGCAGAACATATCTCACAAAAATTTGGCGTGGAAGTAGAACTTGTTCATCGTGAACAAAAGATTAACCAGAATTTTTCGTGTATTTTATGAAAGCAATGATATTTGCCGCAGGACTTGGCACCCGATTAAAACCAATTACCGACAATCTTCCTAAGGCATTAGTTCCGATTGCCGGAAAGCCTTTGTTAGAGCATGTTATTTTGAAGCTGAAAGCTGCCGGTTTCGACGAAATTATTGTCAACATTCACCATTTCCCCGACCAAATTATTGACTTTCTAAAAGCAAATAACAATTTTGGAATTCGTATTGAAGTATCAGACGAACGGGATGAATTGCTGGATACCGGTGGTGGAATCCGGAAAGTTGCGTGGTTTTTTGATGATGGAAAGCCGTTTCTGGTTCACAATGTAGATATTCTGTCGAATGTAGACTTAGTGGAGCTACATAATCAACATATAAGCACTAATTCATTGGCTACCTTAGTTGTGAGTCAGCGCGACACCTTCCGATATTTGCTTTTTGATAAAAACAGGCGGTTGAATGGTTGGATAAATGAGAAAACAGGCGAAACCAAACCTGCTAATTTAGACCAAACCAAAAATTATGATAAGTTAGCCTTTTCGGGAATTCAGATACTTTCTCCTAAAGTTTTTGAATTGATGGAAATGTGGGAAAAGAAATTTCCAATTATGGATTTTTATCTGTCAAATGCTGCTTCACAAGACATTAATGGTTTTGTGCCTGTTGATTTCAAGATGCTCGATGTGGGGAAATTAAATGTATTAGACGAAGCAGAGAAATTTGTAACCACTAACTCCTACTGTTTTCGTCAAGGTGACACCCTTAGCTTTTAGCAAAGTGTATCTCAGAACCGTTGCGAAAGATTGATGAATGCACGTCCCTGATAGTTATTGTCGGGGTTAAAAGTAGCTTCGTAGTCTAACCACAGCAACAGATTTTTTGTAATACGCCACGAAAGACTTATTCCTGCAATGTTTTGAGGTATGGCTGTATTAGTAATGGTATTGTAATTTACGTTACGGTAAGTTAGTTGTGTAAAGATATTGCCATCTAAAAAATCTTTCGACACTGAAGCTCCGTAAATCATTCCACTAAGGTAATTTGTTTTCAAAGCGGTAACATCTACCGTCAGTGTGGTTTCAAAAGGTAGTTGCGATACAGTTAAGTATGTATATCCATTTGTCGAACCATTGGAAGTTGGTGTAGCAAAGCGAATTCCGGCATTTCCACCCCAGGTTAAAAATTTTAAAGGGCGATACATTGCCTGAAAGCGCAATCCCTGACGGGTTTCTTTATCCAACACACTGTCAATGTAGTTTTTATATGTTTCGTAATAATAAATGTTTTTACGGGCATCGTACGACATGGATAGCGATAAGTTTTTTAACGCACGCCACTGAAGCGATGCATAAACACTGGTCAGACTAATAGTTGTTGCGGGTTTGTTGTTTTGAATTCCGAACAAATCAATTTCGGCAGAGCCAAAGAAATCAAGATTTTTGAGCAGCGAATTACTGTGCTGTAAATATATAAAACTGCGATCCGTTCGTAGGTTGTTCATCTGGTTGAAAAATGCTACCGAAGATTGCATATATCCGTTCATGATTTTTTGCTGATGACCAATATAAGCTCCGTATTGCAATAATCCGGGATTAATACTATAAGTGTATGTATCCGGACGACTACCAATAACCGCACCATAAGATATTCTTTTTCCAAATTTCTCAAACTGAAATCCGTCTACTGCACCTATATTGGCTAAGTTGGGATTTATTTTCCTACCGAAAGTTAAGTACATCGAATCGGGTAAATCATATTTTACCGACAGGTTATAAATTTTAACATCGAGTGACTGGTCTATAAGGTAATTCTGAGTTGTGGTAGAGTCAATAGTCGACGTAAAAGGTCTAAAGATGCTTTTTTTAGTTACCGACATATAACATTCTGCCGAAAACGCTGAGTTGGAAATGTGTGCGGCATTAAATGATAAGTTAAGTCGGAATGCCGAATTTAGCGTTGTGTCGCTGGTATTATTCAAATATGTTGACAAAGAAATTCGTCCATCATATTTGCTGTATTTTTTGTTTTCAGTACCTTTTTTAGCAGCTAAAACAGCTGCATCATTCACTGAAACAGCTTCTTTCGATTGTTGAGCCAATACTTCAATTGGAGCTGATTCTGATTTCTTTTTTGCAAAAATCTGATTCGAAACAGAAGCAACAAAGCCGTTTATAGGGTTACAAACGCAGGATATTGATGATAAATTTTTTACCACCAATGCAGATTGAAATGCATTGTTATTTGAAGTGTAAAGTGTATCGCCTATTTGAATTCCGTCTGTATTCACAAACTGTACATACACGTTTTGGGAAGTAATATATGAAATATTTCCACTACTCACACCATTGGTATTTTGTGCGAATGTTGCCACACTAAAAGCTATGAAAATTAATGACAGAAATTGTTTCATGCGTTTTAAATTTATATATTTTATAATTGTCGCATAGTTTGTCCCTATAAAATACAGGAATTTTTAGTTAGAATAACCACATTGACAAATTAAGGTTTTCTCCTATTCGCTATCCTCTTTAAGCAGGTAGGGAGGAAGTTTCTATTTATCAAAATTATGACATTTACGGCAATTGGCTTTGAAAGCTAAGTCATTATTATGACAATCAATACATTTCGTCCACTCGCCTTTATGTTTGCCCGAATAGATGCCAAACCAACTGTCGTGAATCTGGAATTTTACATTATTAAACCCACTCACATTGTGACAATCTGAGCAAGCGAATTTCTTCATTAATGTAGTATGAGCTGGTATAATTGCAGCAGCTTCACCTTGTTTGCCACTATGGCAACCCAAACAATCAGGTGACAGTTTTTGCTGATAATTATTTTCTCTATGGCAACGATCGCAGGTCAACGTACCATGCCCACCGGTAATTGGGAAAAAGCTGTGATTGAAACCTTTTCCAATGGAGTTCCAGCTACGTCCCACCATCGAATGACATTGCTCACAATCAGTTCCAAAGCCCGATAACCGGTGATTAGGTTTATTGGTTAAATTGTATTGGAATTGATGACAAGAATAACAGTCAGTACGAATGTTGTTGAAACGAAGATTCGAAGCAGAAGTATGGCATCGATTACAATCTGCCGAAGCATGTTCACCCACAAGTGCAAAACCTTGTTGTTGATGAATTTTTCGAATGTTACTATTCGGAACTATCCACGAATTGTTAGTATGACAACGAGCGCAATCTCTACCTGTCGTTCCTTCGTGAATGTCAGTATGACAAGCCGAGCATTGATCTTTTATCTCTTTGAAAATGAGAGTTTTATGGCAATTCTTACAGCTTATTGTTTTGTGCTGACCTACAAGTGGAAAGTGGGTTTTATTGTGGTTGAATCCGTTGGGTTTTATCTTTATCCAATTATCAATAGTGTGACAGGTTGTACATTCTAACTTAAATTTGTCACCATGTGGCGATTTAAATTTTGAAGCAAAAACACTTGTTCCTGCTAAACCTATCATTAGAAATAATATTATTTTGTTTCTCATATTTTAATAATTTTCTTACCTCATACTATTGTTATGAATGATGAAATTATCCATGTATCATTTTCGAAGCAACACCTTTTTCCATAAATAGCTCGGTAACAGTGATTCCACCAAAATGCAGGAAAATAAATGCCATAGCATAGTAGTGCGATTGAAAATGAATTATTTGTGACGTCCATCTCCAACTGGTTGGGCCCCATAGCATCAAAGCACCTGTTAAGGTAGTGATGCCAACCAACAGATAAAACAAAATATAAATACTGCCCTGCGCTCTTTGTTTCATGGTGTTTTTTTTGTCGAATGGACTTGGGAATTGCATACCATTAATAAAAAGATGTATAAGTCGCAAAATATAAAGTCCTACCAAAGCATATCCGGCATAGAAGTGCCATTCCCACATAGGCTGTGCAATACGTTTTGCAATAACACTTGCATCACCTATGGTAATTTGACCACCAAATAAAAGTATATTCTCCACAATAATTTTAGCCAAACTATCTCTTCCAAACCAGGTGATGTGAAGTAATGCTGTTCCTAACAAAATGATAATGCATAATGCAATGCTCCAATGTAATAGACGATGAGTGACATTAAAGGTTTTTTGTGATTCCATGACTTACTTTTTAGTATTAATGTATTTGATATTCAATAGATTATGTGGCTGAAAATTAAATGAATTGGTATTCTGGATTTTTTTTTAGGAATGACAAGTAGCGCATTCTATGCTTTTGAACTTATATTTAATATACGTACCTTTTTCATCGATGGTTTTAATATGGCATTGATTGCATTGCACATTCTGATGTGCTCCTTCAAGTTTAAACCGGGATGAATTATGATCAAACTTTAAATCTTTCCAATTATTAAATCCATGACATTTTAAACATTTCGTTTTGGAATTTTCAGCAAATTGTCCAACATGATTGTCTTTGTGGCAACCTGAGCAGTCTTTTGTCAGATTTTCAAACTGTTGAACACGTACGCCGCTGCTGTTTTTCTTAAAATGGCAGGAGGCACATAATTGACGGGCATGTACACCTTCAAGTTTAAAACCGGTCTTTTCATGATCAAATTTCACTGTTTTCCAACTATTTACATTGTGACAAGCAGTACAATTATCATTTACCATAAATTTATCGCTCATGATTCCTTTATGAATGTTCTGATGACATTCTACACATTTTGTTGGCATCTTTGCAAACGTCCAGTCTTTTTGTTTTCTGTGACATTCCATGCAAGTGGTAGCCATGTGGGCTCCTTCCAGTTTGAATTTCGTCTTATTATGACGTTCAATCGTAAAGGTTGACATAGCAAAACTCTTATTTGTATGGCATTCGTTACAATCAGGAGAAACACCTTTCTTTGCAAATTCGCCTTTATGATAATCTGCATGACAGCTTGAACATTTGTCGTGTTTAATAGGATCGGTCATCGACTCAGTTTTGTGACACGATTTACAAGCCACAGTAGTATGTTTTCCAATCAACACAAAGCCTGTTTTATCATGGTTAAATGAGCTGATATTCTTTATTGCATGGAATGATTCTTCACTGTGACACTCCTTACAATTACTACCGAATTTGGTTTCGTGCATATCTTTATGGCACGGAGTACAACTTTCAAACTGAAGCCCTTTGAATCGTTGAGCAGGTTTACCGTTGACAATTTCAGTTTTGTGACATTTCAGACAACTTATGTTTCGATGTTTGCCTGATAATGCAAATTTTGTTTTATTGTGATCAAATCCAACTACTTTCGGATTTTTAAACGATTCGAAATTGTGACACGAGGCACAGTTTGATGACAATTTTCCCTGATGAAAATCAGCGTGGCAATTGAGACAGTTACTCTTCAATCCCATGTAGGTAGAAGTTTTCTTTTTGAAATTCGGGTCTGATATAAATTCTGATTTATGGCATGCTCTACAATCTTTCGTAGCATGAACCCCTTTCAGTTCAAAACCCATTTTGGCGTGATCAAAACTTTTCTTGTTTAATTTTATAAGCTGAAACTCACGACCATGATGCTCATTGTGGCATACATAGCAGTCTTTCGTACCTACTTCGGCAGATGCATGAAATCCTTTTTTAGAAGCAATACTCGCTTTAATCTCTTTATGACATTCTAAACATTTATTGCGTAAAACTTTATTTCCAACTGAATGGCATTTTGTGCAATTTTCAACTCCTTCCAGACTAGCATGACCTTTGCTTAAATCTCCTGGTGATAATTGAGCAAAGCTGCTAATTACCAATATATTGAAAAAAATAAATGTAAAGAAAAAAAACCTGATTTTCATAAGCGATTCAATGTGTTTAACAAAAAAAACAAAAACAGCGATTCATTATTTTATCAATTGTGTTTTAGTATAGCCTCACCTCGTTTTGTTGAAAAATCAATTCCAATACTTTTCAAAAATTGTGAAGGAAGCTCTCCTCCTGCAAAAATATATACCATGTCGTTCTCCCATTTCAATATCTCGTCGGATTCATTTGTTTTATAAGCAACAAATCCGTCATTTATAGAGACCACATTGGTATTAAATTGAATATCAATCAATCCGCTTAGCATTGCAGCATTTATTTTATCCGCATTTTTCTTTTTTATACGGCTGAAAGCACTTTTTCTGTACGATAGTGTTACCTTATTTCTATCTGCCAAAAGAAGGGCAGATTCAACGGCTGAATCTCCACCACCAACAACTAATATTTTTTTGTCACTAATCTCTTCAGGTTCAAGCAATCTGTACGCCACTTTTTCCGATTCTTCACCGGGAATTTCTAATTTCTTTGGTGTTCCCCGTCGCCCAATGGCAAGTAAAACTCTTTTAGAAGTATATGTTTCACCTAAACTGGTGGTTATATGAAATATATTATCAACTTTTGTTATTGCTTCAACTTTTGAATTTTCTTTAATTACAATATTATGCTCTGTTATTAATGAGTTCCATAATTCAAGCAGCTGACTCTTAGATGTTTCTCTCAATTTCACTTTTCCATACAATGGCAAATCCATTGGAGAAGTCATAATTACTTTACTGCGGGGAAAGGTTGATATTGTACCTCCCAATGTTCCCTGTTCTAAAGTGAGAACACTTAAATTAAATTTCTTTGCAGCTAATGTAGCCGAAATTCCGGCAGGGCCAGAACCTACAACTATTAAATCGTAACTTGCCTTTAGGTTCTTCTCAATTGTTTTTGAAATATATTCAACAGCTTCAAATCCCTGAGTAACAGCATTTTTTATAAGCCCCATTCCACCCAATTCACCGGCAATGAAAACACCTTTTACATTGGTCTCGAAATCTACACTCAAGTGTGGAATATCAACCCCTCTTTTTTCAGTTCCAATCCACAACGATATAGCTTCTAACGGACAAGCCCTAAAACAAGCTCCATGACCGATACAACGCGAAGCATTAATAATGGCCGATCGTCCATTTTTGAGACCTAATATGTCTTTTTCGGGGCAGGCATCCACACAGGCACCACTTCCAATACATCTGTTAGGATCAATTACCGGATATAACGAAACCGGTTCATGCAAGCCATCTTCTTTGGCTTGTGAGATTTTGACATCTACAATTTTCGAATCACGGCGCTGTTTCCAAATATAGATAACTAAAACTACTATTATGATTATTGCGGTTAAACCGTAAATTGCTATTTGTTCTATTTGTAGTTCCATTATTTAAAAAGAATCCATGAATAACCCAGAAATAAAGCTACACCTACATGAATAACCATGATAATTAGCATAATAAGAGCAAATGGTAGATGCAAAACATGCCAATAATTGAATAGTTTTTGCATTTTATCTAATCTCTCAATGCGTTTTTCGAGTATTTTCTCTTTCCGTATAAGATATCTTACTTTACGAAACTCTTTATGTGGAATTTTACCTGAAATTAATTTTAATCTAATCTTCGAAAATTTGTTTGTTTTTACTTCAGAAAAGCGAATTCCGTATTTTTCGTAAAGTTCATCGTCAAGTTCGGATTTCAAATCCTGAATCTCGCGAACACTTAATTCACGACCTTCAATGGATCGTGGAATTTGAATGTAAATAAAACGACCCACAATTCCACTCAAAAATACTATTACGAGACTCCATAAACCAACAGATATTAATCCACCAAATTTAAAAGTTGTGTGAAACAATACCATAATAAATCCAAGTGTACAAATGAAAATATGCCATTCAAGCCAGTGTTTAAGCAATCCAACCCGAGCAAAAATCTTCATTCGTTTACGAGCCATGTATCCAAACAGCCCAAAGACAATAAACAAAGTACCAATAATTCCTAGTCCATGACCAATAAAACCCGTTGGTTTTAATAAGTTGTGAAGTGGATGTTCAAGTCTAAATGTTCCTTCAACCGGTAATTTGTAATAAGAGATTCCGAAATATATCAATGTAAAAAAAGTAGATAGTATAATTACATTATATAAAACTAAAGATACTTTGTGTGGAAATCCTTTCATTAGTCTGATTTTTAATGGTTTATGTGTTTGTTTCAGTTTTAATTTTTGTTCTGAAACCTGAAAGAATTATTACTTCACAAATCAAAAATAATAAAATTGTAAGAATTACAATCATAAAACTATACAAATCAAAGTAATATAGAAATATTCTAAATTGCAAAATGTCAAATTTGTGTTATTCAGAACCTCTGTTTCTGAATTTTTTTTCCGATAAGTATGCGGAAAGTATCAATGATATTATAATGAATATAACAATGTAAACGCCAATAGGAATCGCAGGTGGTGTTCCCTGACCATAGGAATGCATACCCGAAAGATAATAATTTACTCCAAAGTAAGTCATAATGATTGTGCTGAATCCAAGTACTGATACAGCATTGAAAATTAATAAATTATTTGTATTTTTAATTTTGCGAAGATGCAAAATAGCTGAGTAAATCAATACAGATACCAATGCCCAGGTTTCTTTGGAATCCCAACCCCAATATCGTCCCCACGATTCGTTTGCCCAAATCCCGCCAAGGAAAGTTCCCACGGTGAGCATAAACAATCCTATGGTGAGTGTGAGTTCAATAATGTAACTGAATTCCTGAATGTTATCGTTCAGTTTTATAGCGTTTTTCTGATTGCGTGCAATCATCAGACACATATTGAACAACGCAAGCATGGCTGCTGTGGCAAAGAATCCATAACTGGAAGTAATAACCGCCACGTGAATAACCAGCCAGTAGGATTTTAATACCGGAACTAAATTAGTAATTTCGGGATTCATCCAACTCATACCTGCAACTGCGAGAGCTATAGCTGCCAACAATGATGTTATTGCTAGTGTAATTGGTGAGCGCATTGCAAATACAAGTCCGGCAAGAGTCGTTGCCCAACCTACAAATATCATCGATTCATAGCCATTGCTCCACGGTGCATGGCTGGAAATATACCATCGCAAAGCTAGTCCGGCAGTGTAAACTAAGAACATGATTCCGAGCGGATAAATACTCAGGTCAAGCCATTTTTCTAATTTAGAATTGAATTTCAGGATGTTGAAAAGATGCAATGAAATCAATATAATACCAATCAGTCCATATAAAATGGCTAATGTAAGAAAGATGCTAAGGTTATTGTACATCACTTCCATTTTTACACGGGCTTTGGATGGAAGCTGATTTCCACCATTCAAAATCTGGTAGTTTTTCAGACTCAGTAATGCCATGTTAGCATTGCTCCAGTTGCCGTTTTCATATCCTTCCTGAACTGCTGACAAATAATTGTTTAATAATTTATCAGGTCCGGTACTTTCAATTGGATTCATAGTGGGCATGCCGCCCATCATGCCGGAAGCATTCATTTCTCCACCTGCTGAGCTTTTCGCAGCTGAATCAGGCATGGACTTCATCGCAGATTCATCTATTTTACCAGCTTTTCCGCTTTTTCCGGTTACGGGGCACTTATCACCTGCACTGCCCATCGCTTCTGTGGTAGCAATATCTGCAGGTTTATCTGACATTCCAGTTTTTCCTGTCATAGGACATGAGCCACCTTTTGCCACAGTCGCCATTGGCTCTGACGGAGTTTGAGTACTTATAGTTGCTGCTGAAGTCCATTTGCTGTTTTTATCAGCCTGTGCAGGGAATATGTTCAGCAATGTTCCTGTGAAAATACTGTTGAGGATATTCAGTCGTTCGTCCACATTAATCAGTTCCTTTTCATACTGATTTCGCTGGGAGGGATCTTTTTGATAAGCTGCATTTACTTTTTCGGATAATTTGTATATGCCACCATGCTGCATATCAACCAACTGATTAAATGATACATGATCTTTTGCAGCACCAAGTTCTTTGGCGAGTCCGTCATGAGCAACTTTTATGACAGGTTCTTTTTGCCATTGAGTTGGATTAATCATCATGCTGATAAATACATCAAGTGCTGACTGACCGTTGTAACTTGTCTTTTTAGTTATTTTACGGATTACATCCGAAGCATAAGTACTAATTGGTTCAATGCGACCCTGTGCTTCATCCTGAATAAGCAGACTACTCAGTGCTTCGAAATGTTCTTTTTTACTACTGTTATTGTCAACTGCAAATATCGAAGCCGAAAATCCCAATAAAACAGCCACTAATAAAGCTTTGGATGCTTTTCGTTTATCCTGTAGAGATTTACTCAGACGGATAACTGTGTGGAAACGGCTATTTTTATTAAATAAAGTCAACACCATCCCAATCAACATGAAAAAATAACCCACATAGGTTACCAAGGTTCCCCAGTAATCGTGATTTACAGAAAGTATTGTTCCTTTTTCGTCCTGATCGTAAGAAGACTGGAAAAAACGATAACCACGGTAATTCAGGATGTTATTCATATATATACGGAACGGTTTAACGAGTTTCATTTCGGGGTCATTTACCGTGATTTCACTGGCGTAGGACGATGGACTGTTTGAGCCTGGATAACGGTCGAGTTGGAATTCACGTAGCGTTATGCTGAACGGTAGTTTATAAGGCAGGTTCCCATAACTGATGCTTATTTTCACACCATTTATCAAACAGGTTCCGGGTTCTAAAGTTTCATTTTCAGCAGTCAGAACATTCATCATTTTCGTAGTATTTCCGTCCGAAACATTGAAAACTACTGCTGTATGACCCTTCATCATCACGCCCATTTTATTCGATTCCGGATTGTATTGTGTCAGGCTTTTTTTTGCATGTTGCATGTATTTTTTTAATACAAAGATTGCATTTTCAGTTTTATAAATGGTTCTTTCCTGCACTGGAATTAATGTGCCCAATGTAAAGCTTGACTCGCTACTTTCCATCATTCCCATTTTTGCAACAGAAACTTTTGATTTCATAAGCAAATTGTCGCCATCCATAGTGAAATTCACATCGGCTTTGCCACTGGCATCGCCAAATGCGTATAGCTGACCGCCGTATTCTTTACTCTCGCCAGCCGATAGAATCACTTCCATTCCCTGATTACCCTGAGTCATCACAAACAAATCGAAAGCTGGTTCACCTTTCGGATCTTCCTCAATAGTTTCAATGGCATTAGGCATTAAAAGTGTATTTTGAATGGTAATAGTTTTACCACCTACACTGATATTTTTCGAGAAATCATTTGATTCTGTTTCGGAGAATGTAAATTCAGTAGTTTTTTCCTCTTTCTGACCATTTAATTCAGCGGTAATCCGTACTGAACTTTTTTCGGAAGTAATTTCATTGCTTGTTTGACCCTGACGAAGATGCATCACGCCTTCCGAACCAAAATAACGGGTAATCCCTGCACCTAAGAGGATAACTATAAATGACAAGTGAAAAAGCAGAATGCTAAATTTCTTTTTATTTGTGATTTTGAAACGTATTACACTCCCGATAAGATTCACAATGAGCAGTGCCAGTAACAATTCGAACCACTTTGCATTGTACACAATATCATGAGCATAAGGCGTTCCGGAGCTGTTTTCGGCAAAAGTTGCATATCCGATAGCAACACCAAATATAAGTAAAAGTATCACCGAAGTGACCATCGAAAAGAGAATATCAGTTAGTTTTTTCATGATTCAGTTTATTATTACAAAATTAAGTTGAAGATTAATGTACCAGTATAATTTTCGTACGTATTTTAGATATATTTATTCGTATTGACTAGTAAAAGAGTATGAACTTCCCGTTTTTAATAGGTTATCAATTATTTAGGCGCAAAGATATTTTATTTTCTATAGAATTTTCAACATAATTAGTTATTATTTCAAATTTGTAGTTGAACAAATACAATGTCAAACGCTAAATAGTATTTTTTTCTTATTTTTGCAAACTATAAACGATTTGGCATATATTATCACATGAAAACTCAGATTGAAAATCTTCGTCGCGAACTGGAGCAGCACAATTACAACTATTATGTGTTGTCGCAACCCACTATTTCCGACTATGAGTTCGATGCCAAATTAAAGCAGCTACAGGAACTTGAAGCTGCCTATCCCGAGTTTTTTGATCCTAACTCTCCAACTCAGCGTGTAGGTAGTGATATTGCAAGTGGTTTTGAGCAGATTGCTCATGTTTATCCCATGCTTTCGTTGGGAAATACTTATTCCGAAGGCGAAGTGCAGGATTTTTACGAACGTACCCGAAAAGGATTGAATGAAGCCTTTGAATTGGTTTGCGAACTGAAATACGATGGCACATCCATATCGTTGACCTACGAAAATGGGTTGCTGATAAGGGCTGTAACGCGCGGCGATGGTGAAAAAGGTGATGACGTTACTGCTAACGTGAAAACTATCCGGAGCATTCCGTTGCGCTTACATGGTAATTACCCTGATAAGTTTGAAATTCGGGGTGAAATTCTGATGCCCTGGGCTATTTTTGATGAGCTAAATCGCGAACGTGAGGCACAGGAAGAACAACTTTTTGCCAATCCGCGTAATGCCGCTTCGGGAACATTGAAACTACAGAATTCTTCAACTGTTGCAAGTCGTAAGCTGGATGGATATTTCTATTATTTATTGGGAGAAAATCTTCCATCCGATCTTCATTCCGAAAATCTGGATGCTGCCCGTTCGTGGGGTTTTAAAATATCGGATGCTACTAAAGTTTGTAAATCGCTCGAAGAAGTTTCGGCATTTATAAATTATTGGGATGTTGAACGTAAAAATTTGCCTGTTGCTACTGACGGTATTGTTATAAAAGTCAATTCATTAAGCCAGCAAAAAAATCTTGGATTTACTGCCAAATCACCCCGTTGGGCAATTGCTTATAAATTTCAGGCCGAAAAAGCTGTTACACGACTGAATTCTGTTTCGTATCAGGTGGGTAGGACAGGAGCGGTTACTCCGGTTGCCAATCTCGATCCGGTGCAACTTTCAGGAACGGTGGTGAAACGTGCTTCGCTTCATAATGCCGATATAATTGAATCGCTCGATTTATATATTGGCGATATGGTTTTTGTGGAAAAAGGTGGCGAAATTATTCCGAAAATAACGGCTGTGGATAAAGATGCGCGCTTTTTGATTGGCGATAAAGTAAAATTCATTAAAACATGTCCTGAATGTGGAGCTACTTTGGTTCGGTTCGAAGGCGAAGCAGCCCATTATTGTCCGAATGAAAATGCTTGTCCGCCTCAGATAAAGGGAAAAATGGAGCATTTTGTGAGTCGCAAAGCAATGAATATCGATGGTTTGGGTAGTGAAACTATAAATTTGCTTTACCAGAACGGTTTATTACAAAATATTGCCGATATTTACAGCCTTAAAATTCCTGATTTGGTTCGCTTGGAAAGATTGGGAACAAAATCGGCTTATAACATACAGGCTGGAGCTGAAAAGTCGAAAGAAGTGCCGTTTGAGCGTGTTGTTTTTGCATTGGGAATCCGATTTGTGGGCGAAACCATTGCTAAAAAACTGGCTTATGCTTTCAAAAATATTGAAGCGTTAGAATGTGCATCGCTGGAAGAGTTGGTGGCTGTTGACGAAATTGGTGAACGAATTGCTCAAAGTGTGGTTCAGTATTTCGCTGATTCGCTGAATGTTGAAGTGGTAACCCGTCTGAAAGATGCCGGATTGCAAATGAGCCTTTCGGAAGAAAAACTTCAGGCTCACGGTGATGCATTAGCAGGATTATCTATTGTTATAAGCGGTACATTTGCCAAACATTCGCGCGACGAGTACAAGGCTATGATAGAAATGAACGGTGGGAAAAACGTAGGAAGTGTTTCGGCCAAAACTTCTTTTATTCTGGCAGGTGAGAATATGGGACCTGAAAAATTGAAAAAAGCGGAGAATCTGGGTGTGAAAATCATAGATGAGGACATGTTTATGACTATGATAAGTGATAATGAATCAGAAGAATAAAACTAAATTGCAGTCTTAATGAAATTATTTACATTTACTAAATTAAATACATACCTGTTTAATAAACGGGCTGATTTATATCTCAGTACATTAGTCCGCGATCGGAGATTTATTACCTATGACAGGGCCAAAACAGTACTTCTTCTATTCGAAAGCGACGTTATTGAAAAAAATCCGGCTATACGAAAGATTATCAGCTCATTGCAGGACGATGGAAAAAAAGTTTCGGCCTGGGGTTATATTGATAAAAAGCAAATCCATACAGCTATTTTCCCGGACTTCAGAATATTGAACAATGACCAGACAGATTTCTTTCGCAAACCGGTTGTTTCGTATCTGAATGAGCTTGAAAATCATGAATACGATTTATTGATTGATTTGACGCTGAAGCCTTTGATTCCAATGCAATACATTGCCATGTACTCGAAGGCTATCTTCAAAACAGGGATTCATAAATCGGATTTGAATATCTACGATTTTGTGATGGATGTGGAGAGTTTGATGACTCCTGTTGAAAAAACCGAAAATAATGAACCTGCCGAAATATTAGTTGACGAAACTTACGTGTATGATCAGATAATTTTTTACCTGAAAAGTATACAAAGTAAAGATTAAAACAGTACTTTTGCACCCAAATTGTATTTTTTACCGATGATTAATAATAAACTGACAGGAATGGGTGTTGCTTTGATTACCCCATTCAAAACTGATGAAACGATTGATTTTGATGCATTAGCTCACCTGGTCGAACATCAAATCAAAAGTGGCACAGATTACCTCGTTGTTTGTGGTACTACAGCCGAAACTCCCACGCTTACCGAACAGGAAAAAGAAGATATTACAGCTTTTGTCCTTCAATGTAATGCCGGAAGATTACCTATTGTGCTTGGCGTTGGCGGTAACAATACCAAAGCAGTAGTTGAAAAACTTCAAAATTCCGATTTTCACGGTATCGATGCTATTCTGTCGGTAACTCCATACTACAATAAACCTTCACAGGAAGGTCTTTATCAACATTATGCGGCTATTGCCAAAGCAAGCCCTGTGCCGGTTGTTTTATATAATGTACCAGGTCGTACAGGTGTAAATATGACTGCCGATACTACCCTGCGTTTGGCAAAGGAATTCCCGATTATTTGTGCTGTAAAAGAAGCGTCAGGTAATTTTACTCAAATTGACGATATTATCAAAAACAAGCCGAAAGATTTTATGGTTATTTCGGGTGATGATGGTATTACATTTCCATTGATAACGCTGGGTGCTGTGGGCGTTATTTCGGTGATTGGCAATGCCTTTCCAAAAGAATTCAGCCGCATGGTACGATTGGCTCTGGAAGGTGATTATGCCAGTTCACGCCAAATACACCACCGTTTTACCGAATTGATTGAATTACTTTTTGTAGAAGGTAATCCTGCGGGAGTGAAAAGTATGTTAGCCGTAATGGGAATGGTTGAAAATAAGTTACGTTTACCACTGGTTCCAAATACCATCAAAACTTACGAAAAAATCAGGGTTGTGCTCAATGAATTAAATATAAAGTGCTGATAGCTCTTAAAACTATAAATAAGAAACGCTGCAAATTCTGAAATTTGCAGCGTTTTTTATTATGTGATATACTCCTAATTATTTCTTGCGC
Source organism: uncultured Paludibacter sp. (assembly GCA_964612615.1). GTDB lineage: Bacteria > Bacteroidota > Bacteroidia > Bacteroidales > Paludibacteraceae > Paludibacter. The sequence goes on along the minus strand of CAZTDH010000010.1, from coordinate 17,717 downwards.
TTATATTCTACAAATGAATAGGCATAAGGGTTTTTCTCATCCGCTTCATGATCTTCGCGAACCACTTCCTGCCATACATTAAAATCAATTTCAGGGAAGAAAGTATCGGCCGAAAAATGACCATGAACCCAGGTAATGTACATATAATCAACCTTATCAATGCACTGACGGTAAACCGTAGCACCACCCATTATAAAAACCCGTTCCTCATGTTCACACAGATAAGTTGCATCATCCAACGAATCGGCTTCGAAATAACCTTCATTTACGCCTTCAGACATTATTGATGTTAAAACTATGTTCTTTCTGTTAGGAAGTGGTCCTTTAGGTAAACTTTCAAAAGTGCGTTTTCCCATTACCACAGCATGTCCGGTGGTAATTTCTTTAAAATGCTTCAAATCAGCTGGTAAATGCCAGGGCAGATTATTTAATTTTCCGATAGCTAAATTATCGGCTACAGCGGCAATAATTGAAATTTTTGACATAATATCTTAATTTAATTTGCTTTTGCTAATCCTGTCAACTTTTTAAGGAGGGCAGCAAATCTACATAAAAAGAACGGACAATCGTTCCCGACTATCCGTTTTAACTACTTGTGTTTTGTTTATTTAAAGTTTTTTCAACCGACTAAACAGCTACTATGCCCTTGATGTGTGGATGTGGATCGTAATCAACTAATTCAAAATCAGAAATTTGAAAAGAAAAAATATCCTTCACGTCCGGATTTATTTTCATTCTTGGTAGCGGTCTTGGTTCACGTGATAACTGTAGGTTTACCTGTTCTATATGATTGCTGTAAATATGTGCATCTCCCAGGGTGTGAACAAAATCACCGGCTTTTAGTCCGGTAACCTGCGCCATCATTTGTAATAAAAGAGCATACGAAGCAATATTAAAAGGTACGCCAAGAAAAATATCTGCACTGCGTTGGTAAAGTTGCAAACTCAACTTGCCATCAGCCACATAGAATTGAAAAAATGCATGACAGGGTGGCAAATTCATATTTGGAATATCGGCTACATTCCAGGCACTGACAATAATCCGACGCGAATCTGGATTGTTTTTTATAGTGTTTACCACCTCTGAAATCTGGTCGATATGTCCACCGTTATAATCGGGCCACGAACGCCACTGATAACCATAAATATGACCAAGATTACCGTTTTCGTCAGCCCATTCATTCCAGATACGCACTCCGTTATCAGTCAGGTATTTTATATTGGTATCACCATTCAAAAACCAGAGAAGCTCATGTATAATGGATTTTAAATGGAGTTTTTTTGTGGTAAGACAAGGAAAACCATCCTCCATATTGAAGCGCATCTGATGTCCGAAAACAGAGATTGTTCCCGTTCCAGTTCGGTCTTCTTTATGTACTCCTTCTGCTAATACGCGGTTTAATAAGTCGTGATATTGTTTCATTTTTGATTGGTTGTCAGTTCATTGGTATATCAGGTATTGGTTCAGAACCAAACTTTCTTAGCTAATATAATTTATACGTTGTTTTAAGTACCCTAAACTCGGTTCTACGGTTGATTTGATTGGTTATTTCCTGCTGTTCGGGTGTTAACTTGAGAATCGTTTCTTCATTCAAGATAGTACCTTCCTTCAGGAAAGTATATTTTTTTGCCAATGCTGCATCCACCACCACCGGTTTGTCTTCACCGTTACCGACAGAGCTTAATCTGTCTGAAGCTATTCCTTTGGAAATCAGATAGTCTAATACTGATTTGGCACGTTTAGCCGACAATACTTTATTGTCGGTATTACTTCCAACGTAGTCTGTATTGGCACTCAGTTCAATAGTGATATTCGGATTATCATTCAATAACTTAACCAATACCTGCAAACCTGATTCGGAAGCCGGGGTTAAATCCCATTTCGCAAATTCGTAGAAAATATTTTCCAGCTGAATTGGTTTCGAGATAGATGACAATTTAAAGTTAACCGTAAATACCTTACTATCAGTTAATCCCTGAGTTGAAATTGAATTTTTCTGATTCAGATAACCACGTGCTGAAGCCAGCATAAGGCAATCCATATCTTTATCGAGTTTGATTCGATATGTTCCGTCTTTTTTAGTCAGAATGCGGGTATTAATGCCGGTGTTGCTAATCATTTTGACTGTAGCATCTGGTATTTCTACACCTTTTTCATCGGTCACTTTTCCTTCAATACTGTAAGCATATTCAGGTAATTCGAAACTCCAGATAGCATCTATTCCCTTGGTTTCGTCACGATTTGACGAAAAATACCCGCGGGACGATTTTCCTTCAAAGGTCATTCCAAAATCATCGGCTGTTGAATTAACCGGTGAGCCCATATTTTCGACAATCCATCCGCCATCTTTTTTGGGGGTTGCTTTGTAAATGTCTAATCCACCAAATCCAACGCGACCATTTGACGAAAAATATAAATTTCCGTCAGCATCAACCGATGGAAACATTTCATCACCAGAAGTGTTAATTTCAGGTCCAAGATTCTCGATATATTTGCACTCTCCATTCACCAGCGTTCCTTTCCAGATATCCTTGCCTCCTAATCCTTTTTTATTGTCGGACACAAAGTACAAAGTTTGTCCATCGGGCGAGATGGCCGGATGAGCCACTGAAATGGCACTGTCGTTAAAAATCTTTATTTTTTGCGATTTGCTCCATGTTCCACCGGCACGATTCGACGATAGAATTTCAGTACCTCTGGCACCATCAGCCACGTAAGGCGAACGGGTGAAATACATCACTTTTCCGTCCGAACTAAACGAACAGATGCCTTCGTCGTTAATCGTATTTAGTTCACCTTCGATTGGTTCCGGATTTTCCCATTTTCCGGCTGCATTTTTGCGACTTACAAAAATATCATTGTTTGGCAAACCGGTAATGGGACTGGTTTTCTGAACAATTTTTTTATCCAATGGACGAGTGGAAGTAATAGCAATCATGTCGCCATTTTGTCCGATATAAGCGGGACTAAAATTGGATGTTTTACGCAAATTGAACTCAATAGAACGCTTTACTGTATACCGATTTTGAATTTTGGTCAATTCAGCTATATTTTTACAAGCTTTCAATCCATTTATCGCCGCTGTATTTAAGCTGTCTTTCTTTAAAAACAGCTCGTAATTCTTAGCTGCTTCATCGTATTTTCCATTTCGTTGAAGGACCTGAGCCAAATGCAGCAGAATAACTGAATCGGAGTAGTTATAGCGAACCGCATTTAGATAAGCCTGTTCTGCCCTGCTGTTATTCGTAAGACGGTAACATTCGGCCTGACGAAAGGCAATTTTTCCTCTGAAAGCTTTTTCCTTCGATGTCAGATTCGAATAAATACCCTTGTATAAATCGCCAGCCATTGCATATTCACCTACTTCAAAGCGTTTATCTGCTTTTTTTATACGCACTCCTATTCCACATCCTGCTAACAGAATTGCAACCAAAAGTAATGTAGAAACAGTGAGTTTGAAGCGCATAGGAAAAAGGTTGAAAGTTTGAATGTTTGAGAGTTTGTATTTAAATTAATTCGTGAATAACCAGCCCTGAACGCAATTTTGGTTCAAACCAGGTTGTTTTCGGAGGCATAATGTTTCCGGTATCAGCAATATCAATCAGTTGCTTCATCGAAACCGGATAAAGTGCCAGTGCCACACGCATTTCGCCTGTATCAACCCGTTTCTGTAATTCGCCCAACCCACGAATACCGCCCACAAAGTCAATGCGTTTATCGCTACGAAGATCTTTAATTCCAAGTACTTCGTCCAGAATCAGATTCGACGAAATGGTTACGTCCAACACAGCAATCGGGTCATTATCATTGTAGGTTCCGGATTTAGCTGTAAGCGAATACCATTTGCCTGACAAATACAACGCAAAATTGTGCAATTTATTGGGTTTGTAAATATCCGCACCTTTCATTTCTACATCAAAACTTACCGATAATTTAGCCAGAAACTCTTCGTCAGTCAGATTATTCAGGTCTTTTACAACCCGGTTATAGTCAATAATGTTCAGTTGATTATCGGGGAAACAAACGGCCATAAAGTAGTTATATTCTTCGGTGCCTGTATGATTCGGATTTTGCTGGCGTTTTTCGTTACCAACCAATGCTGCCGCAGCACTGCGGTGATGACCGTCGGCAATATAAAGTGAAGGAATTCCTGCAAATAGTTCAGTAATTCGGGCAATCTTAGCCACATCGTCGATAATCCAGAAATGATGACCAAAACCATCGCCCGGAGCAACGAAATCATATTCGGGTTTTCCTTTAATTACTTCAGCCACAATCGAGTCTAGTTCGTCGTTGTGCGGATACGCAAAAAATACAGGTTCGATATTGGCATTATTTACCCTAACATGTTTCATGCGGTCTTCTTCCTTGTCGCGTCGGGTCAACTCATGTTTTTTGATATTTTCATTCAGGTAATCGTCCACGTTGGCGCAAACCACCAAACCGTATTGTGTTTTGCCGTTCATAGTTTGAGCATACACGTAGTATTTTTCTACTGCATCCTGCACTAACCAGCCTTCCTGACGGAACTTAGCAAAATTTTCGGCTGCTTTGTCATACACTTTTTCCTCATGTTCATCCGTTCCCGGTTCAAAATCTATTTCAGGTTTAATGATATGGTATAACGACATTAAATTTCCTGCCGCTTCGGTGCGGGCTTCTTCGGAATTCAATACATCATACGGGCGGGAAGCCACTTTTTCAACAAGATTTTGAGGTGGGCGAATGCCCTTAAAAGGTTTGATAACAGCCATTTTTTTATATTTTAAAGTTTTGTTTTAAAGCACACAAAAGTACAAAAAAAGTTTGGAATTGTTCGGACTGTATAAAAATGATTATTCACGTCATTTCACTGAAATAATGATAAAAATCATTCAAACTCCACCACCGTAATTCCTGCACCACCAAACTGAACATGCTCGTCTTTGTAACTTTTCACGCCATGAACCGTCCCAAGATACTGGCGAATGAGTTGGCGCAACGCACCTGTTCCTGTTCCGTGCAAAATACGAACAGAAGCCACACCTACCATTACAGCATCGTCGATAAAATACATAACGGCTTGCAACGCCTCATCGCCACGCATACCGCGCACATCAATCTCGGAAGTAAAAGTCAGTTTACGTTGACGAACCTCATCAGTAGTTGTGCTACCCAACGAATCGTATTTTTTAGCTTCCTTCTTAAGTTGGGTGTTGCTTATTGGTTCGAGTTTAGCCAGTTTTATAGTAGATTTCATTTGTCCGAATGCAACAATGGCTTGCTTGTCTTGTATTTCGAGAATCTTTCCGACAGCTGTTTGTCCTTTCAGGCGGACATTAGACCCGACATTGAAAGTTTCATGTTCCGCGTTTCCTTTTTCAGTTTTGACCTGCTTATTTAAAGGTTTTTTATTGAGTTGAAGTTTCGATTCGTGACTTTTTAAGTCGCCTTTAGGAGATTTAGGGGCTTCTTCTTTTCCAATTTTTGCCTTGAAATCATCTAACTCTTTCCTAACCGCTTTCGTTTTCTCTTTTTCTGCTTCCGCTTCTTTTATCTGCCGAATGGTATTTTCAATCTTTGCATTGGCTTCGCTCAACAGGTTTTTAGCTTCATCCTTTGCTTTGTTGGTAATTTCCTTTCGCTGACGGTCAATTCCAACCATTTCGGCTTCGTATTTCTCCAGAGTTTCTTCCAGTTTCTTTTCCTTTTGGCGGATTTGTATACGTTTATTTTCCCAATAACGCTTGTCACGGACAATGTCCTGAAGGTGTTTATCGTAGTCCAAATGCTCTGCACCAACTTTCTCGGCAGCTTCGGCAATCAAATCTTCGGGCAACCCAATTTTACGAGCAATTTCTATGGCAAACGAACTTCCGGGATTTCCAATGCTGAGTTGAAACAGCGGTTGTAAATGTTGACGGTCGTACAACATGGCACCATTTACAATACCCACGGCATCTTCGGCATAATGTTTCAGGTTGGTGTAGTGCGTGGTAATAACTCCAAATGCCAGATTGCGATTGAAGCGTTCCAAGGTTGCTTCAGCTATTGCTCCACCAATCATCGGTTCTGTTCCTGTTCCAAATTCATCAATCAACAACAGTGTTTTCTCATTGCTGTTCTTGATAAAATATTTCATGTTCAGCAAATGTGAACTGTAGGTCGACAAATCGTTTTCGATAGATTGTTCGTCGCCAATATCGATAAACAGACGCTCGAAAATACCCGCGCGACTGCTGTCATGAAGTGGCACAAGCAAACCACACTGAAGCATATATTGCAACAATACCACCGTTTTCAGACACACCGATTTACCTCCGGCATTAGGACCGGAAATCAGCAAAATCCGTTGCTTTTCGTTTAGCGTAATATCCAGTGGAACTATTGCTTTTCCCTGTTTTTTGAGCGAGAGAAACAAAATAGGATGAATGGCTTTGGCCCATTCCAACTGGCAACAATCGTCAACGCGGGGTTTAATCGCATTTATTTCCAAACCAAAAAGAGCTTTGGCACGCAGGAAATCAATTTGTCCGAGGAAATGCTGCGAAGCAAAAATCTCTTCGGTATGCGGACGCACAAAATTGGTAAACTCGACCAAAATTCGAATAATCTCACGCCGCTCTTCACCTTCCAGCTCGCGCAGACGGTTATTTGCTTCCACCACTTGCTGTGGTTCGATAAAAACTGTTTTTCCGGTGGCCGATTCATCGTGTACAATACCATTTACTTTTCGTTTAAATGCAGGAGAAACCGGAATTACCAAACGTCCTTCGCGCATGGTGGGTGCCACATCTTTCTCCACATAGCCATCGGCTTGTGCCTGACGAAGAATAGAGTTTAGCGTACGCGAAATGCTGCTTTGAACCTGGAAAATATCTTTTCTAATTCGTGCCAACTCGTTGGAAGCATTGTCTTTTACTTTGCCAAATTTATTCAGAATACCGTCAATGCGGTTAATTATCAGCGGAAATGTTTCTATACCCGTAACCAGTTCGTGCAAATGTGGATAAACTTCGGCTTCATGTTTGGTGAGAAATGCAACCAACCGGCGTACTGCTTCCAATGCCCGCCGAAGATCAAACACTTCCAACTCGTCCAGAAAAAGTCCTTCAATGCGCACCCGCGACAAAGCCGGACGCACATCGTAAAAATCACCAATTGGCAATTCGTCAGCATCGGTAGTGAGCACGCGCAGCATTTCATCGGTCTGACTAAGCAAACGCATTACATCGGCATAGACTGACGAAAACTGAATTTCATCTACTTTTTCTTCGCCCAACGTGCTCACACACTTGTCTTTCAACAATTGGCGAATGCTGGTAAAAGCTATTTTTTGTTCGAAATGAGAAGGATATAACATGTGAGCCCTAATCCCCTAAAGGGGAATTTTTAGTTAGTTTTGTGGTTTATTGATTGCGTTAATTGACATTTACAATAATCACTAATTTATTCATACTCCTTGATTATAGAGGTTGTAGCTAACTCTTTATTCATTTTTTTGAGCGTATGACGAATTTGAAACTCTTATTTTTTCGTTTATTGCTTACATTCCAAAAGTTTAAGCCTTATTTTTTCGTTTTTTGTTGACATTCTAAAAGTTTTAGGCTCAAAAATCCATCGCTTGTTAACATTCCGAAAGTTTTAGGCTTATTTATTCGTTTTTTGCTAACATTCCAAAAGTTTTGTTCTTATTTTTTCTTTTTTTGCTAACATTCCAAAAGTTTTAAGCTTGTTTTTTTGTTTTTTGCGAGCATTACGAAATTTAGATTAGCATTCATTTTTTTTGAGAGCCTAAAAATTGTAGAAAACTATTATTCTCTAATAATTTGATTTTTCTGTGCTGATTCATCACGCAACCTTTCGGATTCTCTTAACATAAAATGCTGATAATCCAAACCCGGATATTCATGCATGTTTTTTTCAATCAGATAATAGTTTAATTCTTTACATTCATCAAAATAATCATTCCAACTCATCCCGACTAAGATATCGTAATGTAACCATTGGTCAGGAGTAAGTGTCTCGGTCAGTTCACCAAAAAATCGAAGTGCCAGTAAATGCACTACATTCAGGTATTTATTTCTCTCTATGTTCAGTTGTTTGCATCCGATCAAATCCTCCTGATACGCATCTTCAAGAACATGTTCATATATCCTCAGTTGTTCGGCGTTGAGCTTTAATTTGTCATATTCAATCACCGTTTTACGTGCCTCGTAAGGTTTGCTGTATAACTTCACATATCGATCATACTCCTCATATCCTTCCTTATAGTTTTCTCCTTTCTCCACTTGCTCGAAGAAATTCACTAAACGGATGGACAAAGTATTGGCTACTCCTTCCATGGCTTCAAGAACCCAGTTAACATGCCAAATTTGAATATAAGGCTTTATCCCGGGATATTGTTTTTCGAACAATTCTTTCAGATTTTCCTTTAGGTCTGCTGTCAATGGAAATTGCAACAACATAATTTTGCCATATAATTCCATATATCTCGCTACTGTTTCCAATAATCTATTAGGATCTACACCCAATTGTTCCGGTAATCTTTCTTTCGATTCGTAATTTTCGTCTTCTTCAGGATTATGTTTTTCCATTGATATTATTTTTTATTATCTGACAGAATAGAATAAAATACAATGTAAATTTAAAATTGGCAGCAATCTTCAAAATTCCCCTTTATGAGTTAAGGTTTCTCTCGTTTTTCTTTGCCTCGTCCCAAATCACATCCATTTCGGCCAGTGTCATTTGTTTCAGATCTTTGCCTACAGAAATGGTTTTTGATTCCAGATAATTGAAACGACTTGTAAACTTCCGGTTGGTTCGTTCAAGTGCATTTTCGGGGTTAATGTCATAAAGGCGGGCTGCATTGACCAGACTAAACATCAAATCGCCAAATTCGGCTTCCATTTTGTCCTTATCCATGGCGGCAATTTCGGCTTTAAACTCGTTGATTTCCTCCTGCACCTTGTCCCAAACCTGCTCACGGTGTTCCCAGTCGAATCCCACGCTACGGGCTTTATCCTGAATACGATGCGCTTTTATCAATGCCGGAAGGGAGTTTGGAACACCTGATAAAACAGATTTGTTTCCACCTTTTTCTTTGAGCTTCAGCGTCTCCCAGTTTTGCATCACAGTTTCGGAATTGTCAGCTGTTACGTCGGCAAAAATATGCGGGTGACGGTAAATCAGCTTTTCGCACAAACCTTTGCACACGTCATAAATATCAAAATCATTGGTTTCATTGCCTATTTCAGAGTAAAAAACAATATGCAGCAATATGTCGCCCAGTTCTTTGCGTATTTCTTTTTTATCATCGCGAATGATGGCATCGGCTAGTTCGTAGGTTTCTTCTATAGTGAGGGTTCGCAGACTTTCGAAGGTTTGTTCCTTATCCCACGGGCATTTGGCGCGGAGTTCGGTCATTATTTCGAGTAATCGTTCAAATTGCTCAAGTTTCTCTTGTTTTGAATGCATTGTTTGTTGTTTTAGAACCGGATTTTAATCCTATTTATTTGCAAAGGTAATCATTTTTAATCTTGTAATAAAGACTGAGTTTGTAATTACAAACCCCGAACTTATCATTTAAATTCAATACATATATTTGCAAAAACCAAATAAATTATTAATTTAACGTAAAATAATTTGAAAAGTTAATCACATGCAATATATTTGCATGATACTAAATCAAACTCTTTTTCAAAACCACATCTTTACTATAAAATCATACGTGATGAAGAAAATTGTCAATATAAATAATCTGGAGTTTAGATACAAAAAGCAGGCAAAATTATTGTCAAATTTTAATTTAGTTCTTACTGTCGGTAGTATAAATGGATTATTAGGAAAAAATGGTGAGGGAAAAACTACATTGTTGAAACTAATTTCGGGTTTGTTGTTTCCTTTGCATGGTAAAATCAATGTTGATGGGTTCGAACCACGAAAAAGAGACCCTAAAATGCTCTATAATATATTCTTATTACCTGAGGAAATACCTGAAACAAGTCTGAGTATCAAGATGTACAAAGAAGTATATGCTCCTTTCTATCCTGATTTCAGTTCTACGAAATTTCACGGTTACCTGCATGAGTTTACAATTGATCACGGAACCAAAAGTATAAGCGAATTATCATACGGCCAGAGAAAGAAATTTTTTATTGCTTTCGGACTATCTACAAATGCTAAACTTGTTTTGCTGGATGAACCTACTAATGGGTTGGATATCCCTTCGAAAAGACAGTTCAGACGCTTGATGACTTCTGCAGTCGAAGAAAAAAGTTGCATTGTAATTTCAACTCATCAGGTACTCGACTTAGAGGAAATTATTGATAATGTGATTATTATGGATAATCATGATATTGTTTTTAATCAATTAACTGAAAGTATCAACGATAAGTTGCTTTTCAAAACAGCTGAGGTTAAGGAAAACGATAAGGATGTGATATATTCTGAAAAAACAACAGATGGACATCATCAGATTTTAGAAAACAAAAGTGGTGAAAAAAGTAAAATCGATTTAGAATTGCTGTTTAATGCAGTTTTATCGGATCATCATCGAATCAAAGAGTTATTTAAATCTTAATTTCAATTGACTATTATGGTAAGCGGAATTAGCATAAAACGAATTGGTTTATTACTACAGCGTTATTTTTTTGAAAATCTTTATCGTGAGATTATGTTTTGGTGTATTATCATCTTTACATTCACGGTTTTAGATAATCGTATATTTGTTCTTATGGTTTTGTTTTTAAGTGGATTGATTTATTCTATCCGGCTTCAAAAAGACTTATTAAAAGGGTCGAATAGCGTACACTTTTTACTCATTCCTGCTACTCATACCGAGAAACTGATATCTACCATTTTTCTAAATACATTTTATCATTTAGGAATGACTGTTTTGTCTTACTCTATCGGTAATCTGTTAGTTTCTTTGACATATCATTTTATTTTGAAAATTGATGTGCCGGTCAATTGGGATTTATTTCAGGATACTTCAATTGTGGATGTTAATGGGGTTTTCCAACCGGTTGTCAATAATGTGTTTTGGTCTGTTTTCGGACTATTTGCATTTTCACAGTCTTTGTTCTTGGTTGGTTCACTTTACTTCAGAAACAATGTTATAAGCAAAACTATTTTTAGTATTATAGGTTTTGGGTTGCTTATATTTATATTACAATTGATTATTTTTAAAACATATTGGGATGTGAAATACCTTTCAAATGCCATTTTGCCTATGTTTGTCGTAGTTACTGATTTCACAATACCCAATGTTTTTAAAACATCATTTGTAATCGGAAGTTATCTTTTAATTCCATTTATGTGGGTTGTCAGCTATTACCGTTTAACAGAAAGGGAAGTTTGATAAAGTATTTTTTTGATAATGTAGAACACATATTTATTTTTTAAACATGAAAAAAGCAGAAAAAACAACTAAAGCATTGGTAGTTATATTGATAGTTGGTATCGGATTGGTTAGCAATATAAATAAACCGTCGGGAATTTCATGCCATTTCAGTCCGTTTTATATGGGAATTGAAAGCGGAACAGAAAAAAATGACTCGGTAAAAGCAAATGAAAGTAAATTGTATATCTTTACAAAGAAAATTATTGACTCCGGCATTAAACAACTATTTCCAACCTTATGAAAACAAGTAACAAATTATTGTTAGGTCTCCTGATACTGACTATTTTAGGAATTATTACAGTGAATATTGTGTATAAAACAAAACTTGAGTATAAACAAAAAAATAGAATTGAAGTAAAAAGTACCAACGATAGCATTTCCAGTGAACAAGATAGTTTGGCAATGGAAAAAGCGATCAACAATCAATAATTTCACTACAAATTACTCAAACAGAAACGATCTATTCCCCAAATAATATTTCCTTGAAGAAACTCTCCATTCACACTTTTATGCACGTGCCTTATGAAGGTATGGGCTGCATTGAAAATTGGATTAACTCCCATAATCATTCTGTTTCTTATACCCGGTTTTACGAAAATTTTAAGCTTCCCATATCTGAGGATATTGACTGGTTAATTGTTATGGGTGGTCCAATGAGCGTGTACGACGAAAGTATTTATCTATGGTTACGGGAGGAAAAGCAATTTATTCGCAAAATGATTGACTCAGGCAAAACAGTTATTGGTATTTGTCTTGGTTCTCAATTAATTGCCGAAGTACTTGGAGCAAAGGTTTATGCTAACAAACAAAAAGAAATTGGCTGGTTTGACATTGAACAAACAGTTAAAAATCAACTTATTACTGCCGGAATTGAAAATCGATTCCCTGTTTTTCACTGGCATGGTGATACATTCGATTTACCGGTTGAAAGTATTCGCTTGTTTCGCTCGGACGTAACTCAAAATCAGGCGTTTCTGTACAATAAAAATGTACTCGGACTTCAGTTTCATTTTGAAGTAACCGCTGAACTAATGAAACAAATGATAGAAAATGGTCAGGCTGAACTGATGAAAAGTGATACCATTCAGTCAGCTGATGAAATTCTGAATCAAACTGCTTTTATTGAAGCTAATAATCTAAATATGTTCAGTATTTTGGATTATTTGCAGGAAAAATAACTGATACAAAAATATTAATCGCAACAATCATTTTTTAGTAATTTTGAACCTAAAATCAACTTGTTTTTATTTGAATTCAATGAAAAAAATAAATCTACTTCTTACAATTCTTTTTTTATCATTTTTTGTGACAGAAGCCCAACAAACCAATCAACGTATGAACTATGTTTCGAAGGTTTGGGTGGCTGATAATGGTGATGGTACTTACAAAAATCCGATTCTGCATGCCGATTATTCCGATCCGGATGCGATTCGTGTCGGTGATGATTTCTATTTGGTTGCATCCAGTTTCAATGAAGTACCCGGATTACCGATTTTACATTCTAAAGACCTTGTGAATTGGCGGATTATAGGAAATGTTTTCCTCAAACAACCACCTTTTGCCCGATACGATTCTGTAGTTCATGGTGGTGGTGTGTGGGCACCGGCCATTCGTTATCATAAGGGAGAATTTTATATTTATTACCCCGATCCTGATTTGGGAATATGGATGGTGAAAGCACAACATCCCGAAGGACCATGGAGTGAACCTTTATTGATAAAAAAAGCTCTCGGTTGGATTGACCCTTGTCCATTTTGGGACGAAGATGGTAATGCATATCTTGTAAATGGTATGGCAGCCAGCCGTTCAGGTGTGAAAAGTACCTTGATAATGAACAGAATGAGCGACGATGGAACTAAACTGCTTGATGATGGTGTAATTGTATTTGACGGACATGGCAAGCATCCAACCGTTGAAGGGCCAAAGCTGTATAAACGAAATGGATATTACTATATTTTAGCACCAGCAGGTGGTGTAGGTGGCGGTTGGCAATTGGCTCTGCGCAGTAAAAATATCTATGGCCCTTACGAAGAAAAAATTGTATTGGAAAAAGGACCAACTTCTCCTACCAATGGACCGCATCAGGGTGCGTGGGTGGAAACTCAAACCGGTGAGAGTTGGTTTCTGCATTTTCAGGATAAAGATGCTTATGGACGTATTTTGCATTTAGAGCCGGTTCAATGGGTGAATGATTGGCCATTGATGGGAGTTGACAAGGATAAAAATGGCGTTGGAGAACCTGTGTTGACGTACAAAAAACCGAATGTGGGTAAAACTTATCCGATTGAAACTCTTGCAGAATCAGACGAATTTAATGACAGTCAGCTTGGTTTGCAATGGCAATGGGCTGCTAACCCGAAAAATAACCAGGCTTTTCTTGCCGGACCGGCTTATGGATTTTTGCGCATGTACAATCTTCCGGTACGTGAAGGAGATAAGAACAAATGGAACGTGACTAATTTATTGACACAGAAGTTTCCGGCACCCGATTTCAGTGCTGTTACCAAATTTACTTTAACTGCTCGCACTACCGATGAGGAAGCAGGCTTAATTGTGATGGGCATTGATTATGGTTATATTTCATTGAAAAAAACAGATGCCGGTTTAGTTATTTATCAGTCAACCTGCATAGATGCTGAAGGAGGAAAACCTGAAATTCATAGTGCAGAAGAAAAAGTATCGACAAATGCCGTTTATTTCAAAGTAAAAGTGGAGAATGTTCAACCTACTTCGCAGTATTTTAAAATCTATAATACTGCTCAAAATAGCAAATGGGGGAATGCTAAATGTACATTTAGCTATAGCATTGATGGTAAAAGTTTCAGACAAATCGGATCGGTATTTGCTGCCAAAAATGGAAAATGGATAGGAGCGACCGTTGGTTTGTTTGCCATTCGTAAAGGAAAGACCTACGAATCGGGTTATGCTGATTTCGATTGGTTCAGAATTGAAAAATAACCTGAGTTTCACGATTCGGTGAGTATTCTTAAAAATCAACCATTATAACTTATAATTGGTTGATTTTTTGTAATTTCGCAGACTATTATTTACAAAAGAAAATATCAATTAAAAATGAATATAGATTTTCAAAAATCAAACGGATTGGTTCCGGCTATCATTCAGGATGAAATGACGTCTAAAGTGCTGATGCTTGGATATATGAATGAGGAAGCCTTGGCTAAAACACAAGAATGCGGTCAGGTTACTTTTTTCAGTCGTACTAAAAACCGACTTTGGACAAAAGGGGAGGAGAGTGGCAATTTTCTGAATGTGGTTTCCATCGCCTCCGATTGCGATAACGACACTTTACTTATTAAGGTAAAACCTGTTGGGCCGGTCTGTCACACAGGTGCTGATACTTGCTGGGGTGAAAAAAATGAAGCCGATGTTGCCTTCCTGAAATACTTGCAGGACTTTATTACAGTTCGTTTCAATGAAATGCCCGAAGGCTCGTACACTACTTCACTTTTCAAAAAAGGAGTGAACCGCATGGCTCAGAAGGTGGGTGAAGAAGCTGTAGAAACAGTTATTGAGGCTACTAACGGCACTGAGGAAGGTTTTATTTATGAAGCTTCGGATTTAATTTATCACCTTATCGTTTTGCTAACCTCGAAAGGTTATTCGCTCGACGATTTGGCTCGTGAACTGAAGAAAAGACACAAGTAAATTTACAATTGAATCATTTATAATTTACGATTGAAATTAATAAATGTCCCCTTTAGGGGATTAGGGGCAATGGAAAAGAAACAACTGATAAAATATACCGATGTTGATATTTATCAACAAGAGGATTTGGTGCTGAAGGATGTACAACTGGAAGTACATTCTGGTGAATTTGTATATTTGCTCGGAAAAGTGGGTAGTGGAAAAACTTCACTCTTGAAGTCACTTTATCACGAAGTACCGGTTATAAACGGTTCGGCCGAAGTGCTTGGATATGATTTATGCAATCTGAATCACAAAGATGTTCCGTTTCTGCGTCGCAAAACTGGTATTGTGTTTCAGGATTTTCAATTGTTGACCGATCGCTCGGTATATAAAAACCTTGAATTTGTGCTGAAAGCAACAGATTGGACGGATCAGTTAGCTATTGACGAACGGATCAACCATGTGCTTGAACAGGTTGGAATGAGCACAAAAGCCTCTAAAATGCCACATCAGCTTTCGGGTGGTGAGCAACAACGCATTGTAATTGCACGTGCTTTGCTCAATTCGCCTGCAATAATTCTGGCTGATGAACCAACCGGAAACCTCGACACAGTAACCGGAAACGAACTAATAGAACTGCTTTATACTATATGTCAGTCGGGTACAACTGTAATAATGGCTACGCACAATTTGATTTGGCCTGAAAAATTTCCGGGACGAGTGCTGCGTTGCGAAAGCGAAAAGTTAGAAGACTTAACTACGGAAGACGTGGAAATTGCCGAAATTGATACTACGGATAAATAATGAAAAAACTTCGTTGTCCGCAGTGCGACATTCACCGCTTTTACGTCCGAAATGAGCAACACGACACTGTGTTGGTAAACGTGGATGAAAATTACAATGTTATCCCTTTAAATCCAGAGGATTCGCTTATTGGTTTTGATTTAACCACACTTTATTGCCTCGGTTGCTCCTGGTCGGGTTCGCCTAAAAGACTCAAAGGCGGAAGTCATGGAAAACAGTATTAAAAATCGTTTGATTCTGACCATTTTTTGAAATCCCCGATAATCTTATCCATAAACTCATTGATATGACTATCAACAGGTAGTTGCAATGTGTTTTCTTTGTACCACTTAATCACTTCTTTAGCTCCTTCGCTAAATCTTACCTGCGGATTAAAATCGGGTACGAACTTTTTGATTTTGGAATTATCGAAAATCATGCTGTGTGCCTTATCGCCGAGTAATCCGGCACCAATTTCAGCGTCGTAACGCACAATGACATCCGATGGAATATGAACGATATTCGGGGTCACACCCAATTCAGTAGCCAGAATGCTGTAAATCTGATTCCATGTCAGCCATTCATCGGAGGTAATATGAAAAGCTTCACCAATAGCTTTGGGATTACCGAAAAGTCCAACTAATCCTACCGCAAAATCCTGATGCCATGTCAATGTCCAGATAGAAGTTCCATCACCCGGCAGAATAACAGGTAATCCCTGCAACATGCGGTGTAACACTGTATATCCGCCAACTGCGGGAATCTTGGTTTTATCGTAAGTATGCGATGGACGGATAATGGTATATGGAAAATTGCTTTTTACTCCTGCTTCTATTAGCGCCTTTTCGCAGGCAATTTTCTTGCGGGAATACTCCCAATACGGATTGTCTAACGGCGTTTCTTCTGTAACCGGAAGTACTTTCGGAACTTCATAGGCCGAGGCTGAACTGATAAAAATAAACTGACTTGTTTTGCCCGAAAACAAGGCGATGTCGTTCATAATATGTTCCGGCTCGTAGGCTATAAAATCCACCACCACATCAAATTCACAGTTTTCCAGAGCTTTAGCAGTTTCTTTCACGTTCCGTATATCGGCAATAATCGTCTTTGCTCCCTGTACATTGCGGATATTGGCACTCAACCCCCGATTCAGGTGGTATAAATCCATTCCCCGACTTACCGCCAACTCCGAACAAGCTGAACTTAAAATGCCTGTGCCACCGATAAAAAGTACTTTCATAGTTTATTTAAATTTGAGTAACAAAAATAAGATTTTTATTTCAAAGATGAAAAAATTATGTTTAGATTGCACCATTGTCAGTCGAGTTAACGCCATCACTTATTGAGTTGACGTCATGGGTTGTAAAGTTGGCATCATGGTATTTGAAGTTGTCATCATTGGTTATTGAGCGAACGTCATCGGTTGTTGAGCGAACTACAACAAAAAAAAGAGCTGGACAATAGACTGTGCAACTGTTTTCTTGTTTTGTTCAAATGCTGATGTACGATTTTGGCAAACCAAGCGGCATCATGTACAAAAATCTTTATTCATACCACGCGATGAAAATCGCGCTGTAGCAGTGTTACTTTAATTAAAATTTGCGGTTATGTTATTTACTTTTAGAATCTCATTAAATTTGTCTACTTTGTCTTGCTTTTTCATTTCAGAATATATTGTACTAATTATTTTTTCAGCATCTACTCTGTAAGGTGATTTTTTCTTAATATATAAATTATATGCTTTACACATATTTTGAAGACCTTTTTCGTAATCATTCAAATAATATGTATAAATATGGCCAATTCCATAATACACTTCAGGATTGAAACTATCCAATTGAGATAGTGTTTCATGTGTAAATTAATATGGGTTTTACCCCGTTTAAGTAACGTGTAATAGTAT
>CAZTDH010000009.1:0-36716 GCA_964612615.1 uncultured Paludibacter sp. | reverse complement strand
AGCTTCTACTTCGGCTCCTCCCTCAGCAGCGAAAATAAAAACAAGATTATTGAGGAGATGAATAAGTAACTGTTTTTTGTATAGGGTTGGTTCAGTAGGCGTGCTAAATCATTACCCCAACATTGGAATTACAAACGAAGTAGTTGTAAACTATAAATATAATGAATTGATAAAAAAAGGCGGAGCCGGATAAAGAATTGTTAGCGCAACCAAACCGACTCACGCCCACTCACATTCTAAAAATGAAAGGAGGAAACAAAAGTAGAAATAATTATTATGAAAGCAATAAGCTTACCAGATACATAAATCACCGCGACCAGCTTTCGGTCTTTACTAAGAGTGAAACTAATCAACTAATTCTTAAATAAAAAACAAAAAACAATATGAAAAATAAATTAATCATGGCTTTAATAGCCATTTTATCAGTTACCTTTGCATTAACGAGTTGTAGTAAAAATGAAATCGAAACTGGTATTAACCAAACGAATAACACATCTATTATTGATGATGGTAATCGAGAAGCCCGACCAATTATATTGGGAAAACAACTTAATAATCCCTATTCTATCGAAAATATGCAAGCAGCCTTGGATACTCTTAAAGCACATCCTGAACAACATAGTACATGTATGAAAGCACCAAGTGCCACACTTGAAGGTATTACCATTCAACCAACCGACAAATATGTGCGGTTTTTACCTGCAGACAGTACACAGTTTGTAAAACTAATGACTGACTCGACATTAATACTTTTTGATTATCCACTAGACTATCAAAAGGAACAAACTGGAGATTATTATAAAGATCCAACTGTAGAAGGTAAATTTACCTGGTTATATACAAGTGTTCCGATTGGATATCAACCACCAAGTGGTATTCGATATGAAGTGATTAAGGAGTTATTTATCCCTGAGCATAGCCCTTATTATTCACAACAAGAAACTCCTTCAAATATAAAAGGCATACAACATATTAAATCTTATACTGCTAAACAAGCAAATTATGCAGATGTTTTAAAAACGTTGGAAGCCGTATCCTTCATTCTCACCGGTAACGGTAATCAACTAAATAAACCAACTACAGGAAACGCTCCAGTAGGTATGCAAAAAGCAACAAGCTACGTGACAAAACGTTTCTTATGGACATCATGGCAAGAGGCTGTTTATAATCCCGAAGGCTATTTAAAAGTGTCAACACCCAATGGAGATCTACCTTTGGCAAACATTCGAGTACGTGTTGCTCGGTGGTTTACAGCTTATGAAACCAGAACTAACTTGCAAGGAAAATTTTATTTCTACGATCAATTCGGACAAGACGCTATTTTCCCAAACATTGAATATTTTGTATTTTTTGATGGATATAATGGCGTTAATTCTTGGAAATTATGTGATGCCCTGTTTGGAGCAGCTGTATTATGGACTACTGGCATAAGTATTGGTGTACATAGCCCTGACAATTATTCAATGACCTTTAATACTTCAAGTTATTATTGGGGAGAATGTGTTCAACACAAAGCCCTGAACGATTATATGAATATAGCCCGGGCTGATGGCATCAGTTTACCTCCCACGAGTATGGATATAGCTTCTCTAAATGACCCGAATTATACCTCAGGAACACCCATGATGAAAAATACTCTTAACTGGAGTATTGTAGATGCTTATCCTAACTTTTGGGGCGTTGTAGGCCAGGTTTTTGCTACTTCTCTATTATATGCTGTATATCCCGATATTATGTTACGCTATCAGAATAACATGGCAGATTACCAAATTATCACTTACTTTGCATGGCATGAACTAACTCATGCAAGCATGGTGAAACGATTAATTTCAGAGAAGGGAATATTCTGGGCTTCGGGTTATTGGAGTGCCAACGTGTATCAGCAAGCCTATAATAGTCTTTATTATACCAACCCAGTCACAAACAGGAAAAGCCCTTATGGAGCAAAAGGCGATGCCAACTGGCAAATCATTGCCCTATCCGAAGGATGGGCGAATTATAGAGAATGGTTGTTGAAAGTTACCTATCTGAACCCATATTATTCAATTGCTAATGAGTTTCCTAGAAATTATGGTTATATGTTTAGAGATTTAGTAAGTATTGGATGTAGTTATTCAAATATCGAGAAATCATTAGCTGCATATACTATAAGTGATTTTAAAAATAATTTAATCACGATTTATCCAACTTTAAAAGATAAAATTACAGAAAAAATCAAATTCTATGAATAATAAAATAATCAGATTAATATTTAGCCTATCTGTAGTATTTTTACTCTTATCCTGTTATATTGAGATGGATTCGACTTCTAAATTAACAAACATATTGGTGAATAATACCGATAAAAAGATAGTCTATGTAATAGAAACGGAAGTTGGAACTAATAAAATTATGTCAAAAGGAAATGACTCGGATAGTGTTTTTTTTGAACATAATTATATCATGAAGTTGCCTCCAGTTGGAGCTTATAATATACCTGATTTCAGAGTCGAAATACTTAATGAAAATATCTATAATTTAACTGATACTACTTGCAAGCAATTTAAAGGGATGTATTCTGTATACATTAACGTTACAGATAGTGTATTTTATAAAAATATTCTTGTTAAAACATATCCAAATTCAACAGTTAAGGATGAGAAGTATTCTGAAAAGTTGATTATTGATGATACAATTTTATCCATATTAACCAAGGATTATTCTATGCTCAATAAGTTTCCAGAGTATTATAAAAAGTAAATCAACACATTGCGGGTTTCGCTACCGGCGAAGCCCGCGATAAAAAGGCGGTTGGAACTGGCAACTCATTGCTCTTTCGGAAGGATGGGCAAATTACAGGGAATGGAAAATGGCTAAAGTTAATCTATTGTGGAATAGTTTTTCTAATGAAAACTGGTCTAAAGCTCCATATAATCTTACATATTATGAATATTGGGGTTTCCCGTATACATATGCTATCATGTTTTACAAATTAAATAGTCTTGGTTGCTCTGATTGGAATCTTGAAAAATCGTTATCAAACAATAGTATACAATCATTCAAAGAAAATATTCTTTCGAATAATCCTTCTTATAAAGATGCAATTAATATAATAATGAAAGATTATGAATAAAATTCGAATAATCGCACTTCTATTTGCACTTGTAACATTTCACGGTTGCGATCGTATAATAAGTACTAAGCATACTACTAATGAAACAATGGTAAACAAGACATTAGATAAATATATTTATATACTTGATACAGATGTAAAAATTGATACGATTTTTTCTAATGGATTGGATAGTAATGGAGTTGTTTTTATTAAGAATAGTACAATTGACTTACCAATTTTTGGAGCATATACTATTGAGATTAGTAGGGTTTTAGTAAACAGACGATATTTATATAATATTTCTGATACCACTTCATATATTCAACCAAATATTAATAATTATAATGATTCTATTTTATTTACTCATGTAAAATTTAACGGAGTAATGACAGGCTCAATCTATAACCAAATAGATACTTCAAAACTGATTGTAAATAACGAGATTAAAAAGATATTTTCTAAAGATTATACTATGCTTGATAAGTTTAAAGATTATTACAAAAAGTAACCAAAATTAGGGCTTTGCAATATGCGAAGCCCTAAAAAAATTTAATGACAAAAGGAGAACAGAGTATGATTGACAATAAAGGTTATTGGTGGGCATCTGGTTACTGGAGTGCAAATGCTGGGCAACAAGCAACGAATTCAGTTGTCACAAGACACCCCGAAAGCCGGAAGTACTTTTATGGATGGGTGTGTCGGACAGTGGCCCCCTAAAAGCAAGAGGCCCCAAGGACTAAAGGGGATGTGAAGAGTTTTATGCGAAGTAATTTACAATTTGTAAGAAATGTTTTCAGGATATAAAAGTAATTACACATCTCCGCAATTTATCTGAAATATCGGGAGAGGCTTGGGACACTATCTAATTCCCCCTTTAGGGGGTTAGGGGGCTTCTTATCTTCTTCCCTTTACATTAACCAACTCTCTGTCCCCCCTTTAGGGGGTTAGGGGGCATATAATTTAAATATCATGTCTTTTATTACCGATCTTTTCTCCGGCGGAGCCGGCAAGCTGGTGGACAGCGTGGGCAATGTGCTCGACAAAGTGGTGACCACCAAAGGCGAAATCATGCAGCAGGAGCTGGAAATGAAAAAAGCCGAACTACAATACCAGTTAGATACCAAACGACTGGGCGTGGAAGAACAGAAAAACGTGCTGCAGGACATCGACAGTGCCCGCCAGCGCAGTACGGTCGTGGAGACCAATGTGAATGCCAGTTCGCTATCCAAAAACATTGGTTCTTATCTGGCTATTACCACCACCCTGCTAACTTTCGTGCTGTTCTATATCGTTATTTTCCGCAACGAAACCATTAAAGCGGAAGTAAAAGATGTAGTGATATATGTGCTGGGTGTACTGAGTACCATCCTTACACAGGTATTTAGTTTTTACTTCGGTTCCTCGCAAGGCAGCGTGGATAAAAGTAAAATTATTGAGTGGATGGGGAAATAAAGTGGGTAGACTTTTTACGGAAAGTGGTTGTCCGGAAATTCCGGACAACCACTTCAATCGGCGTTAATTTTCTTAGTTATAAAACAAACAACCACTGACCCCTCGTTGCAAACGAGGGGGAGAGTGACCCCCATCGCGTACCGAAGCTTCCGTTCAACAAGGACTTAAATCGCAACACCCCGACAAGAGCAGTGCTTGACGGGGTGTTTTGCGTTAGGGGTGTTGCGTTTAAGTCCTATGATGTTACCTGCTGGTCTTGGTTGTAAAGAATTTGTTTTTCGTTGTTTTTCGCTTTTGTTTCTTTTCGCACAAAGAGTTTAGTCGTTAGCACTGTTGTCTGTTCATTAATTCTGTCAAAAAGTTGTCAGTCGTGCAAATAATTGTTTTCGTTTGCAAATATATTCAGATTTTTTCACTTAAAGTATTGCTGTCAAAATTATTGTCAACAAAAAACTTTGTCTCAAGTTATTTCATTTATTACATTCCCAGATAAAACTTCGCAAGCGATATAAAACACTTACACCGTGTATTTTATTTATCGGCTTTTTAGCCGGAAATAAAATATACGGTGACCGCTCTGCCCTATTAAAAAAGCTATAAAAGCCACACCAAGGTAGAGTTATCAAAAACGTCTTGATGTGGCTTTTTTTGCTTTTGGGGTGATTTCTTTATTTAATCTGAAGACCTACAATTATACCAATATAATATTTATTTCCTTTTATTTAACCCGAACTGTAAACCCATTTGCCAATACCAATTAAAACTATTCGTTGGTGTTGTTATGAAACTTGCTGTTTCATCATGATTGTACCGAACTCCTGTACCAATATAAAAGGTTTTAAACCAATAAAAGCGGAGACCTAAATCAGAATGAAAATCCTTAAACGAACTAAAATGATTGAAAGAATTTCCAAACGATAGATTTACCTCAGTAGCAGTATTATTAGCATCGTTTCGCGATACAAAATATCCAAGTCCCAACGAACCTCCAAAAAAATGTTCGTACTGTTTTAAATCAGTTTGTTGTAAAAGTTTATCTTCTAAACCTACTTTTATATTTAGGTTTTTATTTACAGAATATATACCCGTTACTCCACTTGTATACGATGCTATATTTGCAGGACTCAGTGGAACCGTAAGAAAATCAGTATGAATACCATAAGCAAATGATGAAACTTTTTCTTGTGCATAACAGGATAAAGTCGTTGTAATAAATACAGCAATAATTAGATTTTTAATTTTCATATAGAAATAATTGTTTTTTAGTTGTCATGTGGAACTCGTCTCGTTTAGGTGTGACGAATTCCACATGACTATATATTATGTCAATTGATATTTACCAGCCACACATTTTCGCAGCAATATAAGATAATACTGCAGCAGAAGCAGCTACACCTCCAGGTCCTGGTGGTACATATACTGGAACTGTACCTACAGTTATTATTCCACCGGCAAAGAAGCCTAGAACAGCACCAACGGCATCTGCACCAGATACAAATGCCAATTTTTTCCAAAAGTTCCAAGTAACTGGTCCAGAGGCATTGTATTTGCCTAATATCGCTACATGACTACTTTGATTAAACTCACCGTTCCAAAGTATCATAGATCCCTTTAAAACCTCAGCTCCAGAAAAAACTTCCTCAATATCTGATAGTGTAGCATTTGTATCAGATATTAATTGATTTTGGATGTCATTTATACGTTTTGTTTTTTCAGGGATTATTAAACTATCATTTTGTAATACTTCATCAATTAAATTTAGATACTTCTCTGAAATTTTAGAATTTGCATATGAAGCTAAAGTCACTTGCTCACTACTTAAATCTACTGTCGGAATACTGTCGGAAGTCTGTTTGATTTTTTGTAAACTAGCTGGTAATTTATTGCCTGTCAAAATAACTGGCTTAACGCCTGTAACTTCATTAATTACATCCAGCATTTCGTTTACATCCAGAGTCGCATTTAAGTTATTTGTACTCTTTACTTTTTTGAATAACTTTGTTATTCTCAACCGCTAACATTGCAGAAACTAATGAATCATGTGCTTGAGATAACGCAATTGATTTTGCTTTTATTTGTTCAATACTTGATGTTTGTTTTGATTCAGCTACTTCATTTTTATTACAAGAAATCAAACCAAATACAGCAATAACTAAAATATAAAATATTCTTTTCATAAATTTTAATTGTTTTCGAATACTCCGAATTCTTTATTTTTTCTCGAAGTATTCAGTTTGTAAACTTTTTATTTTTAAACACTGTTTTTTGCCAAATGATTTATTGGCTTTCGAGAGTATATAATGTTCTTTTTCTTTCCCTCGCATAGTTTTCTGTATCTTGTATTTAATGTATACCTTTGTGGTCTCTTTTCTTTTTTAGTTTGGGAGCGGGCGGAAGTCGGTTAAGTTGCGCTAACATATCTATAACCGACTCCGCCTTTTGTATTGCTCATTTGTTTCCTTTCCTTAAGAAGCCGGATTGGGAGTGAAGTCTTCACCCCACTATCATAGCACTCACCACTGTACTCCATGGTCCGGTTTCACCTTTGCGGTTTACCCAGCGTAGCCAGTACCAGGCTATTTTGCCGACTTTATTAGCATCAAACTTTACTACAAAAGGAGATGCAGAGCATGTTCCCTGAAAATTCATTTCTTCTACGCTTTTAGGTGCTTCGCCATCTGCTTTAAGGTAAATTTCGCATCCGGTTACGCCTTCTGGCTTGGCATTACTGTGCGCTGAGGCTTGGTCGTAAAAAGAAATGGTATGCTGCAAACGTACGGAGAAATCAACAGATCCTACCGGAAAAGATTCTGGAGCCGGAACTAGTGTGTGACTATTAGAGCGTACGGTTACACCCATTCGTACGCGGTCGGCATCTGTCACTTTCGGGTTACGTACCAGCCATTGTTGCACCGTATCACGAATTGCTTTGGTAAAATCATCACCAGCTTCGTTTTTAGTAATCACATCGGCTGCGGTACGGTTTTGTTTGTTGCTTGCTTTTTCATAGGCAGCAGTCCAGCGAGCTTGAATAGCTTTTAATGAAGTAATTACGTCTGCGGGAATGCCCCATGCAGTAGCATTTTCTGATAAAATGTCAATCAGATTAATTTGCCAAATATTAAATTCGGCATCTGTTTTTGGAATGTAATCAGCCATAGTTTTTAATTTTAATGGTAAATATAAAGGTTGTAAATTGCTAATTATTATATATTTATATTTTATTCGCTAACAATATCACATGTTCTAAGAATATGTTCTTAAACTTTCAGAATATATTCTCAAGCTTTCAGAATATGTTCTCTAACTTTCAGAATATATTCTCAAACTTTCAGAATGTATTAGTTTTTTTCGCGTGTATATAATCTTGCTTTGAGAATATATTCTCAAACTTTGCGACGTTATTCTAAAAGTTTCCGTGTATATAACTTTTTATCGGGGATATATTCGCAGCGTAAAATAATATATACGGAAAGCTCGGGAATATATTCGGAAACTTTAAGTATCTATTTATTTTCTAAAATAATATATTCGCAAAGCAGGATAAGTCGGCAATAATATTTCAGAATCTAAATTATGAGCACAAACATACATATACACATTAAAAAAAATATCGCATTTTATAAAATGCGATATTTATTTCAATAAAGTTCAAGTAGGAAGTTGATATTTGGCGTATGATACTGATTAAATTCAAGGTATATTCAGTTGAATTTCTGATATTTATATCCATTCTATAACACAAAATTATAAAAGAGAAACATTGTGTTAAAGTTTTTGTAAAACAGCAATTGGTGGAGTGTAAATTTTATAGCATTTTATAAAATGCTACAAAGCAAGCAACATTATTCGTTTTCTACGCTTCGGTGTCTTTATCGTGTTGCTTTCGATAAGCATTGGGAGAAATAGAATAAACTTTGTCGAAAGCCCTGTAAAACGAACTGGGTGAACCAAAACCACATTCCAGTGCTATTGTTTCCATTTTTTTACGTTGTTTACTTTTATCCTGCAAGTAAATAAGAGCTTCATTGAGTCTGTATTTATTGATAAAATCGGCAAAAGACATTTTACCATGAGAATTGAGCAAATTAGAGAGATGATGTACAGGTATATTGGTTTGCTCAGCTAACGAGCGTAATGAACAATTCTCATCCGTGTATGGTTTACAAGTATCCATATATACAGTAAGAGTTTTCCAGTAACTCGCAGCCTGAGTTTCACTAATTTGATAAGAAATTTTCTTTTCTTCCATCTTTTCAGTATCCATAGAGCCAATTTTAAGAGCTGTCATGATAAACAGAAAAATAAAATCAATATTCATCGCTGTCTGTCCTATAAAAATGCTGGTTCGCTCATTGTTTATAAAAAAACAAACAGGTAATGATATGAGTATAATAATGATATTGGCTAACAAAAATAGTCTGACCCATGTAATATCGGTTCTAAAACCATTCTTCTCAATATAAATAGATACTTTTTTTTGATTTCTTACGGCTTGATAACTAATAATCAGGTAAAAAATAATTTGTAGATACAATACAGTATTGATGATGGTCATTTCCATACTGCCGGAATAAAAATCATGTATCAGCCAGTTTATTCTGTCAGCAACAGCTCTAAGAGAAAATATCAAATTAAATATCAGACAAGGAAGGAAGGGTATTAAATGCAAGAGCTTACTCCAACGAATAAACTTTACGGGTCGGTTTAGCAACGATAAAACATAGAAATATAAACACGGACTCATCAACATCAATAATAATGCATCGAGGGGGAGGTAATAGGAGAGATAGGATGTGTTATTGGTTTGAACAAAATCAAGATGTAGGTAAACAAGTTCGCTGTATGCAGCAATTAACAGGAAAAGCACACCCAGAAAATTATTCGATCTTTTATTGGGTGAAGGTTTTATAAACAGAATAAAAGCAAGTATTAAAAATAACAGACTGGTTGATAAATTGAGATATTTGGTTTCCATAAAATAATTTAGGTTGACTGTCTCTTGAAATAATTTTCAAAAATAAATAATTTATTTAGATTGTGAAAACTAAACCGTATAAAATTAACTATTAATAGTTAACGTAATAATTTATTAATATTTTCCTGTGAGATAAATTTACAATTGCATTTCTGTTGATTAAGAAAAATAATTTATCTGGTAATTAAGAATCATAGAAATTAAGTGTCTTATTGAACTGGTATTTTGTCTTGTCTTAAAAAAAATGTCTAAATTAAATGAGTCTATCGTGTTGGAAATAATTTCTTTTGTCTTAATTTTAGTTTCAGAGTTTTGGATTTATTTCTCCAGTAATATGGTTGGTTTCTTTGCTAATTACTTGTCGTATTGCACTATCGTCTTTTTTTGTAGGCTTGCAGGTAACGATTAGGCTATGGTGGCACGAAACGCACAAACTTTTCAAGCCGCTAAACCCTGTCGGAGTGCCGACCATAGGCGTTTGTTAGGGGCTGGCTTTTCTTTCTTACATTTTCAAAACAATTTAATAAAATAATATGGCATTAAGATTCAACAAAGTTTTAGTAAACACGAGAGAGAGTGACCACTATTGCACTCCAAAAGATTTTTACGACAAAGTAAATAAAGAGTTTAAATTCGATTTTGACCCTTGTCCGCTCAGGTGTGATACATTCAATGGTTTAGAAGTTGAATGGCACGGAAATGTATATGTAAATCCGCCTTACTCACACGTTGAAGCATGGATTGAAAAAGGCATTAATGAAATTCAAAAAGGTAACGCAAAAAAAATTGTTTATTTAATTCCGCTTAGAACTGATAGCTGGTACTGGCACAATAAAATACTTGCTTTTTCAAAAGAAGTTCGTTTAGTTCGTGGTCGTTTACGTTTTGGCGATAAAAAAGACCTTGCACCGTTTGGAGTTGCTTTAATCGTTTTTGACGAGTTACTAAACGGAGAAGCAAAACTACTTTCATACGAGGCACGGTGTGTTTCTTAAGCTTGCCCCTAACACCATAGTGTTTTATTCATCGTTTTCGTGCACAAAAATTAATTAAAAGTTACAAAATTTCCAACAAAAACAAAATTTATTTAATGCACTGACGAAAATGGTGAATAAAACAGAGTTGAACTGGACCGATTGCTATGGGAGAAGTATAGAAAGTAGTGGTATTTTGTGTTCGTTATGTGGTCTAAAAGATTGTTAGTTGTTCGTTTTATGAGCATTTTAATTTGTTTGACATTAATTTCACGACACAAAAAAAGCCCTGATAAACAGGACTTTAATGTGTTTTTGTGATTGATTTTGGCAGTTAAAGATTATTAATTATTTGCCGATACAGAATTTTCCAAAAATATTTCCAAGTATCTCATCGTTAGATATTTGTCCTGTTATTTCACCGAGAAAATGCATACATTCACGGATGTCCTGCGAAAGGAAATCGCCGGAAATGCCGGAATCTAATCCTGTTATCACACGATTGATAGCTTTTTGAGCATTTTGAAGGGCTTCGAAATGACGGACATTGTTGACAACCACGTCACCCGGATGAATTTCGGGAAGTTGGGCTGCTTCAACTAAGGCTTTTTGCAGTTTGTCGGTATTTATTTTATTTCGTGCTGAAATATAAATTCTTTCTCCTTCAAATTGTCCAAAAAGTTCACCTAGAACTTCGCGTTCATCTTCAGCAATTTTGTCTATTTTATTGAATACCAGAATAATTTTCTTTCCTTCAGCACGTTTGGCAATTCGGTCGGTAAGCCATTCAATATGTTCGCTAACCTGTGTACAGTCAATCAGCCAGAGCACAATCGAAGCCTGTTCAATTTTCTGATAGGTTCGCTCGATGCCCATGTTTTCAACTTTATCCTTTGTATTGCGGATGCCGGCTGTGTCAATAAAGCGGAAAGAAATACCATTTATATCAACAGAATCTTCAATTGAATCGCGTGTTGTTCCATGAATATCTGAAACAATGGCTTTTTCTTCATTCAACAATAAATTGAGTAAAGTAGATTTTCCAACATTCGTTTCACCAACCAAAGCTACCGGAATTCCATTTTTCAGCGCATTTCCCACACGGAATGAGTCAGCAAGCCGGGTAATTAGTTCGCTGATTTCGGTAGCGAGTTTTTTTAATTTCGAACGGTCGGCAAATTCCACATCTTCTTCCGTAAAATCGAGTTCCAGTTCCACCAGTGAAACAAAATCAAGTAATTGGGTACGGAGTTTCACCAATTCATTCGAAAATCCACCCCGCATTTGGTTTAAAGCCATGCGGTGTGAAGCGGCTGAGGTAGAAGCAATTAAATCAGCCACTGCTTCGGCCTGCGATAAATCCATTTTGCCATTCAGAAAAGCCCGTTGAGTGAATTCGCCGGGTTGAGCCAATTTACAGCCATTTTCCAATAAGAGCTGCAAAATATGTTGTTGGATAAAAACGGAACCGTGACACGAAATTTCCACCACGTCTTCTCCGGTAAATGAATGGGGAGCTTTGAAAACGCTTACCAGCACTTCGTCCACAACTTCAGCTGATTGGTCTACAATTCTTCCAAATCGGATGCTGAAAGGTTTTTGTGTGTTCAGGCTGTTCTTTTTAGTCTTAGGCACAAAAATCGTATCGCAGTTTTTTACTGCATCAGTCCCCGATACACGAATAACAGCAATTCCTCCAATTCCGGGAGCAGTTGATATGGCAGCTATGGTTGACATTTTAAATTAATAATTATCAATGAATAATTAATAGTTAAATTCGATCTAAAACTATTTGAACAAGATTTTCAATATAGGGTTTGTAATCGGTAGTTGCAGCTTCCACCCGACGATTGGCAATGATGCAACATACTGTCATCGCTTTGTGTCCCATGAGTTTGGATAATCCGGCAATGGCAGATCCTTCCATTTCGTAATTGGTGATTTTATATTTCCCGTAACGGAAACTCTCAATTTTATTATTTAAATCAATATCGGCTAAATCAATGCGCAGCACACGTCCCTGCGGACCATAAAACCCATTGGCCGAAATGGTTACGCCACGCAACATGTCATCTTTTCCAATCCGATTCACTAATTCTTCATCAGCATCAACCACATAAGGGGCAGCCAGTTGCGGATTCCAAACCAAATGTTTTTTCATGGCATCTTCAAAAGCTAAATCGCTCACCGAATCACGTCCGGCATAGAAATTCAACATTCCATCAAAACCGATAGATTTTTCTGAAATCAGAAAACTTCCCAGTGGAATTTCAGGTTGCATACCACCTGATGTCCCAATTCGAACAATGGTCAGTTGGTGAAAATCAGTTTTTTCTGTTCTTGTCTGAAAATCGATGTTTGATAATGCATCTAATTCATTCACAACTATATCGATATTGTCGGTACCAATTCCGGTTGAAATTACTGAAATGCGTTTACCTTTGTAAGAACCTGTTATGGTATTGAATTCGCGGCTCGAAACGGAACATTCCTGTGTGTCGAAATAGGCCGCTACCAGTTCAACCCGTCCAGGATCACCAACCAGTATTACGTTATCAGCCAGTTGTTCGGGTTTCAGATGAAGGTGAAAAATGCTTCCATCGCTGTTAATAATAAGTTCGGATGGCGGAAAATGCTTCATAATCTTTAATTTAATAATTAACTTTATTTCTTTTGAGAGAACTACAAATATACTTCTTTTTTGAATCTAAACTTCAATTGGACCTATTTAGTTTAGTTTTTTGCAAAAAAAAACCGGAGTGATTTGCTCCGGTTTTCCTAAAATGATTGTTTATCTGATTAATAGCGATAATCTTTTAATTGTTCCTGAAGTCGTTTACGTGCAAGGAATATACGACTTTTAACTGTACCAATGGGCAATTTCATATATTGAGCTATTTCTTCGTATTTAAAACCCTGAATGTGCATTGAGAACGGTACACGATATTCATCGGCAAAAGAAGCTATTGTGTTTGATATTTCGCCAATGGCATAAGAACCTTCGGGACTGTCGAAACCTGAATTTTGAGGCAAATTCAAATGATGAAGGTCTTCCGTTTTGTCAACAACTGTTTGATTTCTAACGATTTTGCGATAATTGTTAATGAATATATTCTTCATAATAGTCAGAACCCAACCTTTAAAATTTACATCATTAGTGAATTTTTCCTGATTGTCTAATACTTTCAGGGTGGTGTCCTGCAAAAGATCTTCAGCGTCATCGCGGTTAAGAGTAAGTGAGAAAGCAAAATTGCGCATGTTGCTTTGAAGTGCAACTAAATCATTTTCAAATTGAACGTTTTTCATAAAGCTGTAGTTTTACATGTGTGAGTAAATAAAACTTAGTAACCGATAATATTACCAAGCGAGATAATAATTATCTAAACGAATTTATTTTTGAAAAAACTTTCTTGTTTTTAGAAACAAGTATTTGATTGTCAGTTGTCTATACTGAAGAATATAAAGAAAAGAGCTCTTTCGAAATCAATTACATTAGATTTTCACGACAAATATAGATGTTTTTTTTTTAATGGTTCACTATTTATTGAAAAATGATTAACTATATAAATATAGATTTTCTCTATATTGTTGATTGTTTTTGTATGTAATTGTATTTCAATTGTTTAATGTTGAAAATAAAAAAACCTCAGAATTAGTTCCTGAGGTTGGTATTACAGCAATAAATAAAATCTATGACATAAAAAATTTAAATATGTTTTTCGGCACAATAGGACGATCGAACTAACGGAGCACTTTCCACAATGCGAAATCCTTTTTTTAGTCCAATTTGTTTATATTCTTCAAATTTTTCAGGGCAAATGTACTCTGTAACTGCTAAATTCTTTCGGGAAGGTTGCATATATTGACCTATTGTCAGAATTTCACAACCGTTTGTCAATGCATCATCCATGAGTTGCAGAACTTCTTCTTCCGTTTCACCAAGTCCAAGCATGATGCCGGTTTTTGAAACTAAAGGACTGTCCGAAATATGTTTAATCACCTTCAGACTGGTGCGGTATTTAGCTTTGGTTCGGATCAGCGGAGTTAATCGTTCAACCGTTTCCAGGTTATGGGATATAATATCAGGTTTTTCGGCAATAATCAGATTTATCAACTCCATTTTACCATCAAAATCGGGAATCAATACTTCAAGTGTTGTTTCGGGATTTACTTTTTTGATGGTTCGGATAGTTTCAGCCCAGTGAGCAGCTCCGCCATCGGGCAAATCATCCCTGTCGACCGAAGTTACAACAGCATGTTTCAGGTTCATAATCCTTATTGATTCTGCAATATTTGCGGGTTCAAGTGGGTCGAGTGGGAGTGGAAACCCTGATAAAGTATTGCAAAATTTGCAGCTTCGGGTACAGATTTCACCTGCAATCATAAATGTGGCTGTACCTTTATTCCAGCACTCGCTCATATTGGGGCATCTGCCACTCGAACAGATGGTATGAAGTTTGTTATTCTTTACAATCTGACTAATTTTCGTGTAATTTTCACCACTCTGAAGTTGGGTTTTAAGCCATTCAGGTTTTCGTAGGTATGTCATAGTTATATATTGGTTCAATTTTGCGGGCAAAAGTACAAAAGAAATTTTAAACCTGTCAGTTTTTGATGCTAATAATGCTTTTTATTAATTCCTTAAGCTGAATTAAAACAAACCGTCCCGAAATAGTTTTTATCTTTGCACTCTGTTTCAAATTTTTTTAAATAAATGATTTTTTTTCGACTAAATAAATCTCAGGTTTTGGCAGCAGGTATCACCGTGTTGGTGAATGTTGCTATTTTATCACTGTTGTTTATAAGTCCAGGAAGCAACTTTCTTTCAACTTCTAAAAACGATTCAGAAGAAGATATGGCTATACAGTTTCAGATGTTGGAACAACTTAGTTTGCCACCAGCACAACCACAAAAAACTCAAACCGTTTCGGTAAAATCTACTCAGACAAAAGTTTATGAAAAAACAGCTGACGAATCGGAGGACAGATCTAGCGAATCAGAAGAAGAAGCTTTGCCACCAATGAAAGATACAGTAATGATGACTGAAATTAAAAAGGTTATAGAGGATATTAAAATTAATGTACCTCAAGATTCTACAATTTTCAAACCTGATATTATTGCACTTCAAAACATTATTCCGACAAAAGTTGCTGCAAAGAAAGATGAATATCAAAATGCATACGAAAATGCTAAATTTTATAACAGTAATTACCGGATGATTAAAAATATCCGTTTCCTTTATCCTTATGTATTGAAAGTGAAACAGGTTGTTAGTGATATGAATACTCAGTTGACTTTAATAAAAGATGATCAGGAAAAACGAAAACTGATAAAAAAAACCGAGAAAGAACTTTTCTCCCAATTTGAAAAAGATGTACGAAAAATGTCGTATTCGCAAGGAAAAATTCTGTTGAAACTCATTGCCCGTGAGACCAACGAAACTGCATACAGTCTGATAAAAACATACAAAGGAGGCTTACCTGCCGATTTTTGGTATACAGTTGGGATGGTTTTTCAGGAAAATCTGAAAACAAAGTATGATTCGCTGGGTGAAGATGCTATGCTCGAAAAAGTAGTGAAGAAATACAAAAATGGTGAATTGAAAAATTAAAGAGTCCGAAACAATCTGTTACGGACTCTTTTGTATTAGTCATTTTCTATTCGTTTAATTTTACCTTTATACTCCTGTTTCACCAGTAGTGGTACCGATTCAACCATTACATTGCTGGTATCCAAACCGTACGATTTTATATCAGTAATTCCAAGGTTTTTGATGATATTGTAAAGCGTCATTGTAAACTTTTCTCTGAATTTTGTTCCAAAATCAAAGTTGTATATCCTGTGAATAATTATAAAACGGAAATCGCCCGGAATATTATTTTTTTGCAGTGATGGATAATGACTTGTCAGTTCAAACTCTTTGCTGGCAACCAAATCTTCAACAATCTGCCTGAAATACATATTAATAAGAGGCTGTACACGGAATCCAAGGCGGATATTCACCCGAAATAATGTTCCCGGAATAAGTTCCTCAAAAGTATATTCAAAAGTGGTTGGATCGTCCAAATGGTCGATATGTAACAACCAGTAATGATCGGCTCTTTTAGGTTGTTTATTTATAATTGAGTAAATAATTTTACCTTCAATATCTGTTTTTTTGTTGGCTTTACTTAGATAAACCAGGTTTGTTGCATATTTCGAGATGGTTAAATCATTTTTTATATCAGCCAATATTTTATAATACGATTCGATTTTAAAGAACTGCATGTGGCTGTTTTTGATTTTTCGGGCATTAAACCAGATTAACATCACGGTGGCTATAACCCCTGCAATAAGTATTGTAGCCCAACCACCATGCAGGAATTTAAACATATTGGCAGTGAAAAACGACAATTCTATGGTGAGGAAAACTGCCATGAAAGGAATAATAAAAAACGGTTTAATCTTATTCATTTTCAGGTAGAAACCAAGCAGGAAGGTAGTCATCATCATGGTAATGGTGATTGACAGACCATAAGCCGCTTCCATATTACTGGAGTTCTGAAAAAACAAAATCATAATAACACAAAACACAAAAAGGAATGAATTCACAAACGGTATATACAACTGACCTTTTACATGTGTAGGATATTTGATTTTCTGACGTGGCCAGAAATTCAGGCTCATTGCTTCACTGAAAATGGTGTATGATCCACTAATAAGTGCCTGACTGGCAATAATAGCTGCCGCTGTAGCCATTATTACGCCGAAGAATAAAAAGCTTTGGGGCATAATAGTGTAAAACGGATTTGTTTCTTCAGCCAGATTGTTGATATGTGTCAGTACCCACGCACCTTGTCCAAGATAGTTCAGAATTAGTGTAACCTTAACAAATATCCAACTAATGCGGATGTTATTAATACCACAGTGACCTAAATCGGAATATAGTGCTTCTGCACCGGTAGTACAAAGGAAAACTGCACCCAAAATCAGAAACCAATTAGGATAATTTACAAGCAAATTGATGGCATAATAGGGATTAAATGCTTTCAGAATAAGTGCGTATTGAGTAATTTGCATAAAACCCAATACCCCGAGCATGGTAAACCATATCACCATTATTGGCCCAAATGAGTTCCCGATAGCTTTTGTGCCGAACTGCTGTACGAAGAATAAAACGGCAATAATGATAATACTAATAGGTACAACGGGCGTTGACGGGTTTATCCCTTTTAACCCCTCAATAGCCGAAACTACTGTTATGGCAGGAGTTATGATACCATCGGCAATCAATGTACTTGCACCGATAATTGCTACAGCATACAGCCATTTTTTCTTATTTTTCCGAATAAGTGCGTAAAGTGCCAGAATTCCACCTTCACCATTATTGTCGGCTCGAAGAGTAATTAATACATATTTTACCGTGGTTTGAAGCGTCAGTGTCCAGATTATACACGAAATTGCACCGATTATGTAATTAGCATCAATGTGTCCCTTATTTGCGCCCAGAATGGCTTTCATTACATAAAGGGGCGAAGTACCAATATCGCCATAAACAATTCCCAGCGTGATAATTACGCCAATCATGCTGAACTTGCTGATATGGTTGTGATGGTGGTTTGAGTCCATTAGTTTATTGTTTTGGATGGAATTTTTCTAAATCGCTGACAAAAGTACATAAAGATTTTATAAAGATTGTCATATTGCACTTCTTTTTGTTTTGTATGATTCAAAATGATTTTAAATTGATTGAATGTGTATCATAATAGTATGATAATATAATAAAATATGATATATTACTGCTATTTTGTAAAGTGGAACAACATTATGATTTTAAATTCCTTATTGAAATTCATGTTGTTTTCTTATTATTGGATTTAAAAACAGTGTAAATCTTTATAATTTCTTTATGAAGGGTGACTGCTGACAAAGAAACAATGATTTCAAATTCAAGTACACAATGCATAGTCTAGCATTGCACAAAACATAATGCATTGCTCAAAAAGATAGATTTCAGCAATCGATAGGGCATATTTCAGTTATCAAAAACATATATAATACCCGGCATTGTTACTATAAATTAATCAAAATATGCGCCCTGTAAGGGCAAAATAACAATATTGCCCTTACAGGGCGCATGTCGTTTTTCATTTTTTTATACCCAAGGCGTTGCCATTGGGCTTGAATATATTAGCACTTCGTGGCGAATATTGGGATACTTTTGATTTTGTCCACTAAAAACTTACTTACAATTGCTTAAAATTCAACAATAATATACATCTAGTAGTGCGGTCTAAACGCCTATACCAATAAAATAAAATACCCGTGATGTCGGGATTTAATGCTTTAATTAACAGATATTGAAAATCAAAATAGGATATCACACACTGTGATATCCTATTCGACAAACAATATCTTACAATAGAATCAGACTGATTTTGCTACATATGAACATCATGGAGTCCTGTATCAATATTGTTCAATTTGAACAGTGAAACTTTGCTCCAGTCATCATTTGGGTCAATATTGCCAGGCACATATTCTCTAGATATGGTCGTTTCATTTTTCGGAACAATTTTACATCTATAATCTATGGTTCCATCAGGTAATATGGCATATTCTTTTACCCCATCCACTGCAGGGATGTATTTGAGAGTTGCATAAGTATTCCAACCTGAATTTTCTGAAGGGGGTTCGCCGAATTTTGTGCACATTTGTTTCATCAACACCCCGTCAGCTGTTGGTGCAACTTTATAACGAATATAATTAATTCCTCCAAAAGGAGAAAGGTCATTTGATATACCATCAAATACCAGCGTATCTTTTGTAGAGAGTTCTTCATTTATTGCTAATTTTAAGTCAGTATTATAAAAATTATCGTGATAACCAAATTGGATAACGTCGCCGTTTTTGATTACATCAGACACTTGGATACTGGAAGCCAGTTTTACTACAGGAATCCCCAATTGGGTAAACATATCTGCAAGATGTTTGGCTACTGTTGTCTGTCCGGTTGTAATCGAATCGGTGGCAATACCATAAGTATTCGGCTTAGCTACAGAATCATTCGAATAATGAAGACTATTTGCAATTTTAATTTCACTTTTGGGATCACAGCCGCTTATCAGTAAGGGACTCCCGGTGGCTAACGCTATGACACCGAGTCTCAAAAGGCGTTTATACATAGAGCGGGAGATGGTTAACTTTGACCCACGAAATATGCTGTCGGTATCTTTTCTTTTCCCTAAGCTTGCTGAACTATTTGATGATTTCGTTTTCATGGGTTGTTAACCTACTTGTTTGTATAAACAATTAACTCTGCAAAGATATAAAAGATGTACAAATAATACAATATTTACCGTTAATAATTTGATAAAAAAGAACCAGTTTGGTGAAGCATAAAAATTGAAGTTGAATGTTCGGCGAAGTCTCCAAACTTTGTCATAGACGAACACCATAGCCGTCAAGCTAAGAAAAATACAATTGGGTAATTGCCTTGTTTTCGGGCTGAAAGCCCATTATATTCTATCCCAATGGCAATGTCCTGAAAGGACAACGCCTTGGGTTAAATAGAAAAAATAATTTGCGCCCTGAATTGAAAATCGGCGTAGCCAAAGGGGAAAATAAAAATGTAATGCCTATGTTTTCAATGCTTTATGCTGCGCTTTCAGGGCGAAAACTCATCTTTTACATTTCAACTCAGGGCGTTGCCCTGAGCTAGTATATAGCAGGCTTTCAGCCTTTTTAATACCTTAGCTTGACGGCTATTGCCGGACACTATGCCCTTACATCAGGAGAAAAAATCTTACGCTACAGCGAACGCAGGATTTTACTTTTGTTGATAGATTATTAAATCTCCATTAAAAAATAGATAACAATGATAACTATTCTATTATTATAACTACTTTTGTAGTCGCTTTGGTGAAATAAAATGGAAAATGTTCAAAATGACATATTAAAAGAGCCTGTTGGTCGCATTATGGCTAAGATTGGTAAACTTTATCAGGCTAATTTGAATGCTGAGCTAAGTCATTTGGATATTGACCGTTCGTTTTATCCATTGTTGCTGATTGAATCCCGAAATGGCATGACTCAGCAGGAATTAGCTCGTGAATTATCCTGCGATAAGGTTCAGGTGGTGCGAATCATTGATTATCTTTCCAAACATGGATACGTTCAGCGGGTGCAAAACCTGACTGATAAACGAAAATACGAATTGACTATTACCGAAAAAGCAAGTTCACTTATTCCCGAAATCAGAGAAGTTATTGACAATACGTCGGCTATTGCCTTCAAAGGATTATCGAAAAAGCAAGTGGACGAACTTTACTCTATTCTCAATATTTTAGAAATCAACTTATTATCAAAATAAAATCAGTTCAAATGAAAAAAAGAACAATATGGATTGCCGTGGTTTTTGTACTGTTGGCAGCGTTGTTTCTCAAAGTCGGATTCAGCAAACCGGCTGACAAAGAAAAGGCAAAAAAGGAAAAACCACAAAAGAAAGTAGCTGCATACATTGTAAAACCATCGTTATTAATTGATGAAATATCGGTTTCGGGTTCGTTGCAGGCATTTGAAACGGTGGATTTGAAAAACGAAGTAGCCGGAAGAGTGGTTTCAATCAATTTACCTGAAGGTAAATTTGTAAAAAGCGGTACTTTGCTGGTAAAGCTTTTCGATGAGGATTTGCAGTCAACGTTGAAGAAACTACAATCACAACTGGCTATCCAACAGCAGATTTACAAACGTCAGTCGGAACTGATTAAGGTGAATGGTATCAGTCAAAACGATTATGACCTAACCGGATTGCAACTAAATTCACTAAAAGCTGATATTGAGGTGGAAAAAACGCTGATTCGTAAAACCGAAGTTCGAGCGCCTTTCGACGGCGTTATCGGTTTACGAAATGTGAGTGTTGGAGCAATAGTAACGCCTTCCACCATGCTGGCAACCATTCGTACTGCAAATAAACTGAAACTTGATTTCTTTGTTCCTGAAAAATATTCTTCTGAAATTCATCAGGGCATGAAAGTAAAATTCAG
Source organism: uncultured Paludibacter sp. (assembly GCA_964612615.1). GTDB lineage: Bacteria > Bacteroidota > Bacteroidia > Bacteroidales > Paludibacteraceae > Paludibacter. The sequence continues at coordinate 15,194 of CAZTDH010000009.1, read as the reverse complement.
TCTGTCGAATAGCGATAAACTCTTTGATGCCACCGTTATGGCTACCGAGCAGGGAATTGACGATGCTACCCGCAACCTGAAAGTTAGAGCAGTCGTAAATGGTCAGTCCAACCAATTATTGGCCGGTGGTTTTACTAATGTTCAACTCCGTATGCGCGAAAACAACAATGCTTTGATGATTCCAACTCAGGCCATCATTCCGCAGGAAGAAAATAAAATAGTAATTGTTGCACGTGATGGAAAAGCCAAATTCATTAAAGTAAAAACCGGTGTAAGAAAGTCCTCCACTGTGGAGATTACAAAAGGAATTGAGGTTGGTGATACCATTGTAACTTCCGGTTTACTTTTCCTGAAAGAAGGAGCAAAATTAACCTATTCTACAGTTAAATAACATGACCATATCCGATATTGCACTAAAACGGCCTGTTGGCTCTATTGTGCTCAGCCTTTTGATAATTTTGCTGGGTGTGGTTGGCTATAATTTTCTGGCTGTGCGACTCTATCCGGCAATAGATCCGCCGGTAATTACCGTTCAGACATCCTACACCGGTGCCAATGCCGAAGTGGTGGAATCACAGATTACCGAACCGCTTGAAACTACCATTAACGGTATTGAAGGGGTAAAATCAATTACTTCACAATCGGCGCTGGGCATAAGTTCAATTACCGTTGAGTTTGAGCTGGGTTCCGATCTGGAAAAAGCAGCCAATGATGTACGTGATAAAGCATCTCAAGCCACCCGAAGTCTGCCTCAGGATTTGGATGCACCGCCAACAGTTACTAAAGCCGATGCCAACAGTGACCCAATGATTATGGTTGCCGTTCAGAGTAACACCATGAATCCACTGGAAATGAGCGATTATGCCGAAAATGTGTTGCAGGAAAAACTGCAAACCATTCCCGGAATAAGTTCCATCATGATATTTGGTCAGCAAAAACCTGCTATGCGTTTATGGTTAAATCCGGCTAAAATGGTTGCTTACAATCTTACTGCTTCGGATATTGATGCAGCATTGTCCAAAGAAAATGTGGAAATGCCGGGTGGAAAAATCAGAGGAAACTACACCGAACTAACTATAAAAACCCGTGGACGATTGATTACTGAAGACGACTTCAACAACATGATTATCAAGCAAACCGAAAATCAGGTGGTGCGCTTGAGAGATATTGGTGAAGCCACGCTTGGTCCTCAAAATGAAGAATCGGGTGCTAAGATAAATGGAAAAAATGGGGTAATGCTTGCATTGGTGCCACTTCCGGGTGCAAATGACATTCAGATTGCAGATGAGTTTTACAAACGGTTGGATCAGATTAAAAAGAACCTACCGAAAGGAGTGGAACTGAATATTGCCCGTGATAAATCAATTTTTGTACGTCAATCTGTAACCGATGTGGTTGAAACTTTGCTTATTGCTATTTTTCTGGTGGTAATTATCATTTTCCTGTTTTTCCGAAACTGGATTATTGCACTCCGACCATTGCTGGATATTCCGGTGTCGCTAATCGGAACTTTCTTTGTGATGTACATTTTTGGTTTTTCGGTGAATGTACTTACATTACTGGGAATCGTACTTGCCACCGGACTGGTAGTGGATGATGGTATTGTAGTCACAGAAAATATCTTTAAACGCATTGAAGCGGGCATGGATAAGTGGAAAGCCGCTTTTGAAGGAACACGTGAGATTTTCTTTGCCGTGGTTTCTACTTCGCTGACTCTGGCTATCGTGTTTGTACCGGTAATCTTTTTGCAGGGTTTCACGGGTCGTCTGTTTCGCGAATTTGGAATTGTGGTGGCTTGTGCGGTATTAATTTCTGCAGTGGTATCGCTGACTCTGACACCGGTTCTGAACGTTATTTTGGGTGGTTCAGGAACACATCATTCAAAATTCTATGTTGCCAGTGAACCATTTTTTGTGGGTATGGAAAACAAATACCGACGATATCTGGCTTTTTTTATTCAGAATAAATGGATTTCGTTTGCTATTGTAGGAATGTGTATTTTGATGATTTTTACCTTATCCAAAGTGCTGAATTCTGAATTAGCTCCACTGGAAGATCACAGTTACATTCGAACTTCAATAACAGCTCCTGAAGGTACTGAATACGGCACTACTTCCGCTTTAATAGATAAACTTGCTCAATTAAATATAGATTCCATTCCGCAATCAGGTTACGTCTTGGCGCGTTATGGAGGTGGAAATGGAAGTTCAGCTGTGAATACAGGTTTTGTGCTTAATTTTCTGACTGATGCTTCTGAACGTATGGTTTCACAACAAAAAGTTTACGATAAATTATCTAAGTTGTATGGTAAAAATGCTGATGCCCGGGTTATTGCAGTTCAGGAACCTACCATTTCGACCGGAAATTCAAGAAGTTTGCCGGTTCAGTTTGTAATACAAAACATTGATTTTGAAAAACTACGTGAGGTGTTGCCAAAGTTTTTGGATGAAGCTCAGAACAGTCCCTTGTTCAGCAATGTGGATGTGGATTTGAAATTCAATAAACCGGAGCTGAATATCTCCGTTGACCGACTGAAAGCTAATAGTTTGGGTGTGAGTGAAAAAGATGTTTCGAATGCACTGAATCTGGCATATGCCGGTGGTCGTTATGGCTATTTCCTGAAAAACGATAAACAGTATTACGTTATCGGGCAGGTGGCTCGTGAGGACCGAAATGCACCAACCGACATTTCATCGCTTTATGTTCGGTCGGCAAGTGGAAACATGATTCAGTTGGATAATATTGTCTCGGTGAAGGAAAACAGCAATCCGCCGATTCTGTACCATTACAATCGCTATAAATCGGCAACAATTTCGGCAAATATGGCAGATGGTAAAACACTTGGGCAGGGAATTGCTGAAATGAAACGGATTGGCGAAAAATTGCTCGATTCATCCTTTGCAACAGCTTTAGCTGGAAATTCACGCGATTTTGCCGAAAGCAATTCGAATATTTCATTTGCGCTTATTCTGGCTTTATTACTGATTTATCTGATTCTGGCGGCTCAGTTTGAAAGTTTCCGAGATCCGTTTATCATTATGCTTACAGTGCCTATGGCCATTGCAGGAGCGATGCTCTCGCTGTGGATATTCAACCAAACGTTGAATATTTTTTCCGAAATCGGTATGATTCTGCTGATTGGTATTGTGACCAAAAACGGCATTCTGATTGTTGAATTTGCCAATCAGAAACGAAAACTGGGGATGAATAAACGGGTGGCTGCTTTCGAAGCTGCTTCGGCACGTTTCCGCCCTATTCTGATGACATCATTGGCTACTATGTTTGGAGCATTGCCTATTGCGTTTGCACTTGGGGCAGGAGCAAGCAGTCGTGTTTCGTTAGGTATTGTGGTGGTTTGTGGCTTGTTATTCTCGCTGATTCTCACTTTGTTTGTGATTCCTATTATGTACATGGTTATGTCAAGTAATTCTAAAAAAATAGTCGGTCAATGAAACTAAATGTAAAAATGAAGTACAAAATATATAAGGAAAAACATAATTTTTATATCACATTTAATCCCCCTTCAGGGGGTTTGGGGGCTTTTTTATTACTCGTTTTGGTTTGTCTGACTTCTGTTGTTTTAGCTCAGAAACTTAGCATAGATGATGCAATCAGTATTGCTTTGAAAAACAATTTTGATATACGGGTGGCTAAAAATGATGCAGCCATTTCGAAGGCGAATAATACACCCGGAAATGCCGGAATGTTGCCTACGGTGGGCATTAGTGGCTCTGGAAGTTATGGTGTGAGCCAATCTACACAGAAACTGGGTAGCGGTACAGACAATACTTATCCTGCTCTTACCAGTTCTGCTTTATCAGCTGGATTACAGCTTAACTGGACACTTTTCGATGGAGGAAAAATGTTTGTAACCAAATCTAAACTGAATGAAATTCAGTCGTTGGGTGAAATTCAGTTCAAAGAAAAAGTGTTAAAAATACTATCCAACGTTATTTCGACCTATTATGATGTGGTTCGACAGAAACAACAACTGAATTCAATTAATGAAATTCTAGAGTTCAACCGGAACAGAGTTTCGATTGCTCAGGCAGGATTTAAGGCCGGAACACTGCTTAAACAGGACTTTCTCCAGGCAAAGATTGATTTGAATGTGAGCAATGAAAATGCCATAAATCAGCAGTTTGCAATTGAAGAAGCACTAAAAAATTTGAACTTGGTGCTTGGAAGAAAAGGGGAAGAATCCATTGACATAAACGATTCAATTTCATTGAATTATACTCCGGATAAAGCAGCCTTACAACAGAAACTGAACATTTCAAACACCAGCATTCTCAGTTTTCAAAAACAAATTGAAATTGCTCAGTTGACGCTGAAAGAAAACCGAACCTTGTACCTACCGAATCTGAGTGTACGAGGCGGATATTATTTGTCACAAAGTAACAATTCAGCCGGAACAATTTTGCAAAATAATTCTCTTGGTCCGCAGGTTGGTGGTTCACTGGTTATTCCTATTTATAATGCAGGAGAAACCAAACGGAAAGAAGCTATTGCGAAAATTCAGAAAGAAACGGCTGAAATAGATTTGCAAAACATTAAATTGCAGGTAAATACAGCTTTGCTTAATACACTCACTGAATTCGAAAATCAGCAAAAATTATTGAAGATTGAAGCTGAAAACAATGAACTGGCGAAGGAAAACCTTCAAATCAGTATGGAACGGCTGAAGCACGGACAGACCACTTCGACCGAAGTGCATTTGGCTCAGGAAAACTACGTGCAATCCAATACCCGCCTGATAAATTTCAGTTACAACCTGAAAATGGCTGAGACTCGACTGAAACAACTTGTTTCGGAACTTTAGAAAAATCAGAAGAAGGCAATAGAAATGTAGATTTTAGGCTATGTAACAGTTGTATGGTTAAATAAAGACTTCCTGGGTTTAATTCATAGAAGTCTTTTCAGTAGTTCCGAAAAAGGCTAATCTAAAGCATATTTATTAAGGACTTTTTGAAAATCAATGAATTAAGAAACGGGGCAAAATAACCCAACCTTAGTATTCTCACACCACTACAATCCGGTGTAATTCATCAACGTATTTTGGAATACTGTTGACGTTGCTTCCAAATACACTTAACAAATCAAATCCATCGAACGGTGATTCATTGACAATGACTTCACGGGTAATATCACCATTCTCACAAACATAGTTGATAATGGTTTTTACATATTCCTGTTGCTAGAAATTTAGGCTGTTATCCGACAAGAACTGACTAATCTTATCAACGGCAATTTTACAGTCAATGCCAACAATTGAACGAATAAAAACAGCGACATTACCACCTGTAAATTGTTCCACTGTGTATCGTTCATAATCTTCTTTCGTACCAAATTCTTTCCAAAGAATGTTTTCCAACTCCAATATATCTTTTCGCTCCAATTTCTCGATATGAAGAATCTTTTGAAGGTTGGAATGAGTTTCCCTGTTGGTTGCAAGAAAATTAAATACACGTTGTTTCTAGGTGGTTACGGTTTATATCCCCTTGGCTAATCCACCGTCTTCAATAGTAACTACAATATCCACCGCAAAAGTGGCTTTCTTATCACCAACCAAGAACTTGATCAACTCCCTGAGTTCTTTTCTAACTGAAAAGAATAAAAATCCTCACTCTTAGCTCCGCATTTATAATCACTACATTTTTTTAAAAATCAAAGTTTGAATTGCGCATTTTGTCATTATTTGAGAAATTTTCAACTTAATAATAATTAATTAATTTATAATTATGTTTTCATTATAAGTTTATTGATTTTATATATATCTGTAATTCTGACACTTATATCAAATGCAATATAGAGATTACAAATTGACCACTAAACATTTTTAAGGGGGCATTTTTACAAAATTTATTCGTTCAATTAAAATATTTGTCGTTTCTTTGCACTGCTTTTCAAAAAAAATAATTCATTCAAGTTATATGAGCAATTTATCGCTTTTTTTAACAGCATTACTCACCGGAGCTGTATTTGTTGTTGCAGGTATTGGCATAGCTTTACTCCTGGCACCCCGCTCTTTTAATTTACAAAAAGGCGAACCTTACGAATGTGGAATTCCTACTCACGGAACATCGTGGATGCAATTTAAAGCAGGTTATTATCTGCATGCCATTTTGTATATCATGTTCGATGTGGAAACCATCTTTTTATTTCCTTGGGCAACTGTAGTGCGTGATTTAGGATATACCGGTTTGTACAGTATTTTATTTTTTGTAATTATTCTTGGTTTAGGTCTTGCTTATGCCTGGAGAAAAAATGTATTGAAATGGAATTGAAAAATGTCAAAATAAAAGGTATTGCAAACGAGGATTTCAATGATAATGAATACCTTGAGGATTACATTAAACAAATTGAAGCCAGTGGTGTAAACCTTGTTTTCGGTAAACTGGATGAACTTATAAACTGGGGGCGTTCCAATTCACTTTGGCCACTGATTTATGCTACAAGCTGTTGTGGTATTGAGTTTATGGCTACTGCTGCTGCTCACAATGACTTTTCACGTTTTGGGTATGAAGTAACCCGCAACAGCCCACGTCAGGCCGATATGATGATTGTTTGCGGAACATTGGTACATAAAATGGCACCACTTATTAAGCGTGTTTACGACCAAATGGCCGAACCAAAATATGTAGTGGTTATGGGTGCTTGTGCTATTTCAGGCGGTCCGTTTGTCAATTCATACCATGTAGTTCCGGGCATTGATACTATTATTCCCGTGGATGTATATGTACCCGGCTGCCCTCCACGTCCCGAATCATTACTTTACGGACTTATGCAGTTACAACGTAAGGTTAAGTTAGAGAAATTCTTGGGAAATAAACAGAGATAAATCCATTTACAATTTAATCATTTACAATTTACGATTGGATTTGATAAATTAAAATTATTCCGTACCGGATATAGCAAAGAATAATAGACATTTGACATTTAGTATATAATGGAAAAAATAAAAAAGCTAATACTTGATACCGTAAAAGATGCGGTTATTGAAGAGAAGCAAATACTGACAGTAACCGTTTCGTGGGATAAATTGCACTTATTGGCTAAAACCCTGAAGGATAATGCTGAACTTCCTTTGGATTTTTTAGTAATGCTTACCGGAGTCGACAGAGGTGAAACATTAGGCGTAAACTACCTGATTTCTTCTTCAACAGATATTTCGGTAGAAGTTATTCTGAAAACAGATGCCGTCGATAGAGAAAATCCGTTGTTATATACTGTTACAGATTTGTATGAAACAGCGCATTTGAATGAACGTGAAGCTTTTGCCTTGTTGGGAATACGATTTATCAACAACCCCGACATGCGTCGTTTTTTCCTTAATTCCGATTGGACTGGTTTTCCTTTACGCAAAGACTACGATCCAAACCCTGAATTAAATCCGGTTTCCATTGAAAGCAAAGAAATAATTGACATCACACCACGCATAATGGAAGTGGATGGCAAACTGGTGGAAGATACTGCCAATATCTTTGAAGCTGATGATTATATTATCAATATCGGTCCACAACACCCATCAACACATGGAGTTATGCACTTCCGCACGGCACTTGATGGTGAAATTATCAAAAAAATAGATGTTCACAGCGGTTATATTCACCGTGGCATCGAAAAACTGAGCGAAAACTTAACTTACCCTCAAATACTTCATTTTACAGATCGTCTGGATTATCTATCTGCTAACATTAACCGTCATGGATTGTGTATGTGTGTTGAAAAAGCCGGCGAAATTGAAGTTCCTGAACGTGCGCAGTTCATTCGTGTTATCATGGACGAATTACAACGTATCAGTTCACATCTGTTAGCATGGGCAGCCATGACTAACGACCTTGGTGCAACTACTGCATTTATTTATGGTATGCGTGAACGTGAACATATTCTAGAAATATTCGACAAAACCTGTGGAGGTCGGTTGATTATCAATCAGAATGTAATTGGCGGGGTAATGTTTGATCTTTATGATGAATTTCAACAGGATGTTAAGGCATTTATTCCTTACATGCGCGAAAAGTTGAAAGAATATGACCGTTTCTTCTCACACAATGTAATTGCATTGGGTCGTATGATTGGTATTGGCAACATGACTAAAGAAGAAGCTATCTCTTATGCTGTTACTGGTCCTGCCGGTCGTGCTTCGGGATGGTCGTGCGACATCAGAAAACATCAGCCTTATTCTATATACGGTCAGGTTGATTTCAAAGAAGTAATCCGTACCGAAGGTGATTCGTATGCACGCTATCTGAACAGATTGGATGAAATAGAAGAATCACTTCATATAATTGAACAACTTATTGATAATATACCTGCAGGCGAAGTTTGTGCAAAAACAAAAGCCATTATTAAACTTCCGGTGGGTGAATTCTATCAACGCATTGAAACAGCAAAAGGTGAATTTGGAGTATTTATCGAAAGTCGTGGCGAAAAACAACCATGGCGTTTGAAATTCCGTTCACCATCCATGGCTCTGGTATCCATAATGCCTTTAATTTGTAAAGATGAAAAACTTTCCGACTTCATTGGTATTGGTGGTTCGATGGATTATGTAATTCCGGATATTGACAGATAATAAATAAGAAACAAGGAGACAAGGAAACGAGTACACAATTCGCCTAAAATTCTTTTCACTCATTTAGTTGTATACTCGTTTACCTGTATACTCGTTTACTAAAATATTAAAAATTATGATATTAAATTATTCACAACCATTGGAATTAGATGGCGTTTCGAAGGCATTAGATACTTCGTTGTCAGCTTTACCCAATTTCTGGAGAATACTTATCGAATGTGTTTTGGTAGGTGTGGTAATCTTAACAACTTATGCTGTTATTGCATTGATACTTATCTATGCCGAACGCAAAATCACTGCTTTCTTTCAGGCACGTTACGGACCAAATCGTGTTGGTAAATGGGGACTTTTACAAAGTGTTGCCGATACCATTAAGATTCTGCTGAAAGAAATTATCAGAATCAACAATGTTGACCGCTTTTTATTCTTTGCAGCACCGTTTTTCATGGTTTGTGCTTCGGTGATGACCTTTGGGGCGATTGCATTTGGAAAAGGATTACTGGCTGTCGATTTTAATATCGGTGTGTTGTATGTAACAGCTGTTTCATCATTGGGTATTATTGGTGTTTTACTGGCCGGTTGGTCAAGTAACAACAAATATTCTATGATTGGTGCTATGCGAAGTGGTGCTCAGTTTATTAGTTATGAACTTTCGGCGGGATTTGCATTGATGACTATTGTAGTTTTAACAGGCACAATGCAATTTTCGGAAATGATAGAAAAGCAACAATATTGCTGGAACATCTTCAATGGTCATATTTCATCCATGATTGCCTTTGTGATTTACATTATCTCAGGTCATGCTGAAACAAATCGTGGGCCATTCGACTTACCTGAAGCTGAATCTGAATTAACTGCAGGTTATCATACCGAATACTCGGGTATTCAATTTGGTTTTTACTACCTGGCCGAATACCTCAACATGTTTATCATTGCCGGTATTGCAACCACTGTATTTTTAGGAGGTTATATGCCAATTCAGGTTCACGGTTGGGAAGGATTTAATCAGGTTATGAATTATATTCCTTCTTACGTTTGGTTTTTCAGCAAAACGGGTGTTTTGATTTTCCTTAGTTTATGGGTTCGCTGGTCATTCCCACGTTTACGTATTGATCAGTTATTGGCTTTGGAATGGAAATACTTATTACCTATTAATCTGGTAAACATAGTGGTAATGGTGATTCTGGTATTAACCGGACTGACTTTAACCGATTTATTCCCAAGTTTATTTTAAATGACCCCTAACCCCTAAAGGGGAATTTTGGCAATTGTAAATTGTAAATGATTAAATTGTAAATTAAAATATGGATTCAGTATCAAAATATTTTTCAGGGTTATTCACTGGTATAGGTTCCTTACTAAAAGGAATGTCGGTTACCTGGAAAGAGTTGTGGACACCGAAAGTAACACGCCAATATCCCGAAAACAGAGAAACTCTTGTAGTCTCAGATCGTTTTCGTGCCGAGTTGGTTATGCCACACGATGCGAACAATGAACATGCCTGTACGGCTTGTGGTATCTGTCATATGAACTGCCCAAACGGAACAATCGTGGTAACTTCGCAAATTATAGAAACCGAAGATGGTAAAAAGAAGAAAATTCTGGATACTCACCAATGGGATTTGGGAATGTGTACATTCTGTAACCTTTGTGTGATTACTTGTCCATCGGATGCTATCAAGTTTGATAATAACTTTGAAAATGCAGTATTTACCCGAAGCAAGCTGATTCAGAAACTAAATGCAGAAGGTTCAAAACTCAGAGAAAAGAAAAAAGAACCTATAACTCCAAAAGGGGAATAAATTAATGACGTAAAGTTGAACTGTCAACTATAAACTATAAACTGTAAACTAATTTATGGCACAACAAGTTATATTTTTCATACTGGCAATAATTATAGCCACTTTCTCAATTTTGGCTGTTACTTCCAAACAGATAATCCGGTCGGCCACTTATTTACTATTTGTACTGCTGGCTACTGCCGGATTGTACTTGTTATTGGGTTACAACTACCTTTTCGCAGTTCAAATTGCCGTGTATGCCGGTGGTGTAATGGTGTTATTTATTTTTGCCATATTGCTAACCAATCGTCCCGGTGAAAATATTAAAACCGAACTTCCTGTTCGTCGTATTGCTGCAGGAATTACTGTAATAGGTGGTCTTGCATTTTGTGCTCACATTATTTACTGGAATATTAAACGGGTTGGTGAACTGGTTTCACAAACCGACATTTCTCCGGTAAAATTGGGTCACACGATGCTGGGAACAGGAAAATATGAGTATTTATTGCCTTTCGAAGTAATCAGTATCTTGTTGCTGGCTTGTATAGTAGGAGCTATTATGATTGCAAGAAAAAGATAAACAAATAAGTAGGTAGTTAGTAGTGGCAAGTAGGTGGTAAGAAACCTGGCAACTATAAGCTACCGACTACAAACTATAAACTATAAAAATATTATGGGTGATTTATTAACCAGTTTAGCTTCAGGACAGATACCGTTGGTAGCTTTCTTAGCCATAAGTTTAATCATGTTCTTTGCTGGAATTTACGGATTCCTTACACGTCGCAGCATGTTGATGATTTTGATTTCAATCGAACTGATGCTGAATGCAGCTGATATTAATTTTGTGGTGTTTAACCGCTATTTATATTCAGGACATTTGGAGGGATTTTACTTTACACTGTTTGCAATTGCCATTGCAGCCTGCGAAACAGCTGTTGCTATAGCTATTATCATCAATATCTATCGTAATCTTGCTAGTGTGGAAGTGGGAACATTAGATCAAATGAAAGAATAAATACATTGACAATTTAATCATTTACAATTGACAATTTGAGAATATGCAATATACAATCTTGATTTTAGTACTTCCTTTGTTGAGTTTCATTATTTTGGGACTAGTTGACTCAAAGTGGAAACCAAAAGTAGCCGGAACAATCGGAACAACCGTTCTGGGTATAGTTACAGCACTGTCTTATTACACTGCATGGGAGTATTTTACTACGCAAAAGATAAACGGTGTGTTCGAAAAAGTAATACCAATGAATATCGAATGGATTCGTTTTACCGAATTCCTTCATATTGATTTAGGTATTTTACTGGATCCTATCTCGGTAATGATGCTGGTAGTAATCACTACCGTATCGTTTATGGTAAATATCTACAGTTTAAGCTACATGCACGGAGAAAAAGGTTTTCAACGTTATTACGCCTTTCTTTCGTTGTTTACTTTCTCAATGCTGGGACTGGTAATAGCCACAAACATTTTCCAAATGTATATTTTCTGGGAATTAGTGGGTGTGTCTTCCTTCCTGTTGATTGGATTTTATTATACCAAACCATCCGCTGTAGCAGCTGCAAAGAAAGCGTTTATCGTTACCCGTTTTGCTGACTTATTCTTCCTTATTGGTATTCTGATACTTTCTTTCTATACCAAAACATTTGATTTTAGTATTCTGACTGCAGAACATACAACTGTATTTGCCGGAAGCGCAGGTGCAACGTTTTTAGGTTTCGGAGTTATCAGTTGGGCAATGGCAGGTATCTTTATTGGAGGTGCAGGTAAATCGGCTATGTTCCCGTTACAAATCTGGTTACCTGATGCGATGGAAGGTCCAACGCCTGTATCGGCATTAATTCACGCTGCGACTATGGTTGTTGCAGGTGTATTCCTTGTTGCCCGTTTCTTCCCTGTATATTATTTCCAAACACCGGAAGTATTACACGGAGTAGCTTATATCGGAGCATTTACAGCTTTATTTGCAGCTGTTATAGCTTGTGTTCAAACGGATATTAAACGTGTACTGGCGTTTTCAACGATATCTCAGATTGCTTTCATGATGGTGGCACTCGGAGTTTCGGGTTACGAAGGACACGAAGGAACCGGTTTCATGGCTTCTATGTTCCACCTGTTCACACACGCCATGTTCAAAGCCTTGCTGTTCCTGGGTGCAGGTTCAGTTATTCATGCTGTTCACAGCAACGAAATGAAAGACATGGGCGGACTTCGTAAATACATGCCAATTACTAACTGGACATTCCTTATTGCTTGTCTGGCTATTGCGGGTATTCCTCCATTCTCAGGGTTCTTCAGTAAAGACGAAATACTTTCGGCAAGTTATGAATTCAGTCCGTATATTGGCGGAATTATGACTTTTGTAGCTGCTCTGACTGCATTTTATATGTTCCGATTATATTACAGCATTTTCTGGGGTAAAGATTATTCAGTAAAAGCTGCTGCGCATGGTCACGGACACGATGACCACGGACATGGACACACACCACACGAATCACCGTTTGCAATGGCTTTCCCATTGGTATTTCTTGCTGCTGTAACCTGTGTAGCCGGATTTATTCCATTTGGTGAATTTGTTAGCAGTACAGGTGCAGATTATCACATTCATATTGACTCAACTGTGGCAATTATGAGTGTAGTGATAGCAAGTATCTCTATTTTGGTAGCCACGCTGATGTACCGCAAACCAACTGCTACCCCTGATAAACTGGCAAAAACATTCTCGGGCTTATACAAAGGTGCTTCAAATCGTTTTTACATAGACGAAGTATATTTGTTTATTACCAAGAAAATCATTTTCAACAGCGTTTCACGTCCCATTGCCTGGTTCGACCGTCATGTTATTGATGCAACAATGGATGGTTTTGCTAATACAACGCAGTGGGTTTCTGCAAAAATAAAAGGATTCCAAAGTGGTCAGGTTCAGCAATATGCTTATGTATTCCTGTTGGGAGTATTGGTAATTGCTGCAATAGTGATATTTATATAAGCCCCCTAAATCCCCCATAGGGGACTATAAGACTAATTCTTTGAAAATAAATAATTATAGTAAATAAGTTAAATGTGCCATTTTATTTCACTACAGTAGTAATACAATCTTTAAAGTCCCCTGTAGGGGGATTTAGAGGGCTTTACTTTAAGTGGAATTTAGTAGGTTAAAAATTTAAATATATGAACTTCTTATCCTTATTTGTACTTATACCAACCTTAATGATGGTGGGTCTTTACTTCTCGAAAAGTCGCGGTCAAATGCAATTTGTTATGACACTCGGAGCATCGTTTTTGATGATTCTGTCCGGAGTGTTGACTTATATGTATCTGACTGACCGTGCTGCAGGTGAAACTGCCACTATGCTTTACACTGCTACCACAGTTTGGTATCCTGCATTCAACATTCATTATTCGGTTGGTGTGGATGGTATTTCGGTAGCTATGCTTATACTGGCAGCTATTATTGTATTTACCGGTGTGTTTGCATCATGGAAAATTGATCCCCTACCTAAAGAATTTTTCCTTTGGTTCAGCTTACTTTCAATCGGTGTATTTGGATTCTTTATTTCTGTTGACTTATTCACCATGTTCATGTTTTACGAAATAGCACTGATTCCAATGTATCTGCTTATTGGTATCTGGGGAACAGGAAAAAAAGAATACTCAGCTATGAAACTGACCCTGATGCTTATGGGTGGTTCTGCATTATTACTGGTTGGAATTTTGGGTATCTATTTCGGTTCAGGAGCAACTACTTTAAACATATTAGAACTTGCCAAACTTCATATTCCTGTTGAATTGCAACGATACTTCTTCCCACTTACTTTTATGGGATTTGGTGTATTGGGTGCTTTATTCCCATTCCATACATGGTCTCCTGATGGTCACGCCTCTGCTCCTACCGCTGTATCTATGTTACACGCCGGTGTGTTGATGAAACTCGGTGGTTACGGTTGTTTCCGTGTTGCCATGTATTTGATGCCCGAAGCTGCTCATGAACAAGCATGGATTTTCCTTATTCTGACAGGTATTTCGGTAGTTTATGGTGCTTTCGGTGCTATTCATCAAACCGACCTGAAATATATCAACGCTTATTCTTCAGTTAGTCACTGTGGTATGGTATTGTTTGCCATCCTGATGATGAACGAAACTGCTGCAACCGGTGCAATTCTTCAGATGCTTTCTCACGGTTTAATGACAGCCTTGTTCTTTGCACTGATTGGTATGATCTACGGACGTACACACACAAGGGATATCAAATTGATGGGTGGTTTAATGAAAGTGATGCCTTTCCTTGGAGTTAGTTATGTAATTGCCGGTATGGCTTCATTAGGTTTGCCAAGCTTAAGTGGATTTGTTGCCGAAATGACAATTTTTGTTGGTGCATTCCAACACACCGATGTATTCCACCGTATATTGACAATAGCCGCCTGCGCTTCTATCGTTATCACAGCAGTTTATATTCTTCGTGTAGTTGGTAAAATCATTATTGGCCCTATTCAGGACAAACATCACGAAGAACTTACTGATGCAGTTTGGTACGAACGCATTTCGGTTACTGTACTTATTGTTTCCATTTTTGCACTTGGTTCAGCTCCTTTTTGGATTTCAGGTATGATTGGAAACAGTGTAATGCCTGTAATTAGTCAGTTAATTAAATAAAAGCCCCCTAAATCCCCCGAAAGGGGACTTGCGGAGCAAAACAATAATATAATATTATAAACAAACTAAGTCTTTAAGTCCCCTTTCGGGGGATTTAGGGGGCTAAAACAAATTATATGGATTACAGTAGTTTTTTACAAATGCGCGAAGAGTTTTCTTTGCTGACAGT
>CAZTDH010000008.1:0-39083 GCA_964612615.1 uncultured Paludibacter sp. | reverse complement strand
TCTTGAAATTCTTTTCAATGGGTGCTTTCCGTCCAACATAATAGTGAGTACCTTCAACATAACCCCATGAAGATAAGGCGTGGCAAATGGCGGGTAAGGTATTGCCCCAGGCTTTTGCATAAGTAGGAGAGATAAGCGCACCGGTGGAACCGGGCATCGCCCAAACGTTCCGCAGGATAAAGCGTGCATCTATCCCCTCAGACTTACCGGTTCCACGTGCAGCCACAATGTATTCGTCATGAGCTGAAACAGCCATAGCATCACGCTGAGCTTTGTTGAAGAACTTCTTTACAGGTTCTTCAAAACTATGCAATTGATCAGGAGCAGGCAGCACGTTATTCATTACTTTTCAGGAATTATATCTTCAGCATTTTTCAATAGGTTGCCTTTGAAAAGGGCACGGAAATTCTTTCTCTCGTCTTCCAGATTTTCAATTGGTTGTATTCCATCAAGCAAGGTAATATCGTCTGAAGGCTCAAAGCTCGGTGGGAACATTTGTTCCCAATCGAAAGCGTCATCGTCTTTATCCGCCCGAGTGTATTTGCCAATCTTGTCTAAGTTGGCCGCCATACCTTTGGAGTCTTTCTGTGTTTTGGCTACCTCATAGCCTTCTTTCGCACCTTCCACAATCATGTATCGATACCATGCTTTTGAAGCAAGTTGAATGTTGCCGACAATTTTTGTCAGGGCTGCAACATCACGATAAGCTTGTGTTTGCGAAACCACAGGGCAAGAACCACCACAACCATTCATAAGATACCGAACCATTTCACTGTCAAGCATTAAAGGATTTTGAATGCGTTTTGAAACACACAGCATCAATCGTTCTTTAATCTCCAACTGTTTAAGCGTAAGACTACTGACCGCAATTTCTTTCGATTCAAATAAATGCTTTTCAATTATTTCGTACACACTTAATTCACCGGCCATAGTCTTACATTAATTGTTCGCGGATAAATTTCTCGGCAATAGGTTCAGCAGCAGGGCTGCCATGTTTAGCCAATTTGATAATGGTCTTTTGTAATTCCAATTTTGTTTTCAATCTGCCTTTTTGAAAAGCCATATATAGTGCAGAATTCACATGCGTATTACACTGCTCGACAAACGAATCAATTTCATTTGCAGGTAATTCAATCAGTATAGCAATTTCTTTCGGTGGCATTAATGCTTCCGACATTTCTTCCACCAGAGCCAGTTGTTCGTCAGTCAAGTTCATACGGAATCGCTTCGTTATACATTTTGTCAAACATAGAATTGAAAAAATCAAAGTGAGTACCGGCACTAAAATAGAATCCGGCTTCATACCTTCGGGGTTGGTTCAGGTTGGAACTCCCGACAATGCCAAAGGCGTGCGTATTGCTTTTTACCAATAGTATTTTGGAGTGATTGCTATCAATACGAATACTTGGAGTGATATTCGAGGCAAACAACAACAAATCCAATTTGTGGCGTTTGACAGTCATGTCAAGCACCATCGTCAGTTCACTGATATATCCGTTTTCGACCAAAAAGAAAAGTGGTCGTAAACTGTCTTCTGAAATACTGAAGGTTGCAATTTTGATTTCAGCCTTTCCAATTTGCTCTAACAAAATGGGCAATACGTCATGTATTGCCCATTCTCCTTTGTGTATGAAAGGCTCAATTATTCCCGGGCGCAAGGCACTTGGGAATAATTGATTAAACAGTTGCTTGTTCATCCGGTGGAGTTACTAAAGCTTGCAGTTCTGCAAGTTCTTTTTCGTATTTCTCAATTCGGGCTAAGGCCGATGCTTTGATAGTTTGACGGTCTGCTTTTTCAGCCGAATCTTTGGAACGATTGATATTTTCCTTTAATCGTTCCATTCGTCTTGCAATTTGCATTCCTTTCACTAAAACATCGTCTGAAAACGAATTGGCTTCCAACGTAGGTTCAACCGTTTTGCCTTCTGACCAAACGTCAATGGCATCCCATGCCAAACGTCTCTCGTCGTCCAAATCACAAAGTTTCTTTGCCAGGCTTTTGCGGGTATTCGGGTGTATTTCTTCCACTGATATGTCAGCGTGCAAACTCGCCATTAAGGGCGTGATTGCTTTGACTCGGTCATACAGTTTCTTGATATCCTCCGGCAGATTGTCGTACTGTACAATCGAAATTCCTCGTTTTTCTTTGAGGGTTTCCAATTCAGTTTCCAATGCCAGCAGTTTTTCTTCTGCTTCAGTCAAAGAAATAACAGCAGCCTTATCTTCAATCTCAGTCGATTCAATCTCTTTCGATTGCAAGGTTTCGATAGTTGCTTTCAAGGTTGAAATTTCAGCTTCTTTTGCTGCAATTTCCTTGCTGTTATCCACTGGAGCAACAAGCAAGGTCAAATCTTTGAAAGCGTCCGGATTGATACGCATTTTGTTTTCAATGTCTGAAACTTTATTTATCAGCATACCGAAATGCATATCAAACTGATCAGGTTCTCCATCGACAGCGGAAAAATACTCACCGTATTTCTTTTTGATTTCGGGTGCAGCTGCTATTTTGAAAATCGCTAATCCTTCAGCGTATTTACGGTTTGGGGCAGCTAACCATTCTTGAATTGTTTTTAGCATACTCTAAGATTATGGGATTAGTATTGGATTACCCAATAAGTTGTCAACATTTATAGGAGTGCCCAGGTAAATAACCGGAGCAACAGCATCCGAAGCAAAAGTGAATTTATATCCACGTCTGTCGGTACGAGCCTGACCACCATCAAAGGCAGGTTTTACATGACAAGGCAAGTTCGGTTGACCAACCATAATTTGGTTTCCGTCCATGTCTTCCAGAATTAAATAGCCGGGAACATTGTTGACTTGGCGAGCCAAAGCAGCATATTCTTTTTTGGAACCGGCACGGAAAAATTCACCCGTTTGGGTAAAACTTTGTCCCTCAATTTCACCCTGATTTTCAGCACTGAATTTGACTGTTTTGTCAGTACATTGAATGTATTTGGGTTTATCACCAACGGTTCTAAACACAAAAGCACCGGCAGCTGTAACAGCATCGACATCAGTAGTGACAACGCTAGGGAGTTTAGGAACTGAACTCACGGCAGATTGTGGAATAAACAAAACAAAAGCTTTGAAACCGCCCATGTTATCATTCCCATCTTCCCAAGTAAGGGGATTCAAATTTACTTTCATGATATAATATGAATTTAGATTTTTTGATTTGGAATTATTTGAAGAAAAACCGATTACCGTCTGAATAATCGGCTTTTCAGTATTAGGCTTTCACGTAGTCGCCAGACAAATTCAAGCCTGTATTTACCTGTTCGTTTGTGCGGAATACTTTTTCGTGTACATCACGAATACGAACACCATAAGCGGCTTCAATCCAAAATTGAACTTCGTTTGGATCCTCAAAAATGTTACGCACCTGCATGAATTGATTGGATCTTCCGGTATTGAAACCAATATCCATATTTCCTACTTTCTGCAATACCAGTTTTGAGCCAGTTCCCAACGCTTCGTGTGTTGAGAAAAGAAGTCCCGGGCAGAATGCATCGTCGCGAACCGATTGCAGCACTTGTTCCATGCTTGGATAATCGAACATGCGAAGTTTTTTACGCATAGCATTTCGAACTGCTTTCAGCACTGCTTGCGAAAGCAATAACTGTGGTGTTCCACCTTGAGAGGAACGAAGCATCGGGTGTGAAGAGCCAATCCAATCCACCAATTTTTCGTAGGCGGTATAGTCGGTATCGTTAGCCGGTTCTGCAAATGCTCCTGTGTTCACTAAGTTCTTTTGTCCGGCAGCAATGTAACCTTCAGTTACGAGCATATCCATAGCAGGGAAAAATCCTGTAAAAGCAGTAGCCGGTGAGAATACGTTTTCATCGCGTTCAGCGAAGAACAACGAAAACACAACATCTTCAGCGTGTGATCTTACCTCGTCCTGAACAATCATTTGTTCAAGCGGGTGTTTCTTACTTTTCAAATCCAAGGTTGAGCCTGCCGAAACCAATACTTTTTTGTCCTGGTAATTCAGGATATTGTCTTTGGTTTTCGATACAATCAATTCCGGTTTCAAAGCACTTTCGTAGAATTTCGCAATCTCCGTTTTATAGGTGATATTCATGCCTTGTTTGTACGGACCGGTGGCACCTGCCAACCGACGTTTGTTTACAATCACATGTTCGTTCTCTACTTCCTGCACATTCAATCTCAGAGCACTGGCACATTCTTCCAAACCGAAAAAAGGTAGTACGCGAAGTACTGAATCATACGTTTTTGCAGCTTCAGTTAAGGCTGCTACATCAATAATTTTTGTGGCCATTTTCTAAGAATGTTTTTTGGTTAGACCTCGTTTTTGCATCTCTGCGGCAATAGCTAATGTATCGCCCTTGTGTTTGTCGGCAAAGGCAACCATGCTGTCAGCTGAATCATCAGCATTGGCATCAGCCTGTGGCGTTTGGATTACGCTTGCTGCTCCTGGTAGGGCTGCCAAAGCAACATTCTCAGTTTTTAAGCTATCCCGTTCAGTAGTCAACTCAGTTACTTTAGTGGTCAATGTTTCCACTGAAGCTTCGAGTTCAGTCACACGTTCCGTTGATTCCGAAACGTCATCGTTAGAAATGGCCGCTTGAATAGTTTCAAGGGTCACATCTTCTGCTGCCACACCATCGTTGCTTGCAACAACAGCATTTACAACAGCATCAAAATTGTCTGCTTTCCCTTTCAGGACATTGTAAGCAGCAGTCGATAAGATTTTTGTCATTTATCAGGTATTAAAATAATTTATAAAATTCTCAAGCGTATCAATTCCATCTATCAAGCCCAGCTCCAAAGCCTTGTCTGCGAAATACACTTTCCCTGTTCCCCAAACTGTACGATCAGCTTTCAGCTTGTCCGTGCGGTTGGATTCAATCAGGGATAAAAAGTGTTCGTTGAACTGATTGGCAATGGCGCGAATCGGTTCAGGGTTTCCCTGTATCGCATCAAAAAATTCTTTGTTTTTATCTGTCGAAGCAGAAGCGTAAATCTCAATCAGGTTTACGCCCATTTGCTTGAACTTTTCAGTGTAGTCAGCAATGGTGATATACGTTCCAATGCTTCCGATTTGTGCTTGATTGCTATTGGCCACAATAAAATCACAGCCGGAAGCAATGCCGTATGCAGCAGAGCAGCAGTTGTCATCGATAAATGCGCCAACTGGTTTGTTCTTTTGCGAAATGGTTTCAGCCATTAAGCGCATGGCCATTCCCTGACCACCGCCCGAATCAATTACCAATACCACCGAATTGATATTGTCGTTGGCATAGCAGCGTTTCAATAAATCGGATTTGGTTTTCATTCCGGCAGGGCCACATTCCTGGTCTTGCTTGGTGATTGCGTTGGCGATATTGATAATAGCGATTGAACCTTGGGGTGCATTTTCGGGTGTTATGCCGGTTGAGTTTGACGAAACTGACAAAACATCATTTGGGAATGTGGCAAACTGAATAGAGTTTCTTTTATTCAATTCAACTTCAGTTGGATTTGCAGTCATTTGCTCGCCTTTGATAAATGAAGCCACCAATGGAAGATAGTT
Organism: uncultured Paludibacter sp.; assembly: GCA_964612615.1. Taxonomy (GTDB): domain Bacteria; phylum Bacteroidota; class Bacteroidia; order Bacteroidales; family Paludibacteraceae; genus Paludibacter. The sequence goes on along the minus strand of CAZTDH010000008.1, from coordinate 33,544 downwards.
TGCAGCATAAGCTTCATCCATCATCCAAATTCCATTTAATATGTTGTGTAAGTAGAGCATAAGCGATTTGTTGAAATAAAAAAAGCAGTATCCTTGCCAATTGAATTGCAAGAATACTGCTATTAAAAAATGAATTAAAGGACTTATTAGCCGACCAAACAGAGTGCAGAATGGGTCAAAATACCTGAAATTGACAGTTTAATTCCGGAATAACCATTTACTGCCGAAGGTGTCAATGGTTCGACCAGAACATTCAAAGGATTCGACTTGTCACCGATAACCAGCACATCACCGTTTACCGTTTCAATTTTCAAGAGAATTTTTCTCAATGCCAGGGAATTGAACTCACCCATTTTTGTGAGTTTAAAACGAGGGCAATAAATAGTTGCAGCCACTGTATAAGTGGCTAATCCGTTTTGTGTATTGGGTGTTACGCTAGCTTCAATTTTTGAAGGAGTAGCCGGAAATTCTTTCCAATTGTGATTTCCAACGAATGACAATAGTATATTGTCGTTGTGAATTAAGCATCCTTTCACTTCAGACCCGATAACATATTGAGCTGAAACAATTCCACCGATAGAATCCATATAGTTTTTCTTTAAAAGTTAGTTAGTTGATAATTAGCAAGTTCACCATTTTGCGACATTTTTACCCAAATTATGGGACAAAACAATACAGCATGTACACAAAATAATCAGGTATTTTTTTTCTTTTCGTAGGCTCGTTTCTTTCTTCTTCGTAAAACTTCTCTCCAACGATAATAATTTTTCAAAAAAGCATCTTCCGAAATACTTTCAATCATGTATTTGCACCGGAACCAATGCACGATTTCGATATTGAAAATACATTCAAAATCGAGTTCAGAAGGTCTGTGATTTATGTCTTCCATTATTCCGTGAAACTCAGCCCACATAAGATTTCGGATTCTTTTGTTTAGGGTTGTGCAGCCTCGTTTTGAAATGAAATTGTAGATTTCTGGATTCTTTCTAAAACCGTATTCATCATTGGCGCGTCTGACCGGAATCTTTATTTCCAATGTTCCAATATCAGTTTGATATTTGACAGGGCGTTTCATCAGTAAATCAAAAATGGTAATATATAAATCTGTATTGGTCGGAAACGAAACAATTTTTGTTTCCTCATCTCCCCATTTGCCGATACAGTATTCGGCAAGGTGTTTGTCAATTGTTATTTTTGTGGTCATTTGGTATTAATTCAATTAATGAGTTTTGCTTTTTTTGAAAGAAAGTACAGGAAAAACAGCGATTCGGATTTTCTCTGTTACAACTGTAACAAGTTTTACAATCAAGATAATCAACAAGTTATACCGTAACAACACTGTAACTCTTGTAACAACTCGGTAATTTTTGTAACAGGTTGTAACAAAATAATTATTTTTTTGTTACAGCGTATTTCTCTGTATTTCATTACTTTAACCCCTATTTTCTTTATTTGTAACAAATGTAACAAGAAATATAGGTCTGAAAAATTCATATTAAAATGGCAAATCTTTTTGTTTAGGTTCTTTTTTTATTTCTATCTCTTCGATTTGTAAATAACCGATATGTAACATTTCTTTTTCAGTCAAGAAATTCTCTATTCTAAAAATGAATGGCCGTCCCGGAGGAAATGAATCATAGTATTTTTCAATTATTTCTTCATTCATTGGATCAACTCCCCATCTCGGTAATTTGTAGCGCATTACTTTATCTGCTTTCTCTATATGCATAATTTCCGATAACGTTCTATTCAAATAACTATCTTCGTATTTATTCTTTACTGTACGTTCTTTGAGTACATCAATTGTCATTTTAAGTTCTGCACAAGCAAAATCTAAAAACATATTTTTAATATAGCTTGTGATTTCTTTTTCCAATGTGCTTTTTGAAGCTACTCGTAATTTTTTTAATGCTTCAGTTTCCAATAATGCAGGATCAAACCAAGCACGTCCGACTTTATTTGCATGGATTTTACGGTTATTGAGAAAGAATAGAAATGCGGGGATTTCTTCGTGCAAAATTTTCAGAAAGTCAGATATCACGGTTTCAATAACCGGAACTTTACGCACCCAATATCGAATATCGTCATCGCCGGCATAGATAAAATTATCCTCGTTGTTTGAAATCAGAATATACTTGGCAAAGTGCCACATTTCTTCATGGTCAATTCCTTTACGTTGCATAGCCACTCGGTTACTTGTACTGAGCATTTTGATTTTCTCAATAGTGGTTTTCTTTTCCAAAAATGTTTCATCTACTCCTACTACCAAACGGGTTGCCGTAAATGAGTTGAATTCATTCGACAACTCAGCATTACCAACCTTACAAGCATTTTCGCCGAAAATCAATTTCAGGTAATCCAAAAAAGTGGTTTTCCCTGTTTGGTTCTCTTTGGAAACCAGGCATAAAATAGGCAGTATTTGAGTCGGGTAATGATACAGAATTTGGATATAGTCTAATCCAAATTCATAATGCTCCCCGAAAATATGATGCAAGAAAAAAGCTGTCATGCTCCAATCACCTTCAACCGGTTCGTGAACGAAAGGTGCGTATTTGTTGTAGCAATTCGAAATAACCTTTTGGTAATTTGTATGCGAAGGCATATTGGTAAAGGCTTTATACTTCGGTATGCTTTCAAAAATCTTAGCACCAAAATCATCTTTGATTGTAGATTTTGCCCTTTTGTACATTTTCGTTTCTACATCATCGTAAATAGTTGGTATAGGAATCAGCTCATAATAGTCGTCACCCACACGCATAAAGTTTTTGGCTTCTTTGGGTAGGGTTTTCAATAATTTCTTTTCAGCTGCATTGTATTTGTACAATGTGCCGAAGTATTCAAATTCACGTTCTCCAATGTATTCTTCCCAGGCAGTATAGAACTGTTCCGCACTTTTCAAATTGAAATAGCCTTGCAATTTCTTTTGAAATGAAGAAACATTCAGTCGGTAAAAGTATTGTCCGGGTGTCCCTAATCGCATCAAGTCTTCCAAAACTTCGTCTTCCTTTCCGGCACACTCAATCAGAACATCGTCAAGCCCTTTAGGTGAGTTCTTTATATTCTCACTTCGTACATGAGCAAAATAAATGGTCACATCGTAATCACTCAGCAGCTCACGAATTTTGAGCATGGAAGAAAGAAAGGAGTTTGGCCGTTTGGCTAAATCTTCGACCTTTTCAATAGCTGTTGTGGATATATTCAAACAGTCGCCATCGTACAGCATGACGACGTTTTTCACCTTGCATTGCAAAATTATTTTGGCAATGTCCGGGTGAATTTGTTTCGTCTTTTTGTCAGCATAATGCGTAATGCTCGACAATCCAACAATATCCCAATTGTGAAGCGAACCGGTAAAAGCCTTGAAATATCCTTCCGTCATTACCAAAGTGTTTATTGGTTCTGACTTATCGTATTTTTCTAATAACGACGGTGGAAAAAACGGATATGTTCCAACTCCTTTCGGAATCCGGTACTTTGGCTCATTTTCTTTCGGGTTTTTAATTCGTGTGATTTTGAATGTCTGCTCTCGTTCGTTATAGATATTCTTTTTGGTTGGATCGGCTTTCGGGTGATCATAAAATATCAATCGACGTTCAATCGTATAGACCAGAATATCAATATTGTCATCTTTATCGCTTGAAAAAATTGGCATAGTGATAAATGTATCACTATCGAATTGGTCTTTGCTAATCACCCGAACAGAATTTTGTTCGGGTGTTATCTTGAGGGTGTCATAAACCCGGGTTTGCAGATATGACTTTTCAATGTTGCTTTCTTCCAATTTGTCTGAAATCGTACTTTCTGTTTCTTTCATTTTTCAAATAGGATTAATTGTCTGACTTCAAAAGCCTCTTGCAATGATATTTCTAAATGGTCAGTAATGGCTCTATATTCAGTTTCAGTCATTTTCTTATCACCACGATAGAGTTGCCACCAGCGACGTTGACCGATTCCCGTTGCATTAAAAAATGTGCGGGTAGGAGTGAAGTACTCCGGATATATAAACTTCAGTGCTATTACTTCTTGAGCCAAATTGCGGTCTTCACTCTTCGGAAATATCCGATAACGGTGTAGAAAAAGTTTCAGTTCCGTCAAATCCACCTTCAATTCCCTGGCCATTTCTTCTTGCTTCATTTTCCCTACGTTTTTCTCTAAAAAAGGCAAGTGTTTTTTCCATTTCTTGTGCATCATAGCGGTGTCTTATTTTTGTGTATTGATTATTAAATTCGTAGTTCATATTATTTTCCTGAATGAAAAGGCAACCTATTTTGATAAATAAGTCATATCGTTCAGGTTGTACATTTTCAATCACATCCAGTGATTCTCCCAACTTCAGTTCTAAAAGTCCTTTCCAAACTTTATTTACATAGTCTCTTAGGCTCTGTTCGCCCATTTTCAGTTCATATTCATCATACCATTCGTATGAAGTCATTTTAAATTCTGATAAATTTTCCATATCAATCTATTTCTTTTGGGGTTGGTGTTCCGCAATAGGGGCAAACGAAAGAATGGCATCTGACACAGTAAGCTTGTTTACAGTCAGGGCAATTTATTTCAATGCAATGATTCATTCATGTACTTGCTAAAGTGTGATTGAAGTTTTGGTCCAATTTAAGTAGTGTTGCCAAGTACCTGTCTATTCCAATTCCAATTATACTAATGCTTTCAATTAGTACTGTCTTTTGATACTTAAATGCCATATTCCGGTTTCTGTCAACTAACACGGAATTTCCATTACCAAAATCATGTTCCATACAGTTGTTTGCTGTGTCGTGATTTGTTGTGTAGCTCATAATCTTTGTTTTTTTGCAATTTTTGAATCTATTACGTTTAAATACTTTGCCACTCTTGCATTTTTCAAGTTTCGGCGTTTACGAGGGTTGGGAGCAGGGCCATCGAACGCTTTCGACAGCTCTTGCATTATCCCTTCCAATGAACCTCCAAGTTCAAGTAATCTTAATTCTGTTATTCTTTTATTCATTATCGCACTTCCTCATCTTCATTACGTGTAACTTTGATTGCATTCCCGTTCATGTTGGTGACGTAGCAGCGACCAGTTTCGGATTTTAATCGGGTGAAACGTACTTTAATACGTTGATAAGCCTGAATATCTTTCAAATTAAATTCCCTGCTTTCACCTACTTCCATGTCTAGGCTTTCAGCTTCAATACCGGTTACATTACTAGCTCTTTCAAGTGCTTCTTTTCTTTCTAAAATTTCTGCTTCCATTTTTTTTTCAATTTTTTTATTCATTATCTGCTATTTACAATAAAATGTATTACTTTTGCTGTTAGTAATGTAACACAGTGCAAATATACTAACATTTGGCAGTATGTGAAATAGTAATACTGTAAAATAACAGTATTTAGAATGAGTATAACTGTGTAAAATAATTAAATTACTAACAAACAGCAGTATGAGTGAAAACATAGTTGATAGAGTTCTACAACTTTTAGCAGATACTAAAGATTCTAATTATAAAATTGCCAAGGCGACAAAAATTTCAGAAAGTGCAATCGGGAGATATTCTCGTGGTTTGTCAAGGCCTACTGAAGCAAATGCAATTTTGCTCCAGCAGTACTTTAATGGAATGTTTACTGAAATAAAGACTCTTCAAAATATTGAATTTGTTCAAGTACCTTTTGTACCAATCTTTGCTCAGGGTGGTTATCCGTCAGGATATGGCGATATTGAATATATTGAGTCTTTACCAACAATACCTGTTATTGTTGATAAAAAATTCAAAGGGAACTATAGAATTTTTGAAGTGAATGGAGATAGCATGGACGATGGAACTCGAAATGCTATTTGTGATAAAGATAAACTATTGTGTAGGGAAGTGGTGAAACCACTTTGGCAACATAAGCTACATATTAAAGATTGGTATTTTGTAATTATTCATAAATCGGATGGCATAACTTTGAAACAAATTACAGATCATAATGTCGAGAATGCAGATATATTATGTCATCCATTAAATGAAAATTTTTCCGATTTTACTTTAAATCTGAATGATGTTTTAGAGATTTATAATGTTATAAAAATTGTAGATCGGAATACCAGATTATAATTTCTCGAAATAAAAATAAGACAAAAAATAAGCATTTGGTTAAGCACAAAAAAACTCAAAATGTTGATATTACGGCAATTTTGAGTGCATAATCCAGTGCATAAATAATGAAATTATCAGCACTTTACGCTATTTGTTAAATTTGTAATTGATTGAAATACAGCTGAATAAAAATATAATTAACGTGTATAGGAAAATCTCATTCTGCGCACCAACAATAAAAAAGAGTTTCTTCCACAAGGAAGAAACTCTTTTTTATTTACTTGAGTTTTTTAGCAGCATTTTTCAAATGTACAACGTTCACCGGTAGTTTCAAATTCAATAGTCGCATGTTCAATGGCTTTTTCTTTTAACGAGTTGCGAATCTGTGTTTTTAATTCGGCCAGTTTTTCCATCTCCAGCGAATTGCTTAGTACTACATGAACTGTCAATACATTGTAATTTCCATCTACCGACCAAACATGCAAGTCGTGTATGTTTTCAACTCCTTCAAACTGCTCTAAATGACTTGATATCTCAGTTATGTCAACTTCGGCAGGAATGCCTTGCAAAATTATACGCAGGCTTTGACGCATGTTTCTGAAAACATTAAATAAAACGAAACAAGCTATGGCAACCGACATAAGCGAATCGAGTACCGGAACATTAAAAAAGCGCATAACCAAAGTACCAACCAAAACAGCTAACCAACCTAACACATCTTCCAACAAATGCAGTTTAGCCACTTTTTCATTAATAGAATCGCCTTTTTTCAAGCGGAAAACGGCTGCACCATTGACTAATACTCCCAGAATGGCAAATAACAACATTCCATCTGTTTTGGTTGCTTCCGGATGTAAAATACGAGGAATGGCCACTGTGAGGATTAACACACTTCCTGTTGTAAGTACAATGGAATTTATAACTGCTCCTAATAACGAAAAACGTTTGTAGCCGTAGGAGTAGGAAGTATCGCTTCCTTTTTTTGCCACTTTTTGAAAATACATAGCTAATCCAAGCGACAAACAATCGCCTAAATCATGAATGGCATTTGACAGAATAGCTACACTATTGGTCAGAAATCCTCCGACAATTTCGACCACAGTGAAAAATAAATTCAGAAAAAAAGCAATCTGAATGTTTTTAGTAGCCTCGCTATGATGAGAATGATTATGGTTGTGATGATGTTCGTGCGACATGAAGTAAGTTTTATTTATCAAACAAATTTAAAATGGAACTGTTCTTTTGTTTTTTCTCTTTTTGCAATAATTAGCCCGAAATATATTTTCCAAGAGGTAATTTGCTGATTAAGTAGATAACGCTTGTAGAAACAGTTAAACAAACGATTATTGTAAACGGTATGCCAATAATTGGATTAATAAAATCCCAACGGATATTGAAATCATCCAGTTTACTCAAAATGAATATATGAACCAAAAAAATGCCGTAACTGTATTTGCTTACAGTATTCCGAACAAATATCAATGGCTTTGAACTGATATCTTTATGTTTGAACCAAAGGAAAATTCCCGCGGAATAAATTAATATCCCTGGTGATAATGGATTGTAGAATGTTCCACCGGGCAATTTTGTGTATTGTTGAACTAAAAATGTGCCTAAAACCGTAATAGTCAAACCTGTGAAAATCAGAGTGAAAGCAAGTAGATTCGTTTGGTGTTTATTACCAGCAGTTTTTATTGTCAGATAATGACCCAATACCAAATAGCCCAAATAACCACTGAAGTAAGAAAAATCGATTGCGGGTTTAATTTTTGAAATATAAGGTTGGTTGACAATAAGTATTATAAACCAAATTACAAGAAAGTAAAGTGTTTCATTTTCAGTACTGTTACGTATCCATTTCCCGATAATGGGTATAAATAGATACAGTCCGATAATCATATAAATATACCAGAAATGAGGAATACTCCCGTCACGAAAATGAATGAATACTTGCCGGGCTATATATTCAACGTTTAGATTGATTCCGTTTTTTAAATCATTTATAAGTGAGTTTGAAATATAAGCAAAACTCCAGAAAATTAAAGGTAATATTATCCTGAGCAACCTCTTTTTCAAAAATATTCCGATAGGCTCCTCCTTTGGTAGCAATAATGCACCCGAAAGCATTACAAATACGGGTACTCCGAATCGGGACAGACTGTTGAAAATATTAGTTATCCAAAAATTATAGTTTGTGACCGATAATTCATTGTAAGCCGACGAAACGTGAATACCAATCACCCCGATTATGGCTATTGCTCTGAGATTGTCGAACCACATTGTTCTGTTTTCTGTCTGCATTTTTTTTTGAAAGATTATTTAAACCACTTTTTTACGTCTATATCGTAACCTGTTCCTTGCATGAAGTTGTAAAGTGCCAGATTCAGGCCTTTGCCGTAAAAATCGAGATCTATTTCATTAGCTGTTGTGAATGGAATCTCATTGTTTGCAAAACTTCCGGGCTGAACGTCTACCCGTTTAGCTCCCACATTTTCCGGGTTTTGACCGGATGGACTGTGTATGGTCATAGCATACCGATGCCAGAATGCAGATTGCATCCAGCCTTTTTCAAACAAGTCACGTACTACTTCAAGCGATTCGATGGTTTCCTGGGCTGTTTCGGTTGGAAAACCGTACATAAGGTATGCGTGAGTCATTATCCCTGCCTCTGTTAAGTTCTTCATACTCTCACCGGCAATTTCGATGGTTATGCCTTTGTTTATCAACTTCAGTATGCGCGGTGAGGCTACTTCCAATCCACCTGAAACGGCAATACAACCAGATTTTGCCATGAGGTAAGTGAGTTCCGGTGTAAATGATTTTTCGAATCGCACATTTGTCCAGTAACTTACGGTTAGTTTACGACGAAGAATTTCATCCGCCAGTTTTCGCAGCATAACCGGTGATGCAGCTTCGTCCACAAAATGAAAACCCGATTGACCTGTTTGCTGCATGATTTCTTCCATTCGGTCGACAATCAGTTCGATGGGTGCTTTTTCGTAACGCTTGATATAATCCAGCGTACCATCGCAAAATGCACATTTTCCCCAGTAACAACCGTGTGCCAGTATTATTTTATTCCAACGTCCGTTACTCCACAAGGCATGCATCGGATTGGTGAGTTCTATGAAATTAATATATTTGTTTTGCAAAAGCCCTTCATAATCAGGTGTTCCGCATTCAGCAAAAGGAATATTTTCGATACTATCGAAGTTTACACGTTGAATATTACCTTGTTCGTCGCGGAAAAGTGTGCGAATCATTTCACCGTCTTCCATTAGTCGCAATAAGGGCAATTCACCATCGTCGAAAGTGAAATAATCAATGTAGTCAAACACCTTCGGGTCAGTCAAACTACGCAATTCTGTATTTACATAGCCACCACCCATGACGATTTTTACGGTTGGATATTCTTTTTTTAGCCATTGAGCACATCGTAATGCACTAAACAGATTTCCCGGGAAGGGAACACTGAAACCAACTATTTGGGGCTTGGTTTCGCTAATCCTTTTTGAAAATAGTTCCAGCATCAATTTATCAATCAGCGAAAGCGGTTTTTGCAATTCCAATTCCAAAGGCTCAAACTCGGGCAATCGTAAACACAATGATTCAGCATAACGAATCAGTTCGAAATGTGGATCAATTGTTTGTTGAATAAATTCACTGATGTTTTTCAGAAAAATAGAGCAAAGATGGGTTGCCCTGTCGTGATTTCCTATCAGTCCGAAAGCCCATTCCAACTCATCTTCATCGGGTAGTCGTTTGCTGTCAGGCCAAAAATCACGATTGCTGAAACGGGTAGCAAGAGAACTGTCGCGCCCACTGAGAAACTGAATTACAGGTTCGATTGTTTGCAGATAAAAATCAGCTTGCGATAGTATGATTTTATGTTGTTTTGTGAGTTTAAAAAGTGATGCTTCCTGAAAAATTGCTTCCAAATTTTGTCGGGTAAAAAGTTCCTGAATTAACTCAATGCTCAAATCCATTTGCTCGGCTGCAATTCCACGGGAATGCAAAAAACCTGTCAGATGACAAGTGGCAGGGTAGGAGGTGTTTAATTGTGTCAGTGGTGGCGTAACGAGGAGAATTTTTTTCATTCTAATTTGTTTTTTGCAAACTTACTGAATTATTTTAAAATAAACAGAAATGATAAGATATTGTGTAGGGTTTAAGAACAAGTAAGTATGATTAGTAGGACATTTTTTGTAAAAAAATCAGAATTTCAAAGATAATCTATTTATTATTCGTTTGTTAGTTGTATTTTTACTCGCCTTTTTCTAAAAATGAAAAGTTTGATAATTTGTAAAATAATTGTTCGCTTTCGTGTTTGTAAATTTTCAAATCAACCATTAAATCTAATTACAATGAATATTTCTAAAAGAGTACTTATAACACTATTGATTGCTTTTTTAGCATTAAGTCAGAATCAACTTACTGCATCAATTGCATTCCCGGGTTTAATAAACTACAGTCAGACTGATGGGACAACAATCCGCATCTACCTCAAAGGAGATGAAAAAGCAAAATGGGCTGAAACAGAAGATGGTTTTACCGTACTGCTAAACTCGAAAGGAATTTATGAATATGCCTTATTAAAGGATTCTACAAATTTGTTGCCTTCGGGAGTTAAAGCCAAAAATCAGGGAGAACGTTCCATTGAGGATGCAAAGTTATTATCCTCAATTTCCAGACACCTAAGGTACAGCCGGTCACAGGTTTCTAGAATGAGGGAAATGTGGAAAATCCCTGAATCGGGTACTATACAGAAGGTTTTTCCTACAAAAGGCTCACACAAACTGGTTTGCATTCTGATGGATTTTCCGGATAAGAAATTCACTAAAGTTCAGACAGATTTTGATAATCTGTTTAATAAAATTGGTTACAGTGAAAATGCTGCAACCGGTAGTGTTCGTGATTATTTTCTGGAATCGTCGTATAATCAGCTTGATTTGTCGGTAACAGTTGTAGGGCCATTTACTACAGCCAATAATATGGCATATTATGGTGGAAATAATTCCAGTGGAAATGATTTGAGAGACCGCGAATTTGCTGCTGAAGCCATTAATTTAGGCTCAACTGCCGTAAATTTTGCCGATTTTGATAATGATAATGATGGAACTGTTGACGGAGTGTATATTATTTATGCCGGTTATGGCGAAGAAGCGGGTGGGCCGGCAGAAACTATCTGGGCTCATGCATGGAATTTGATAACACCTATAGTAAAAAATGGAAAAACAATCTCTAAATATTCTACTTCCTGTGAGTTGAAAGGCAATACAGGAACTACGACTGCTCCAATCGGCGTAATTTGTCATGAGTTTGGACATGTATTGGGTGCTCCCGACTTTTATGATACAAACTATGCTACTGAAGGTCAGTATGCCGGAACAGGGAAATGGGATTTACAGGGTATAGGATTGTGGTTAAATGGGGGTATAACACCGGCACACCCCAATGCTTATACTAAATGTTATATTTATAACTGGGCGACTGCAACCACACTTTCAACTGCGCAAACATTGACCGTAAAAAATTCAAATCAGGACAATACTGCCTTTTATCGGGTCAATACTGCAACTGCTAATGAGTATTATTTGCTTGAAAATCGCCAGAAAATAGGCTTTAATGGAGCTAATCTGGGTAATGGTTTGTTGGTGTATCATGTTGATGGAAACTATGTAACGTCAAATTTCAGTGCAAACAATATTAATAGTTCAAGTCATCAAGGGCTTTATGTTGTGCCGGCTGGTTCTACCGCTGCCAATGGAATTGTTTTGTCGGACCTTGCAACTACCAATTCGGCTTTAGCACCTTTTCCGGGAAGTTCCAATAAAACTTCATTTACCGATACCACTACTCCCTCAGCCTTATCTTGGGCAAGTGCGAATACTTCAAAACCAATTACGTCTATTACCGAAGATGCTGTAAATAAAACGATTACTTTTGACTTTATGGGTGGAACCGATGGCTTAGCTCCAACTGTTCAGGCTTCGAATCTGACCTTCACAAATGTCTCTGACAATTCAATGACGCTGAATTGGAATCGTGGTAACGGAAAATCGGTTTTGGTATTGTTGAAAGCTTATAACAATGTTTCTGATGTTCCCGGTGGCGGAACTTATACAGCCAGCTCAGTTTTTGGAAACGGAAGCCAGCTTGGTCAGTGGGATTACGCGGTTTACATTGGTTCAGGTACATCTGTAACAGTTACCGGACTTGTAGCAGGAACAAAATATTGTGCAGCTGTGATTGAATATAATTTCAATCCGAATGTATATATGACTCCTGCATTGACCGGAAATGCATCTACAACCGGAGCAGTAAATTTCGTGTATGCTTCTGCCGGCAATCTGGCAATTATTCTCGGAACATCAAATTTATCAACAGGGACAACACTGAAACTCACGGGTTCGATAGATGCCCGCGATTTCAAAACTATGCGCGATAATATGCCGCAACTGTCTTCACTCGATTTGACGGATGTGAGCATTTCACCTTATATCGGACCGGACGGCACTAACAATGGCACTTTCAGTTATCCCGAGAACGCTGTTCCTGCTTATGCATTCTCAAGTTCAACTACAAATCTTGGAAAAACAGGTTTGAAAAATCTGAAATTACCTTCCGGTATAAATACCATCTGTGCTTATGCATTGTATGGTTGCACAGGTCTTACCGGGACTTTAACTATACCAAATCAGGTTAATTCGATTGAAAATTATGCTTTCAATAATTGTTCGGGAATTTTTGATTTCAAACTCTCGACAACACTGATAAGTATAGGTGATTATGCATTTTATTTATGCAATGGAGTTTCAACTTTCACACTACCTGCTTCGTTAAGTTCAATTGGTACTTTATCATTTGGTTCATGCAGCGCAAATACTCAGTTTGTGATTGATGCAGCAAATCTTAGTTATTCAGTTTTGGATGGTGTGCTTTTTAATAAAGATCAAACCCGGCTTTTGTGTTTCCCATCCGGAAAATCTGGTGCTTATGGTATTCCAGCAACGGTTCTGACTGTAGGATACAATGCTTTTTACGGTTGCAATCAGCTTACTTCGGTGACGATACCAAATAGTCTGACTACCATTGAAAGCCACGCTTTTTGTTTTAATCCGCTGTTAGCGAGTTTTGTGACTGTAACAGACCAACTAAACTTCATAGCAATTGATGGCGTGTTATTCAATAAAAAAGAAACAGAACTAATAGTTTGTCCATCCGGAAAATCGGGCAGTTACACTATTCCGGGAACAGTGTCGAATATTCGTGAAAGTGCTTTTATTACTTGTTCAAAATTGACTTCAGTGACAATTCCGGCATCAATTACTTCTGTTGGCAGTACGGCTTTTGCTTATTGCAGCGGATTGACTTCAATTAATGCTAACTCAGTAACTCCAATTGATTTGAGTGCTTCAACAGATATATTTCTTGGAGTAAATAAATCTTCTTGTGTGTTGAATGTGTTGTATAATTCGAAATCACTTTATGCTTCTTCAAATCAATGGTCAGCTTTCAGCAATATTTCTGAAGCACCGGGGTTAATACTTTCAAATCTGTCGGTTAATTTTCCTGCATCCGGTGGTTCAACAACTGTGAATATAATTTCTAATACAAACTGGACTGCTTCTTCAGGTCAATCCTGGGTTACAGTAACACCAACTTCAGGAACCGGCAATAATACCCTGACAATTAATGCAAGTTCAAACGGAACAACATTGGGAAGAAATGCCACGATAACTATTTCTGCGTCGGGTGTGCAATCCCAGGTTATTAATGTATATCAGCCGGGAATTGTAGAAGTAGCTCCAACCGTACAGGCTACAAACCTTACATTCACTAATGTTGCTGATAATTCGATGACATTAAACTGGACACGTGGTAACGGAAAGTCAGTTATCGTATTATTGAAAGTTTATAATACAATTACTGATATTCCGACCGGGACAAACTATACAGCCAATTCAGTTTATGGAAGCGGTACCCAGCTTGGTTTGTGGGATTATGTGGTTTATACCGGTACAGGAAACTCAGTGATGGTTACCGGACTTGTTCCCGGAACGAAATACTGCGCGGCTGTGTTTGAATGCAATACTTCGATAAACAGCTACCTTTCACCGGCTTTGACAGGAAGCGGAACTACCACCGGAACTGTAAATCAGGTTTATGCTTCACCTGGAAGTTTATCCACCATTCTTGGTTCTGCAAATTTAGCTTCACTTACAACCTTTAAAATAGTAGGCAGTCTCGATGCACGTGATTTTAAAACCATGCGCGATAATATGCCTTTACTGGCTTCGGTAGATTTGTCAGATGCCGTTATTACAGGTTATATAGGTTCTGATGCTACTTATTCGGGCAGTTATAATTATGCAGTCAATACTATTCCGGCATATGCATTTTATAGTTCATCAACCAGTTTAGGTAAAACGGTTTTGAAAACTATAGTTTTTCCATCAACACTTACTTCTGTTGCTCAATATGCATTTTATGGTTGCACAGGACTTTCCGGGGTTTTAATTATTCCGAACTCAGTCACTTCCATTGAAACATATGCATTTTACAATTGTACATCTATTACTGATTTCAAACTTTCAACTTCGTTAGTAAGTTTGGGAGATTTTGCTTTGATGTATTGCAACAGTGTGGCTACATTTAATTTACCGGCAACCCTTACAAATATAGGTTTCCGCCCATTTGGCTATTGTACTAACCATAATTATTTTGTTGTTGATCCGGCTAACCCTAATTACTCATCTCCGGATGGTGTATTATATAATAAGGACCTGACAAAGTTGGTTTATCTGCCTTGTGGAAGGTCGGGCACTTATCTCATTCAGTCTAATGTACAGACTATAGGCTCCAATGCTTTTTATGGTTGTAATTTGCTGACAACCATCACAATTCCGAATAATCTTACAACGATTGAGAGCCGCGGTTTTGGTTACAATAATCTATTGAGTTCATTTATTGCCGAAACCAGTCAACCCTATTTTTCGGTTGCTGATGGAGTGTTATTCAATAAAAATCAGACCGAACTTATTGTTTGTCCTTCAGGAAAATCGGGAAATTACACTATTCCGGTAACCGTAAACAAAATTCGAGAAAGTGCATTTATTCGTTGTGCCAAACTTACAAACATAATGATTCCACAAAATGTAAGTAAGATTGATACTTGTGCGTTTTTCTATTGTTCGGGTCTTACGGGTATTTCCATTCCTGAAACAGTATCCTATTTTGGAGGATATTCATTTTATGCCTGCATGAAACTTAATTCAGTAACTATTCCATCAATCACATCCCATATCGGTACTTCGGCTTTTGCCTATTGTAATGCGCTGACTTCGATTTATGCCAGTCCGGCTTCACCCGTTAATTTGACTTCATCGCCCAGTGTGTTTTACAACGTGAATAAAACGAATTGTACACTGTACGTTCCGATTGGTTCAAAAGGGCTTTATCAGGCTGCCACGAGTTGGAAAGACTTCACAAATACGGTTGAATCATTGACAGACATAAATAATCCAATCAATTTTGAAAATAAAATAAATTTCGAACCAAATCCTGTTGGTGATTATTTAAAAATAGATGGTATTGTCGGCAATTTTGATGTTACTTTGTCTGATTTAAACGGACGTGTTTTAATCACGAAAGAAGTCAATAATCAGGAAAGTATTTACATTGGTGGATTGGCAAAGGGTGTATATATCATTAAAATAAGTTCAAATTATTTTACAATTGAGAATAAATTATTGAAAAAATAATATTAGTTTTGCAAACGAATTTAAAATGAATCACATAAAACAAATATTATGACAAAAGAAGAAATAATTGAACAAATTGATTTGTTAAAATCTGAAATAGATAGACAAAAACAAGAAATTTCTGATCTGAATGGAGTATTCAAGAGCAATTCAATACGTTTGAAAATACTGAAAAACTCGTTGAAAAAAATCGATTTCTATTCTGCGGCTGATTTAGATTTAAATGAAATACCCAAAGATATTAAAAACATTAAGAGTTATTCGAAGGAATTACAGGCAGTATATGAAAAAGAAAATTATCAAATAGGTTTCTATGAATTAAATGTTTTAAGAAGATCACTTACGTTGAATGGTGTAAAAAAACGGCTTACCGTTAAGGAAACACAATTACTTGGTCTTTTGGCAGCAAACCTGAATGAGTTATTAGTCCGATCGTATATGCTTAATACTATTTGGAATGATAATTCTTATTATGCAGGTAGAAGCATGGATGTTTATTTGTGTAAACTCCGCGTATTATTAAAAGATGATAGCCGGATAAATATCATCAATTATCATGGGAAAGGTTATAAATTGTTCATCATGTAAGCAATAAATCAAAACAATACTTCAGTCCCCGTAAGTCACTTGCGGGGATTTTTGTTTTGAGTACTATTGTCATAATTTTGATTACAAACGATTAATCAATTTTGGTTCGGTTTGAACAAATGAATATTGAGATTTATTCGCAATTTCCCATTTTTAATTTCAAATTGGTATTGTATATACTCTTATTTGCTCATCTTGTTTGAAATGAATTCAATTTTATGGATAATGCAATCTCTATTTTTAACCACATAGTCACGTTATTTGCCACATATTCTATAAATTTTACTAAATTAGAAATCTTGAATTAAAGCCTGTTGGTTGATATTGTTTATTATATTAACTTTGACAACGCAAAAATTTTCCTGAATATGAATAAGAAAGATTACCGTTTTGTCATACCTGTTTCACAAACTGAATGGTTGGAGGTCGTTACCAGACAGACTAATAAACCCGGCAAAATTCTTGAAATAAATTCTCTTGAACAAGTAGAAAATAATTCAGGTTCTGCATATTCAGAACATTCAGTAGAGAATAATATCTCACATCATCCGCATTTGCCTGAAGAAATGTTTAAAGCTTTACATGCAACTCATCAGGCTATTTTTCAAATATTCCAAAATCAACGTACATTTATGGTGGCTACTGCACATGGATTTCAACTGATGGATTTAGAACAAATAGTATGTTTTGAATATATTAAAGAGAGGAGGCTTTGGGAAGTTACCTTAACCGACGAAAGTACCCTCCAATTAAAACGAAATACCAATGCTGACGATATTTTAAATTATTCCCTGAAATTTGTTCGCATTAATCAGCAAATTATTATTAATCTGGACTTTTTGAATAAAATTGAAAGGAATTTATGTCGCATTTCTGCCAATGTTACCATGGCCGATAAACTTACTATCTCACGAAATTACATGAAGAGTTTGCTGGAAAGAGTAGAAGTGATTTAATCAGTTTATAGTTGACAGTTTATAGTTAAAAACTATTCTTATTAAAAATAGACTATCAACTGTCAACTATCAATTATCAACTATCAATTATCAACTATCAATTATCAACTGTCAATTATCAACTGTCAATAATGTTAGTAGATTTCGCCTTATATACTCCCATGTTTTTGTCATTCGCATGGGCACTTATGCTGATAATATCATCAAGGACTAATCGAGCCCGATTATTTCTGGGCTTGTTCATGTTCACTGTGTCCCTGATATTTCTGTCGCATGTTATATATTACCACCACCTGAAAAGTATTTACCTTCATTTCGATTTGATTTTTATTTTTGGTTCACTGTCGATTTTCCCTATCTATCACTGGTACATGAAAATTCTGACTTTTCGGTCGAAGATTGATTTCAACGATTTGAAATTGCTTTTTCCTGCATTTGCAATGCTTATTGCTACTTATGTATGCTACTGGTTAATGAATCCGGCATTGAAAACCTTGTATATTAATAAATACTTGTATGGAGATGGACAATGGCAGGGCTCCCATATATTAATAAAAACTCAATTAGTTTTATGCTATGCACTTCAACTGCTGTATTTCTTTCAGATTATTTTTTCATTCCTGAAAATCAGGGTATTTATTGCCGATTATAATGAAAATATAGCCAATTTCTACTCTAATCAGGAAGATAAGACACTGGAGTGGCCTAAAATTATTTTGTATTCGTTTGTTGTAACATCGCTTTTCTCTATGGTTACAAACTTTTTAGGTCGATCTTTTTTTGATAAATATCCCTTATTACTTTTATTTACCGGTTTAGGATACAGCCTGTTTTTATTTGTATTAGGCTATCTGGGCTATATGCAAAACCACACGGTTGTAATGCTTGAAACAGATTCCGTTACATTGCCTGAAATTGAAACCGAGAATCCAACTAATAAGAAAATTAAATCCAAACTCGAAAAACTATTTGAAAAGGAGAAGGTTTATAAAAATAAGGATTTGAAAATCTCTGATATTGCTTCAAAATTAAATACCAACAGAACTTATATTTCCTCTTTTATCAATAACGAATATGGCTGTTCGTTCAGTACTTTTGTAAACTCTTATAGAGTTGAAGAAGCAAAGAAATTGTTGACGAACGAAGAAAACAATAACTTTTCGCTCGACCATATTGCCGAGCAAGCCGGTTTCGGGTCGCTACATTCATTTATCCGGGTTTTCAAAGATGTTACAAACAATACACCCGGTCATTTTCGGGAAACTTTTTTCTAACCCCATTCTAGCTCTTTTATTCAGTCAAATACCTTAATTGCTTTCAATTTTTACGAATTGAACCGCAATTCTTTACAATTTACACATTGTTCGTACGATTTGTACAAATGAAAACAGCCGCAGAAACATATCTTTGCGACTGTTTTTTTTATGTAAAAATATCTCAAACGGTAGTGTTCATAAATTTTCTGTTTGATACATACTTTTTGTTTTTCTTAGTCAAGTTTTGAATTTTTTTTTGATGTCATGGAGAGGTCGTGAGATCTCTTTATGACGAATCAAAAGAAAAGAAACATTTTCAGATTTCTGGAAGAAATAAATTGAAACAAAACACAATCGGCAGAAATTTGAAAGACACCGAATGAAAATTTTCGTTTGTTTGATTTTTTTGAAGTTATCGATAAAAATCCAAACGGTTTTACCAAATTATTGATGATTGCGAAATGAATCAGAATCAGAATTTCAAATTATTATGACTATAGTTCAGAATAAATACAAAAGCAAAAGAAAATTGAGGGTCATATTTGGAAATAATTTGAAAGCAAAAATAAATTGAAACACTCAATAAACAAAAAATAGATAGTATTATTTTTTTGATAATAATGGTTAGCTATTGAAACATGACTAAAAAATCTGATACATTGATTTGAAAATATACAAACATAAATAAAATATTCACACTTAATACTTTACAACATGATTAGTACTTTAAATTTCTCTTTATTCCCAAGTAAAGAATTGTTTACCTTCGGAAAAAACGCATTTACATTAGTTGAGACCAAAAAAGCAAGTATCGCAGTGTTGGAACCGTTTCTCGACAATGCAAAAACCAGATTAGCTTCATTTCAGAGTGCATTGGAGCGCGAATCGAAAAATCCTTTAGTGAAAACACAATCGGAACAGGACAAAATACGTATTGATGCTTTTATGACTTTTCGCAATGCTGCCGAATCGGCTACTACCCGCCGAAAAGAAGGTGTACAGACTGCCGGAATTGAAATAGTAGCCACTATTCGGAAACATACCTGGACTATACAAACCCTGGGTCAAAAAGCACGTACCGCTGCGCTGAATAATATTATCTCCGAAATTAAAACCAAACATGCTGCCCAGCTTATTTTAATAGCCGGTACGGAGTTGATGGAAGAGTTGGAACAAGCTCAAAGGGATTATGAAACAGCTTCGAAACAAGTAGTAGAATCAGCATCAGGAAACAATGAACCTACAGTAGCCGAAAGTCGACCCGAATTAGTTGCTGCACTTAAAGCTCTTTTCCAAATTATTAGTTTACAGGAAATCTCTGCTCCATCCGAAGATGTAACAACACTTATTGCATCCATCAACGAACTTATAGTCAATTCACTCAGTACCGTGAAAGCATCGGGCACACGGGCAGAGAATAAGAAAAAAGCACACGATAGAAAATCAGGGGTGTAAACGAATTGATTTATTTGAAACTCAACAGCTGTTAGAGACCTGCCGATTGCTAATAGGATTGATAAAGAATAATCTGACAGCGGACTAAGTCCTTGTCAGGAATTGAAGAAAGAAAAAGACAATATCCGAAAAGCATGAGAATAAGCAAATTATAAAACAATTTATGAGAACTTTTAAAAATGTAATTGTAAAGTAAAAGGTACTATTGCTAATGTATCATATGAGATTAATTCTTAAAACAGGGTTGAATGAAATTCTCGGAAAACAAGTAAGTGATTCAACAATGAATATGACGACCACTATTCCCATTGATTTAAAATGTCGACTTTTTTAGTATCGGGAATCGGACAATAAATTATTCTGATTTTTTCTTAGTTTATTATTTTCGCTTAAGCAAAAACAGTTAGCAGAGAAACATATTATAAATAGAGAATTTTAAAAAGATGTCACAAAATAAAATTAAAACCATATTACTGCTTTGTCTAAGTATATCAAATTTGTACTCTCAACATACATTGTCTGTTAGTGAAATATCCGGAACAAAAACTTATTATAATATTTCAGAAATTGACAAGTTTACTTTTTCATCAGGAAATATCATAATCCAGAAGAAAGGCAGTATTAAAAATGTATTCCTTTTGTCAAATATTGCTGATTTATTTTTTATAAATAGTATTTCAACACGTATTTCAACAATCGATGATAAAAAAAATAATTTATTGCTTTATCCAAATCCCGTAATTGACATATTAAATATTGATTATAAATCTGAAATTACAGATGAATTGAAATTACAGATTATTGATAAACAAGGTCGACTTATTTATAAGCAAATACTTTTTTCTAAAATAGGCGATAATCACATAGTACTGCCAATTAAATACTTACAACAAGGATTGTATATTCTTCAATGCTATACAGATAACAAATTTATTAATTACAAATTTATTAAAGAATAATAGAAATGAAACTTTCAATGACAGTTTTAGTAGTGTTAATTGCATTTGTTCTTTCTACAAAGGCACAGGATACGATGTATGTACATCAAAATACAGGAATGATAATCAAAATTGCTGTTAACTCAATTGATAGTGTCAAATTTGCTGCTACTCCATTGACAGATTTTGACGGTAATATATATCATACAGTAACTATCGGAACTCAAACATGGATGATTGAGAATCTTAGAACAACTCATTATAATGATGGAAACCTAATACCTAATGTAACTACAGGTTGGGGAAATCTAATTAATGGAGCTTACTGTGACTACAATAATTCAGCTACTTATGGTGATAAATATGGTCATTTGTATAATTGGTATGCTGTTAACTCAGGGAAATTAGCACCCAAAGGATGGCATATACCTACCTATGATGAATGGAATACTCTAATAAATTATTTGGGCGGTTATACTATTGCAGGTGGAAAATTAAAATCCCTTACATATTGGACTAGCCCTAATACAGGTGCTTCAAACTCGACCGGTTTTTCTTCATTGCCAGGGGGACTTAATGGACCATCAGGTTTTCTTCATGCAAGTTCTTATGGTCACTGGTGGTCTAGTTCCGTTTATTCAAGTAGTATGTCATGGCTTATATATATGAGTTATAATAATACTCAATGCTTAGGGAATATGGTAGAAAGATATTCCGGCTTATCAGTTCGTTGTTTAAAGAATTAAAATAAATAGCGGAAGCCGAAAAGCTGAAAAGAGTAGGCGAGAATAACTAACATATTATAAATGAAAAAAACTTATTTATTCGTTTCAATTTTTGTGTGTGTTTTAATAGGCAAAACCTATTGTCAAAACACGAGGATAAATTATCATTCTACTGAATCAAGAGATTTTGAACCTCGGCAAGGTGTTATAATAACCCCTCTATTAGCAGATTTAAAAGTAATTACTCAAACGTCTGTTTGTGACTCTGTAGATTTTCCTATTTTGATTGCAAGTATTGCTCCGGGTCAAATGGAATCATGGGTTTCGGAATATAAGAAACAAGCAATGTCGTTAATATTAAAAAAATATAAAGCAGATGCTATAATTGCATCCTTAACAGACGTAAATACAACCCCTGAAGGTCGAATGAGAATAACTATATCAGGTTATCCCGCAAGATATATCAATTTTAGAAATGCAACTTCGACTGACACATGGATGGTATCATTATACAGTATTATTGATAAAAATGCAACAGGAACTCTAAATGCTCAGGAAACTAAAACAACAGTATTAATAAAATAATCACAAATAAATATGAAATTAAAAATGTTTTTTTTGCTTACTATAAGTTTTTGTTTTGCAAATACTACTTTTTCCCAGATATATCAAAATAATCAACAAGGTTTAAAAAGAAGTTCGCTATTAAATGTTCAGACAGAGTATTTTGTAAGTTATCGAGCTTATATTGAAACATCCGCCGAAATTGGAATTGTACCATGTGGATTACTCTCAGTTGTTCCTTTAGGTATCCAATTGAATCCTAGTCTTTTTATAGGGCTTGGTTTAAGCATTCCTTACTTAAATGATGAGCATGATAATGTGTTAAATTATTATACTCCATATAATCATCTTGAAGGTGATGTTCAAAAGAATATTAAAACAACCGAAGAATCTCATTTGGATGGATTTCCTTTTTTTATTGAGTTAAAATATAATTTACAAAATTTGAGTACTAAAATTCCTCATTTAAATATATATAAAGAAGAAAAAGTAATTCCGTATATTTCATTATCGTTGGGAACATCTTATGGATTTTTTTTACCAAGGGCTAAAATTGGAACTACATTTTATAATGAAAAAAGTAAAGGACGCTTTTCCACTTTTGTTGGTGTTTCTGTTCTGCCTGGTTTTTCCCAATATAGAATTTCTTATGATTATTATCGCAATTATAATTCAACTTGGTATCATGACACAAGTTTTGAACATACTGAGTATTCTATATATAGTTTTAGTATTGGAATTAATTATGAATTTGGAGGTAATGCCGGTTTTAAAAGTAGAACGGTTAAATAAGCGCATCTGTATAACTTATAAATTATAGTTAACCTGTTGTAAAATTCGGATTAAAGACATAAACCCTTAAAAATATAAATAACTGGATAATATAAAAATTAACGAATAAAATCCACTTTCGTTTAGTCTCACTCTTTTAATTGTTAAAGTGACAAACCGAAAGCTGGAGTGTAGGCAAAAAATAAACAAACAATTTATGAAAAGAATATTTTTTTCATCGCTAATAATTTCATTGCTGTGTTTTGGATTATATGGTATGAATACAAAATCACATAAAACTAAAATCAATGATAAATGTATTGTTATGGATATTGATGTTAATTGTTCCGTACAAATAGCTATGCAACGTTTTGCTCAAAAAGGATTTGAAATAGTGGATAATGATCAATATATCTTGAAAGGGCAATTTCTAAACAGAACAGCAACTGTGCAATTAACACCAAGCAAACAAAATAAATTCATTGGTTGGGTAGCAGTATATCTTGGATACGATAACAATAAGTCATATCCATCGTGGGAAATTTTAAAAAATGATTTAATACAAATTTCAGAAGAAATACAGAGAATTTATGGAGTTAAATATGTTTCCTCTTATGAATTTAAATCTCCATATAAAGAAGGAGATGGAAATGAATTTTCGGCCATCTGTTCTGAAAAGGCAAATATTTTTACTGCACTTTATCCAAATAAAGATGGAGTTTTTTTGATAAAAACATATCCAACGTCAATTTCAATAGATAAGATGCTAATTATAGTTCATTTTTATAATGAAAGTGCAGGGTTAGGAAATTTGAACTAATATCAAAAAAAGGTATATGGTAATAAGCTTTCTTCTTTTTTACTACATAAACGGACCCCCAAGGTCATAAATTAAATAGTTAGTGGAAGTCCAAAAGCTTTAGATTAAACGAAAAATACAAAAAAAATGAAAAAACAAATCTTAATCCAATTAATGATGTGCTTAGTGTTACATACTACAGCACAAGTTCCGAATTTATCTAAAATTGATTTAGGGAATACTAGTTTTAGACCTAAGTTAAAAAAACTTCATCCAAATTTATATTCAATTGATAATATTAATAAGGTAAAACAAAATAAGGAAATTGTTTCCAAGACAGTTACGATTACTGCAGGTGGTTTATATGCTGCTTTAACTTCAACAGAACGAAGTACGGTTACTAATCTAACCATAAAAGGAACTATCGATGCCCGCGATTTTAAAACATTACGGGATAATATCACCTATTTATCCGTTTTGGATTTAAGCGGTTCAACCATAAATTCATATACAGGCAATGGAGGAACAGATACTACCGGAGTTGTAAAAACATATGTTTCAAATGCAATTCCACAATGTGCATTTTGGAATCCCATAACTCAGGTTTTAAAAACAGGGCTAACCTCAATAATCTTTCCAGGAAGCATTACAGCCATTGGCGATAATGCATTTTTGGGATGTAGAAATTTAAATGGATTTATTTTACCAAATACAATTACAAAAATTGGAGAATATGCTTTTTTTTACTGCTCTTCATTAACAGCTATCGATATACCAGCCTCTATCAATGAAATTAAGCCTTACACTTTTTCCCGAACAAGCATAAACAATGTAACTATTCCATCTACAGTTACATTATTGGATGAAGGAGTTTTCTGGGATTGCCAGCAATTAAAATCAGCCAATGTCTCGGCAGCTAAAATAGATGTTTCAGCATTTGATAGTTGTACAGTTTTAAATGCAATAACAATTAATCCAACAGTAAAGTCTATCGAAGCAGGTGCTTTTGAATTGTGCAAGAGCTTGACCGCAGTAAATATTCCATCAACAGTTGATTATATTGGAGAAGCGTCATTCTACAAATGTACAGGATTAAAAACAGCTACAGTTGCTTCAAGTAGTATAGGAAAAACTTCATTTTTTGGGTGTGTAGGTTTGAACTCAGTTACAATGACTTCATCTGTGAATAACATTGATAATAGTGTTTTCAATGGCTGTACGGGTTTAAGCTCAATCTATGCTTTACGTAGTACTCCTGTAATCTTAAGTACGCTTTATACGGTGTTTTCTAATGTAAACAAAACCACTTGCACGCTCTATGTTCCAAAAGGTTCAAAAGCACTTTATCAAGCAGCTTTTCAGTGGAAGGATTTCACCAATATTGTTGAAACGACTACAGCAATACCAACCCTATTAGAAGAAAGTATAAAGATTTATCCAAATCCTGTAATTGAAGTGTTAAGAATTGAAGGTATTAATGGTTTATCAACTATTTTACTTTCAGATTTGAATGGTAGGGAGTTACTTTCAAAAAGAATTACTGATAATGAAAACATTTCTGTTTCCGAATTCCCAAAAGGGTTTTATTTAGTAAAAATTGATACAAACGAAGGGTCTGTTGAGAAAAAAATATTGAAAAAATAAACTGATATAAGCGGAAGCCGAAAAGCTTAAAGAGTAGGCGAAATGTATATACTGAACAATATGAAGAAAAATTATTTTTATGTGTTTGTGTTACTAACTTTTATATTAGTAAGTTGCACAAAAGACGAAGTTATTATTGATATTAGAGACTCATTTATATCAACTTATGATGTAAATGAAACTTATAGTGTAAGCGGAACATCATACCAGAGACACTATTATATAGTTGTTTCTAAATCTTCACAAACATCTGATTTAATCTTAATATCGAATTTTGCAGGATATGGTATCAATTGTGTGATTAAGGGTGAAGTGTCTGGAAATAAGCTAACTATACCTCAACAGACATTAGAAGATAAAGGATTTCGTGGATCTGGAACATTAACAGGAGAAGTGTTGTCATTCTCTTATCAAGAAAGTAGTATCACATCAACATTTAATGTTCAGGTTACCGCTACAAAACTATAAACAAAGATGATGAATAAAAACAAAAAATAGTAAAAACAAATAATTCAATCTTTATGAAAAAATTTAAATTGCTTATTATCAGTGCTGTTATGGGAATTCTATTTATAGGATGTCAAAACAAAGATGAGGGTCTGACTACAGACAACTTTAAAACAAAAGCTACAATTCAAGGTAATGTATATTACAGTCAGGGACAAGATTTTATTGACTTTAAGTATATTGTTGACAAACGAGTAAATGCAAAGGGAAAAACAATTTATTTAGACGTTCAAACTTCTGAATACAAGCCTGGTTCAGTTGGAGTAATAACCTATTCAGCTGTAATTGACACAGCAGGTAACTATAAATTTACCGTACCTGTTAAAGTTCAAGGTATAACCAATGCTACTTTAAGATTGGAACAGTTTATTTCCAAAAGACAAGTTTATGACAATAAAATAAATCTAAACACACCAGTTTTCAAGACTGAAGATGCTGTATTTTCATTTACAAAAGATATAGCACTCTCAAATGGTAGCATTTCCGTAGAGAATTTGAATTATAACTTTACTCCAGTTGCAATTCCAAACACTTACAACGATTATATTTTATTCGAAGGAAACCTTAACCTTGCTTATGAAAAAGGTTTTAGAGATGGTAGCTTTAAAAGTGCAGTTGGAAAAAGTGTCGAAATAACAGTAGATTATCCTGAACTTGGAGGTAGTTTTCAATTTGGAACTACTGTTGACCAAACAGGCAAGTATATTATAAGAATTCCTGTAGTTTCGAGAAAAAATGCTCTAACTGCCACATTTACACCAATTGGATTTCTTGCATTCGATTATCTACATTTTGCAACTTCTTCTGAACAGAAAACATTGACAGGTTATTACTATTGCGATCCTATAACGATAACAACCGAAAAAGATTTAAGTCAGGAAATTAGTTATAATATAGGATCTAATTCAATGTTCTTTTATCCTGCCTCCAGACCATCAACCTGGCAAGCAAATTTAGTTGGTTGGATTCAGTTAAATCCATCTGTTTACAATTATCCAATAACCTTGACAGGTAATATTCTAGCTGCCAATGAAAAATCATATCTTGTTGGAGATTACAGTCCAATTGCTGGAAAAACCGTTGGAGTTACAGTCAATTATGGTACAGGTTATACGACTCAAACATATATTGTAGCAACTGATAATACAGGGAAATATACATTGCCAATTATGACACCAAAAAGCAACATGCCTATAAATATTAGTGTAGATGTAGAATCTTTTGGAATCACTAATTATACTCATTATATGTCAGATGGAACAAGTACTCAACTAAATGGATGGTATAAAACCAGTTATTATGATATTACAAATAAAGTACTTGCAGTAAATGAATTTACATCATCATATAATCTTGATAATTTATATCGTGTATTTACACCGGTAGATGTAAGTGTTGTTAAAGATTGGTATACTAACTTGTTTGGTTGGCATCAGATAATTGGAACAAAGGGAAATGTTAGCATTACTGGAGCAATTAAAAAAGCAGTTGAGGGATCTCCAGATCTTACTAAACCTACAGCATGGCAAGTTGCAACTTGGGCAAATGCTTCAAATCAACCATTCATAATCACTGTTGGAGGAAAATCATTATTAGGCATAACAAATAGTGTGGGTCAATACAGTTTAATATTTCCAGTAGATTATATTATCGAACCAACAGTCAGCAATACTTTAACCATCGGGTTAAGTTCTTCTATTGCAAAAGTGTCAAACTTTATACACTATAGTGATATAAATTCTTCAGCAATTTCTATACAAGGAAGTTATACAGTTACTATTGCACCATCAGCGTGTGCAATTGTAGATGGAACAACATGTACAGTTAATGATTGTAAAATGTTATTTACACCTACTACAATACCAACAGGTTGGAGTGGCTATTTATGGAAATAATCTAACAAAAATATAGGAAATGAAAAAAAATATAGGAATAATTTTCTGTCTTCTACTCTCCTTCTGGAGTGTAGAAGCACAAGATGTTGTTGATGATAAAACCAGTCCGAAAAGTAATCAAAAACAATATTTACCCAAGAAAGGTGATATCTCAGTTGGAGTTGATATTTCTCCGGTAATGAAATTTATTGGGAATTCTTTTAATGGTACTGGAACGAATGGAACAGCAAATTCTTTAGGAGCTATTGGTGGAAGTGTTACTAATCTTGATTTTGCTCCAAAACCGGATGTCTCTGTTATGGGTAAATATCTTATTTCAGACAATATTGCTCTAAGGGCAAATCTAGGAGTAATGACTCATAGTCTTAATCAACGAGAGTATGTTTTGTCTGATGTATTATTAGTTACAAATCCACTCTCGAATGAAAAAGTGATTGATTGTATTAATAACTTTAGTTCCGGTGGTTCATTTACTTTAGGAGGTGAATATCGCATTGGAAAAAACCGTATTCAAGGTCTATTCGGAGCTGACCTTATGTTTGCTTATCAAACTAGAAAAGAAACATACCAGTACGGTAATGCTTTGACTCTGGTTAATAGTAGACCAACTTATTCTTCAATTATGCCTGCTTTTGATGCAGCAGGTTATAGAACTGTTGAAAAATATTATGGTGATATCTATTATACAGGTGCTATGTTTAATGCAGGTGTGGAATATTTTATTAGCCCAAAGTTTGCTATTGGAACAGAAGTTAATCTGATGTGTTACTACAGATTTGGTAGTTCATCTTATCAGGTGAGAGAAGGATTAAACGTCTATACAAACGAAATTGAAAAAAGAGAATTTCTCACATCTCCTGGTGATAATGAACTTGTTTTTGGTACGGGTAACTTTGCTAGTAAACTATATATAATGTTTTATTTTTAAACTATAAAAAATATTCTAATTATTATGAATAAAATAGTGTTTTCATTATTTACTGTTTTGGTATTTGGACTTTTGTCTTCATGTACTAAAACAAGTGGTTATCTTGGTGAGCCTGACCCATTTGTGATTGTACCACTTAATGGTAATATACCGTCTGATGCTTTGGCTCAAACCAATCCAACTGTGTCAACGACAAATTCAATAATCCCAAATCTGTTGTTCTATACAAAACAAGGATTTAACGATATTGTATACGTTGATCTTACAGGTATTAATGATCCGAATACTCAGGCATGGTTAAAGCTATTTGGAACTACTCAATCAAATCAAAATATCTGGATAGAAGTAGATAATACGCCTAAAGGTATTTTAGTTGTAAATAATTCAGGAACTGGAAATACTGTTAAAGCTGATATGGTGTTTCTAGTTGATAATTCAGGGAGTATGGATCAAGAAGCAGATTCTGTTGCCAATGACATTGTAAAATGGTCATCAAAATTAGCACAACAGGGGTTAGATCTTAAATTTGGTTGTGTTGGTTATTCAGAAACTGGATCTGTTAATGGAGGTGTTGACCTTACAAATCAGACAACTATATATCAATTTTTGAATCGTACGGGAGTAACTGGAACTGGTCGTACTATGAATTATTCAGGTTCAAATGCTACAATTCTCCAAAATGCTGCTACGACAAGTTATGCTAATTGTATCGGTGAATGTGGAGTTCAGGCATTAAGATTTGCTGATAAGTTGTTTTCATTTAGAACAGGTGCTAATAGAATTTATGTAAATTTTACTGATGAACCCAACCAACCAAATAATAAAACGGATTGGTCAGTTGATTTTTTAAAAAACCAATCAAATTGGAATACAGCACAAGGAACTGTTCATACTGTTTTCAGTGCTGATTCTACGTTATTTAGTACCGGTTCTCAAATGTGGAGTCCACTTCAACAAGAAAGACCATGGTTAATGTCAAAATATACTGGTGGAACAATTTTATTTGTCCCATCAACATTTTTAGGTGTAACTTTGGATAAACTTCCCGTAACAGGTGCAATGACTAATACTTATACAATATCATTTTTGAATACTTCATCAGTTCCTAATGGTCAACACATAGTTAAAATAACTATTAGAACAACTAATGGTTTAGTAACAGCTGAAAGAACTTTTACCGGAGTTAAGTTTGGAAATTAGATTTTTTAGGTAATCAGACCTTATAATTCCAAAATTTAAAGAATTGGATTGTCAATTTCCTGCAAGTATTTACTTGCAGGATTTTTTTTCTGAGTTGTTAGAATTGCTGATTTAATTGTATTTTTGTAGTTCAATTTTCGAAACACAATTTCAATGCGTTTTATACTAATTATATTCTCTGTAATCCTTTCTGTGAGTGTGTTTGCGCGTAAAACCGATGAGGGCGAAACCTTATTCAATAATAAGCAATACTTCAAGGCGAAAGCTGTATATGAAAACCTGCTTCGCAAAAAACCGAACGATCCTCTTTATAATTACCGTTATGCCCGTTGTTGCTACGAGTTAAAAGATGCTGAACCTGCTATTGTGCATTTTGAAATGAGTGGAACAAAATTCCCGATTCGCGACATGTATCTGGGTGAATTATACTTCAAAGCTTACCGGTTCGAGGAATCGGTTACCGCATATCAAAATTTCATATCCACATTGGACTCAACCGATTTAAAGCAACCTGAATTTCAGAAAAAGCTCAAAAAATCGACCAATGCTGCGAGGTTAATTACCAAAGTGGAAGATATTTCCATTATCGATAGTATTCAGACAAATAAAACTGATTTTCTGAAGTTCTATAAGTTCAACAGTGAGTTAGGTTCTTTGAGTCAGGAAAATCTGAATTTGCCGCATCACCGCAAGGCTGACCGAATTAAATACCTCACTCAACGTCAGGATCGTATGTATTTCTCTGATTCTATTCAGGGACAAATGAATATTTTTACATCTTTCAAACTGCTTGATGGTTGGTCAAAACCAAGTTCAATTTCGGATGTAATCAATACATCTGCTAACGAAAATTATCCTTTTCTGCTGCTCGATGGTGTCACGGTTTATTTTGCATCGGATGGTGAGAATTCAATAGGTGGTTATGATTTGTTTGTAACACGCTTTAATCCTTCTACTAATAGCTATCTGGCACCAGAAAATATCGGTTTTCCGTTCAACTCGCCGGCAAATGATTATATGATGGTGATTGACGAGCAAAA
Organism: uncultured Paludibacter sp.; assembly: GCA_964612615.1. GTDB lineage: Bacteria > Bacteroidota > Bacteroidia > Bacteroidales > Paludibacteraceae > Paludibacter. Next base: position 2,462 of record CAZTDH010000008.1, on the reverse strand, counting down.
TAAAACCGGCTGGTTTGCTACCGACCGGAATCAACCTTCGGGCAAAGTGATGATTTACGAATTTGTGCCAAACGAAACCCGAAATATTGTCCGCACCGAGGATAAAGAATATTTACGGAATGTTGCTCAACTGAAGTCGTATCGTAAAATCTCAGGGAATAAGATTAATACAGATTTAAATGGCAATCAAAATCTGATTCCCGAGTCCGATAAGCAAATTGAATTTGTGCTGAATGACTCGACAGTTTACACGAACATTAATCAGTTTAAATGTCCTGATGCGCTTAAACTTTGGAATGAATATTATAAAATGAATGCTGATTATAAAGCAAAACAAAAGGAATTATCCGACCTTCGTTTCAAGTTTAATGAGTCCGAAAGTCAGTTGCAACGTGCTGTATTAGCTCCACAAATCATTGAACTTGAAAACAAAAACATCGAACTCAAAAAGCTTCTCTCTGCTAAATCGAACGAAGTACAAAATCTTGAGCTAAAATTCCGTAATCTGAAATAAATCAGAATTTTTATCGTTCTATATCTACATTTTTATCTTGAAAAACGAATTTAATGAATGATTTATATAATTGGTAAATAGAGGTTTATCATTTCATTTATAATCACTTAACGTTATTTCCGATTATTTGTAGTCTAACTTCCGTTTTTAGGGTTAATTTTGTGAACTTAAAAATACAAAATGGATAGACTGAGGTTTCAAAGTTTCGGAAGTGGGAGTAGCGGGAATTGTTATTTTATTGGCAATGCATCGACCGGATTATTAATAGATGCCGGCATTGGAGTTCGTACAATTCGTAAAAATCTTCGCAATCTGGGTCTTGATTTTGAAAATATCTGGGGAGTTTTTGTAACCCACGACCATGCAGATCATATAAAAGCGATAGGTCCAATTGGAGAAAAGCACCTCGTTCCGGTTTACACTACCCGAAAGGTACATGAAGGAATTCAGCGAAGTTATGCTGTGACCGAAAAATTATACACCAGCAAAAAATATATTGAAAAAGGCGAGACAGTTCAGGTGGGCGAATTCAAAGTGACGGCTTTTCCTGTTTCACACGATGCAACTGACAGTGTGGGTTATACCGTTGAGTATAAGGAAAAAAGATTTACTTTTGCAACAGATATAGGCTTTATTGACGACCATGCGGCCAGCCATCTCGAAATTGCCGATTATTTGGTATTGGAAGCGAATTACGATGAGCAAATGTTGCGTCAGGGACCGTATCCGGTTCATTTACAAAACAGAATTATTGCTGATACAGGACATTTAAGCAACGAACAAGCTGGAATTTTTCTGGCTAAAAGCTACAATAAAAGATTGAAACACGTATTCTTGTGCCATTTGAGCCGTGAAAATAATTTGCCTGAAGTAGCCTACACAACTGTTCAGAATCATTTGGAAGAGAATCAGATAGTGGTCGGAAAAGATTTGGAATTGGTTACTTTGGATCGGTTAAATCCTTCAGAGTTATATATTTTCTGATCAGAAGTATGGACTAATAGGCAAAATCCAAGTAAAACTATTAACTAATAACTGTCAACTAAAAAAAATATGTCGCAAAACCTGGTTATTATTCCAACTTACAACGAAAAGGAAAATATCGAGAATATCATTCGGGCAGTTTTCAGTCAACCCACTACATTTCATGTCTTGGTGATTGAAGATGGTTCACCTGATGGCACGGCTGCTATTGTCAAAAAACTTCAAAAGGAGTTTCCTGTTGAATTGTTTATGTTGGAGCGAAAAGGTAAATTGGGTTTAGGAACAGCATATATTACCGGTTTTAAATGGGCTTTGGAGCATGGTTACGACTTTATTTTCGAAATGGATGCTGATTTTTCTCACAATCCTGTTGATTTAAATCGTTTGTACAATGCTTGCGCTAACGAAGGGGCAGATGTAGCAATCGGTTCACGCTATATAACCGGTGTAAATGTGGTGAATTGGCCTATTGGTCGGGTGTTGATGTCATATTTTGCATCAAAATATGTTCGGTTTATATTGGGTGTAAAAATTGCTGATACTACAGCCGGCTTTAAATGCTATCGTCGTGAAGTATTGGAAACCATTGAATTAGATAAAATACGGTTCAAAGGTTACGCTTTTCAGGTGGAGATGAAATACACGGCTTATGAGTGCGGATTTACGCTGAAAGAAGTACCGGTTATATTTATAAATCGCGAATTGGGAACTTCCAAAATGAGTGGTGGTATTTTTGGCGAAGCATTTTTTGGGGTTATTCAACTTAAATGGAGTAGCTGGTTTCGCAAATTTCCACAGAAAAAGTAAAAAGAAATTGATAATTGACAGTTGACAGTTGATAGTTGACAGTTGATGATTGAAAATTGAAAATTGAAAATTGAGATGATGCAATTAATCAAAAATGCAACTATAGTAAATGAAGGAAGAACCTTCGTGGGGTCAGTATTGATTGATGGTGAACGAA
>CAZTDH010000007.1:0-40137 GCA_964612615.1 uncultured Paludibacter sp. | reverse complement strand
CAAAACCATCGTGGTGTTTAGAAGTAATCACTATGTATTTCATACCGGCATCTTTAGCCATTTTCACCCATGCTTCAGCATCGTATTTCGACGGATTGAAATGAAGTGCCGAATCTTTGTATTCCAGAACAGGAATTTTACTGCGGTTCATAATCCACTCAGCACCGCCTTTATTCATTTTGTGACCATGATACATGCCGCCCCATTGAGCATAAACTCCAAAATGGATAAACATACCAAAGCGGGCATCGCTCCACCATTGCATTTTCTGATTTTGAGCATTGAGTGCTAAAGCGATTGTAAGGAATAACAGAATGATTTTGGATTTCATTTAAATAGTATTTTATTTAATATATTTAGCTTTATATCGCAGTAATGCTTCCAGAAAATAGTAATCGGCATAACACAATGCGCTGTCAATTTCGTAGTTTTTTGGCATATTCCCTACATTGTGCATCAACAGAAATCCGCCATTAGTTCCTTGTTTTGCTAAATAATTAGATGAAGCTAAACTCCTCAATATCATTTCCGCAGCACTTATATAAGTTTCCGCATCTTGCTTTGCAACAAAACCGCTCAATTCAATAAGTGCCGAGGCAATAATGGCAGCTGATGAAGCATCGCGTGGCTCATTGGGTATTTTGGGTGCGTTAAAATCCCAATATGGTATTTTATCTTTCGGTAAATTTGGATGATTCAGAATAAATTTTGCAATATTATTTGCTTGTGCCAAATAACGTTTATCCTTCGTTTCGCGATAACAAACCGTGAAACCGTACAATCCCCAAGCTTGCCCGCGCGCCCAAGCTGATGCATCTGCACAGCCCTGATTGGTAACTTTTTTGATTATATGGCCATCTGTCAGGTCATAATCTATCAAATGATAACTGCTGTAATCTTTACGAAAATGGTTCTTGATGGTGGTATTGGCGTGATTTACAGCCACTTCCTTATACTTCGAGTCATTTGTAAATTTACTTGCCCAAAACAACATTTCCAGATTCATCAAGTTGTCGATAATTACTGGGCAATTGTAAAATTTACTTTTATCCCAGGATTGTATTGACTTGATTTTTGGTCGGTAACGGGTTATCAATGAATTACTTGAAGTGAGCAAAATTTCAGGATAAGATTTGTCGTGCGTTAAACGATAACCATTTCCATAACTACAATAGAGCATAAAACCTACATCGTGGTTATTGGTGGTATATTTTTCTGATTCAATTCTGTTGCTGAATTTTTTAGCAAAATGTAGTATTGCTGTATCTTTTGTGTATTCATAAATGTACCACAGCGATCCCGGAAAAAAACCACTTGTCCACCAACTGATATCCGATGTTACAAGGTTTCCGTTTGCATCGGTTGAGCGTGGAACACGACCTTCTAAATTATAAACTTGTTCGGCAAGTGGTGTGTACTGTTTTTGTGCAAAGGTAAAAACATCATCAATTAGCACTTTCATGCTTTTCGCTTTTTCGGCACTGAATGTTATTTGAGCGCAAAAAGCAAATAAAATAGTGAGATAAATGCTTCTATATCTTTTCGATAACATACGAATAGGTTTGCGGTTTATTAAGTATGTAAATTAGTTTTTCAATTTCGATTATTCTTGCTTTCAGCTTCGGCTCATTGTCAATTTCTTTCAAATACGTTTGGGCAGTCATAATATAATAGCCTGAATTTGCTTCGGGATTGTTTTTTTGCAACTTCATCTCTTCGATAAACCTTTTTAAATAAGCTTTTGCAGAATCGGGACTGTTGTCTTTCAGTTTTGAAAACTGCTTAATTTCTATTCTTCGCAACGTTCTGATAATGTTTTCTTTTGAAAAACGTTCTTCACACAATTTGGCTATACTATCAGAAATGACATATTGAGGCGTTTTAGTATTGATTGCCAAATTAACACCTTTGCCAAAATCTAAATTTGAATATGTTCCAACTTCTATCGCATTGATTTTGAGTGTGTAATTTCCAATTTTCAAATCATCAATTTTGAGTATTTGTTGGTTCAAACTATCAATTATCGGGACTAAATCATATGCTTCTTTTGCCGCTTCAATTTTTGGAAAAGGCAAAGCCAACTCTTTGTTGTTAAATGAAAGTTTTTTGGATTTGAAAGTCAACTTTGAAACTTCGCAATTTTCCTGCAACTGAGTTTTCTTGTTTTTTACATCAATGGCCAGATTCCACACTTGTTTTGGGGCTTTGGTCTGAGTCAGAAATAAAAAAGCCATCACCATGTGACCAGCAGCTTGCGGGTGAATTCTATCTTTTCCAATCAACGTAAAATTGGGATTTGCTTGCTGCATTCGGCTATTGAGGTCAAACATCGGTTTCCAAAAATCAACCACCGTGGCATTGTATTCTTTCCCAAGGCTTATTACAAAGTCCCTACATTCGCCCAATGCAGCATTTACTCCTTTCAGGTTTTCTACAGCAATGGCTTCAGATTCGTCGTAAATAGTGGGTGTAAAGAAAATAGTTTTCAACTTGTGACTACGATACGAATCGGCAATTCTGATAACATTCTTTTTGTAGTTTTCAATGGCTTTCTTCTTCAGACTGTCGGCATTTGCCACCGGTTTTTTGATTGAATACAAATTTCTATTCACATCGTTCATTCCAGCACTCAAAGTAGCCACAGTGGCATTATTATCATAAATATCCTTCTGTAACCTGCCGTACATGCCCGAAGCCACGTCGCCCGAAATGCCACAATTGATAAACTTAAGATTCATCTCAGGAAAACGCGTAGCATAATACAGGTAAATGTATGAATGATAACGCCCACCATGGGTGATACTGTTGCCCATAAAGCAAACTACATCGTTGTTCTTAAACAGCGGTTGTGCAAAAATACCGGTGCAAATAAATGCTAACGAAATCAGTAAAAGAATATTTTTCATTTTTTTTAAATAAGCCCCCTAACCCCCTAAAGGGGGAATAGAGAGAAGTTACATATTATTTTTATAAACTATAAAACTGTTGCTAAACCAACAACCTTCACCATTATTTTTTTATGCAACACCACATCGCCTTTTTGAATAATAATACGAATGTAGGTTTCACCGGCTCCTTTGGCAGTAATTTCGCCTTTAGCCGATATATCAGCCAGTTCGGGGTTTTCCGACTGAAAAATGATTTTCGCATCTGTCAGATTTACCGCCCTGTTGTAATTGCTGAGTCCCTCAATAGTAAGTTTCAGTTTTTCTCCAATTTTCAGATTAATATCCTTCTGATTGATTTTTATATCCGAGAATACTTCGCGGTAAGCGTGATTGATATATTCTTTTGCAGACTCCAAATCTTTGTGAAATCGTAAAATATCAATCGTAAAACTCCGTGATTTTTCAGGATTGCAGATTCGGATATAACGTGCCTTAAAGGCGGGGAAACTAAACAACTGCGGCATAGCAACCTTTAATCCGTCAATTACCGTAGTGGTTCCCGAATAGACTGATTTCCAGTTTTTTTGATTGTCAGAAGTCTGAATTTCAAAGTTATAGGGCACCATTTGATTGACAAAACCGATGGTGGCAGCACTAACCGTTGTGCTTTCACCTAAATCGTATTCTGCAAAAGTGCCAGCAACAATTTTAGGAGCTGCAATGCGGTGATTGGCAAAACTTTCGTCCCAACTACTGTATTCTTTGGCTGCACTGGCAACAATCTGCACCGGTTTTTCGAGGAAATAAACGAAATAGCTAGAGGATTTCATTCCTTCGGCGGAAACAGTTATTTCGGCTTTTCCGGGAAGGTTATTTGGCTGAGTAATCGTAATTTTAGCATTTTTATCAGCTGATTGAGCTGAGATAAGGGGTATACTGCCACTTTGGGGGTAATAATCGTAAGTGAAATTACGTTCATCGAAGTTTGTAAGTGCTTTGTTATCAACAGAAATGCTGCTCAATAATGCTATTTTTGAAGAGGAAGCATTCCAACTTTCTAAGGATTGAAAGCTGACCGGAGCAGCAACAGCCGTTTCACTTGGACGGACAGGTACAAATACCACTGCCAACTTTAAATCTGTTTCTGTATTCGTGTGAATGGTCAGTTTTTTAGCACCAAAAGTCCAGTCCTGTTTGCTCTGAACAGGGCGTGTATAAATGAGCGGTGCGGGTCCCATAACCGTAAAACGGGCATCTTTGGGAGCAGTTGGCATATACACCAGCATTTTTTCGTTACCCCGATAAAGCATAGCCGAGCGACCATCCGGTGCAATTTCAATTCCCGCCTCGGTTTGCATAAACCAATAGGAATCAAGCGGTTTTCCATCAAGCGATGAGAATTCATCTTGTATTAAAACCTTTCGGCGAGAGTCGAACATTTTTAAACCTCGTTTGGTCGATTTTGCTAATTTCTCATAATCGGGAGTCATGTCAACGATAGCAAAGGATTCCTGCAAATTGCTTCCCTGACTGATGATCGGACATTTCTCCCAGCCTTTGTTGTCGATACCAGAAGCAGGATTGATAATATTGCAATTATGACCTTCTGCTCGCAATTTATAATAAAGTCTGGGCTGAACGTTGTAATCCTTTATGTTATAATCCTCTAATCCCAAATCGAGGCACCATTGCTCACCGAGTGCGTTCAGAAAAAAGGTACCGGTATTGGTGTGGCGATGAAAAAAGTTAGCCTGACGATAGTCGTCTGTGCCTTTAATGCCGGCAAAAAGTGCATTTTTATCTTCCCAACCGCTACGCATAATAGCCAATTGAGCGCCTTTGAATTGCTTTTCTATGGGCAACTTTTTGTAATTGTCAGGATCAGTTTTAAATTTTGCCGGATTGTACCACAAAATATTGTTTAGTTTCCCACTATAATCAGGATTTTCCCCCCTGGCAACGAAAGCGTCATTTTCGAGTGCAAACTGGCATAAATCAGGACGGTTAAACTTATTCGCAATCCAGAAAATTTGACCTAAATTATAAAAGCCACCATTGGTGTAACAGTCGCTATATTTCACACAAATGCCTTTTCCGGGTACGGTAGCATTCATCACAAAGTCGCCATAACCCATCAATCCGGGTTCGTCGCTAAGTCCGAAACTCTCACCAAAAGCAGAATCGAGAGTCGACAAACCTGAAAAAAGCACCAAATTGCTCCAGGCCATGTAATGTGGTCCTTCAGGAGTTACGCCATCGGGTTTGTACCAGGTAATATTTAAATAATTGATAGCAATATTGAAAACTTTCTTTGCCAGTTCAGGTTCTTCGTCGGCAATTGCTGCTGCTCCAACAATAGCACTTGCATTGAGTACGTGGTTGAAATTGTGGAAGTTGGTTTTATTGGGGTCTTGAAGATACGCTTCAAGTACTTTTTTCAATAGTTTTCGCAGGTCTTCTCGTTGAGTTGAAGTCATGGTATCATGCAACCAATCATACACACAGCCAAGGCGCATAAGCATAGGTCCATAATGATGTCCACCAGTTTTAATCGATTTATCCCAATCCAAATTCAACGCCGTAGAAATCGCTTCATCCCTTTTTTGTTTATTGCCTGTTAATACATAGTCCAGCGCCAACGCATCCATTGTTTTTTCGTCATTCAATTCTTTCAACCATCCTTGAATAACGGCATTGGTTTTCAGGTTATTTTTTATTTGTTCGAAATCATTGACCAACACACGGGGATGCGTTTTTCTCATCGAACTCATATCCACGGGGTTGATATGATTAGAAAAAGCCTGAGACTGAACTTGTTTAGAAAAAATAAGAAACAACGTTAGACAAAGAAGAAGATATTTTGTTGTGTTTTTCATTTATAGGGTGAATGATTAGGGTTTGAGATAAAGGTATTTTACCATATCTGACGGAATTGAATTATTCAATGTTTGTTTTTTAATGGTGTTATTCCATTTTTCAAGAAATGCAGTCATCGAGTTATCCGTTATGAATTTATTATCAGCTGCCTGTACATATTTATCTGAATCTGAAGTACCGTTTCGGGTCGTGAAATAGTTTTTGTGGCTAAGTGGAATGGAAAAGTTTCCGATTGTATTGCCAATAAATGAATTTGTTGTTACAAATATCCGTTCATCAGTATTAAAATGCTTTAATTCAGGATAATATGTCAGGTAAACGGGTGGGAAAGTTCCATCCTCACCATATTGTTTTGTCCATTCTTTTTTGAAATAATCTAGACGTTTTTTACCCCAAGTGGAAAAATGAAAACTCAACTCAAAGGTTTCACTACAATCCAAAAATAGGTTGTTTTTTACGTTTACATAGGAGCAGGTATTTCCCAAAACTGCTGCTACACGTGCGCCTTTGTTGCCAATTTTGTAGAAAAGGTTGTCCTCAATACGCCAGCCCGCACTGGCTTCATCGGCATAGATGGCATAAACACCTTCACCAATCAAACCTATATCGTGAAAATAATTCCCGCGGATTATCTGCCCTCTCATCAGTTGGTTTTTCCCAAGAAAACCGTAAATAGCACCAAAGTCCTTAAACTCAAGCAACACGTTTGAAATTTCGTTTTTCTCTATCAGCTGGTCGTTTCCCGAAATGGTGATAGCACCGTGTGGTGCATCGTGTATTTTGTTGCCAATAACGTTGTTTCCCACGCCCGATAGCTTTATTGCGGGCGAATAAACCCTGTCGTAGAATGCCCAGTCGTATATTTCACAACCCACCACCGAATTATTTCCTTTTTCCAGCGTTTCATAATTTCCGCCTTCCAATACAATGGCTGAGCTTCCAATGGTATGAATCAGACAGTTTTCGACACTATTATTTTGGCCATCTATAGTCAGTGCAGAAATTCCAAAGTTTCTGAATTCGCAGTTTTTAAATGAAACTTCATTGCAATTATGAAGCGATACAGCCTTTAATCTGCCGAGTTCAAAACATATATTTTCCATCTTAAAATTGCTAATACTTTCGAGGTTCAATAGCTCTTGCGAAGTATATGTAAGGGCAATATTGGCTGTTTTTGGATTATAATCTGCTGGCGGATAAAAATACAGTTTACTGCTTTGTCTATCAATAAAATACTCACCAGGCACATCAATTTCTTCGAGCAAATTGGTGGCAAAGAAAAAGGAATGAACACTTGTCATATCATATTTCTCATCGTAGGTAAGCGAAATGGTTTTGCTCACGGTGTCAATCGCATTCACCTTATTGAGCGACCACGACCAGTCCCTTGAAAATATGCCATCTACCCACAAATCTTTGGCATCCAGCCATTTTTCAACACGCTTGTCACTGTATTGAAAACTTCCGCCTTGTCCTGCCGATACTGTTTTTTTGCTTTCATCAATAGGCAATTCAACTTTTTTGAATCCTGTATTTGTTATTTTTTTTATTGGAATAACGGTTGTTCTGTTTTTCAATAATTGTGGGTCACCCCCATTTGGGTAACGCGCCAAGGTCATTCTCTTTCCATTATAAAATAGCTGTGGAGGTGCAATTCCGGCACTTCTGCCAAAACCGATACATTTTATTTCGCCTAAATCTGTAATTCCAGCTTTTTTCAAATCCAGCTCTAACACCTTTTCTCTGGCTTCTTTACTGATAATTCTACTTTTTATTTTGGGGTCGGAGAGTGGTTTGAAAAGTTTGGCGTTCAGCGTTTTGCCACCCGAAAAGAGTACTGTTCCTGTTCCTTTTATTATGATGGGTGCATTCATTTTGGAGGGATATTTCCCCGTAAATTTCAATGTATTTTGCAAGGAATAAACTCCTTCCTTGAATTCAACAAAAAGCGTGTCTGACTGCGAAGTTGATTGCAAATGCTGGTTCACTTCCTGCACAAACAATTGATTCCAAGCAACATTATCTACCGAAATAGAAATTCGCTTATTATTGGCATACAAATTTTGAAAGGCAAATAGCGCACAAAGTGCCACCACCATCATCTTATTATTTATCTTTATCATTGCCTTTATTTTTGAAGTAATTGGTATTCTAATATTATCGTTAACCTATCTTTTTTTTACTGTAATCTCGTATTCTTTCAAAACAAAATAACCACCATTAGAAGAATGATTATTGTCCGTTTTGGTTTCATCATTACTTTATCTTTTTAATAATGAATCTATTGCAACTTATTGAAATGTATTTATTAGGGTGTAAGTTTGCTAACTACAGTAAAAAACTATAGTTAGCTAAACTTTCAACAAAACAATTTAATTTTAGAGAATGGATACTTTCTGAATTGTTTGTTTTCCTTTATTGTTGGTAAAACGAACGATATATATGCCTGAATTCAAGTTGGTAATTGCTTTACTTACAGCTTGATATTGTAGGATTTGTGCCCCTTGAAGATTGAAAATCTGCATTTTACCTGTTTCATTTGCAACAATTGTTTTTCCAATTACAGAAATAGTATTGGAAACATTTACTTCATTCAATGCTGTTGCGGTACTTGTAGTCACAGAATTTGACGCTACCGATTCAGCAGAATTAAAAGTAGAAGTACCATTTCCTTTTGCTACAACCGTGTAAGTATAAGCTGTTTCCGATGTAAGTCCAGTAATTGCCAAACTTGCTGTTGCTTGACCATTGGCGTTCACCGTTTTAATCAAACTTGCTCCTTGATAAACTGTTACATCATAGCTTGAAGCACTTGTCACAGTTGACCAATTGGCAGTGAAACCTGTGGTATTTAGACCTGTAGCATCTGAAACAACGGGTGCAGAAAGGATTTTGAAACTTAAGACAATACTATAATTTGTACGTAAGTTATTAGTAGCATACGCCCTGAAATAATAGGTTGTATTTGCCGATAGCGAACCCATATTTACTGAATAGCTTCCATTACCTGTGCCAGGGTCAATAACCTTAGTATTAGATGTTGTAGGGTTTGCAGTACTCGTAGCGTAACAAATACCACGGGCAGTAACACCAGTACCTGCGCCATCCGTTACAGTACAATCGACTGTAGCTGAAGTAGCTGAAGCCTGAGAATAAGTACTCAAAAGCACTGTTGCACCACTTATTCCTGCAACAGCGTAACCAGATTCTTCTGAGTCAATATAAGTTGTTCCGGAAGGAGCTACTGAAAGCACAGTAACCAAATAAGAAGTATTAGCGGTTAATCCAGTGATAGAGGCACTTGATGTTGCTTGACCTGCAACATATAGTGAAGTCTTATATGTAATGGGTGAAACATTGTTATAAACATTTACATAATACCCAATAGCATTTTCCACCGTTGTCCAATTGGCTGTAAAACCAGTAGTAGTGATAGCGGTAGGTGTTTGAATTGTAGGTGCTGCCAGTTTTGTAAAGTTTGTTACCCAAGACAAAATGGGGTACCCACCATTTCTATTGGGGGTTAAATCCGACTCCCAAACCGTTGGTGATTGACTATTGTTAAGTGTAGATGCATAAGTTTGTAATGTTGCAGCATCTGCCACCGATGTTCCATCATTTGCTATGGTATTTGTACCTGAACTGGCTAGAAAATAAGTATTTGTTACTGTTCCAGTTGGTGTTGTTCCACCAGTACCAGTAAGTTGAGCGGCTATTGGTTCTTTAATATTACCTGTTACCGTTCCTATATTATAACAATTCAATATAGTTCCGAAAGATCTGCCAACTGTTCCTCCTACAAAACCAAGAATTCCGCCTGCACAATTTTTAATATCTACTGTGGTACTAGCTTTAATAGCTCCGGTATTGTAACAATTTGAGATATTTAACACTGCTACAGGACTAGGAGTGCCAGTATTATATCCATAGCCAACAATTCCGCCCGAAGCACCATTTGTTGAACCATTGATTGTACCCGTATTGAAACATTTATCAATGGCAATATTTCCAGTGGCACTACCTGCAATTCCTCCTACATAATTTGGGGAAGAAATTGCTCCACGATTATAACAGCTACGAATATAACTTACATCCGAACCACCATTTGTGATTAACCCCGTAAATATCCCAACAATTCCACCTGTATTTGGGCTTGTGTTTTGGGTTGATTTTACTATACCTACGTTGGAGCAGCCATCTATAGTTGAAACACCATCTATTCTTCCAACAATTCCACCTGCGTTAGTGTAACCGGATACATTAATGGTGTTTTTGCAATTTGAAAGCTGAGTATAAACACATCTACCGGCAAGTGCAGCTGTATATGTTGTACCAGTTGCATATGTTGTTGTAACGCTACCAGAAGCCATTGTGATATTTTTAATAATCACATTTGCCGAAACAGTCCCTACAACATAACCAAATAAACCCTTGGGATTTCCAGAGGCAGTATTATTAATATAAATATTGCTGACAAGATGATTATCACCATCAAAAATTCCTGCAAAGGCAGTTGTGGTGGATGTACCAATAGGAGTCCAGCTTTTTGTAGGACCGTTCAAATCAATATCCGCTGTAAGTTTGTAGTAAATACCGCTAGTATTTACATTCGCAGTTTGAGTTGCATTAGCCTGCGAAGCCAAATAAGCCAATTGTTCGGCAGTGGCAATCTGATATGGATCGCCAACAGTTCCTGTGCCACCTGCAAAAGCAGCTGCTGCTGTTCCATCCCAAGCTGTAGCAAAGGCAGAAACTGCCAGTAACGCACTAAATAATAATGTAATAATTTTTTTCATTTTTGTTTTTTTGTTTTGATTATTAATAATAATATTTTAAGAAATTAAAGTGTTAGTAATAAGACTATTTGACAATTATTTTTTTAGAAACTATCCCATTGCTAATAAAGTATATACCGTTATTTGCTGGAATTTTTTCCTGATTTGATGTTGCTATTTTTGCAACAATCACTTGACCCAAGGTATTCACAATATTGATTTTCATTCCCGCACAATCTTTTACCATGATTGCTCTTTCAATTCCGTAAACAGAAAGATTACTTTCCAGCAATTCGGAATTGGTAGTTTGATTATCATAAATTACTTTTACTGCTTTTGTTTCGTAAACCAAATGCCAATTGGTAGGCAAAGTGATAGCACTTAAATTTCCTGTCACTGCTTTCGTTGCTGTTATTAGAATAATGGTATCATTCACCTGAGGTGAGTAATTTGCCGTGAAATTGAGTGATAAACCTGAAACATCCAACGTGCCGTCAGCTGATGCCAAGCTTATTTGGTCAAAATCTTTTCCTACAGTTGCTTTCCCTATTGCATTGGCCATGTAATTTCCTGTCAATGAATACGTACCACCACTTGTATTGGCATAATAATTCAGTTTGCCAATGCCTGAGGCTCCCGGCGAAATAACTCCTGTACCCATAAAATTATCCGACACAATACCACAATATCCGGCAAGCGTACCACCATTATTATTAAAAGTGAAATCGTTGGCAATACCTGTGCTGTCGTTGATTACCGGAGTAACTGTATTTTTAGTAACTTTGCTGATTAGTGTTTCTGAATTGGAAGTAGCAGGAGAAACAGTTTTGATTTTATTCAAAGGACGTACCGCCATTTTCCCCGAGCCATTACCTGTAGTAGGTCGCTGAATGGAAAATAATCCCCAAATCTCACCATGTGTAGCTACGCCTGTATTGACAATTGCCTGAACCGTAATGACTTCTCCGTCGGGATTGGCAGTGGTCGGAAACGTAAAGGTATTTGGGTAAGGAAGTCCTGTTGTTGGAGTTAATTCTCTGTAATTTGCAATGCCTCCAACTGTCCAACTCACGCTGATTTTTCCGTTGTATTTCAGAATAATTCCTTCGCCTTTTCCAACAAAGCTGATTGGTTCTGCTAGTAAATCAGTGGTATAAACCGGCACACCATACCAATTCTTACTGGCTGCCCAGTATTGAGTTGTACCGATTGGGGTAATTCCATCGAGGCGTGCATATTCAAGATTTCCTGTTCCAACTAATGTGTTAAGCGGCATTTCTGATGTTGGTAAAGATTGGTCTAAACCCTGAATAACATTTGTAGAAAGCGCATTGGCATATACTGCATGCCCAATATCCGACGGATGAGTTCCATCAGGAAAAAATGTTGCCAAGCTATAATCACCGTTTATAAGACCTGTGTTAATGTTTGGACCGTTCAATACTTCGGTAATGCCATATTTTTGTGCCACTTTGTGGAACGTTTGCACCGATGGTGGAACAATTCCGTTTGCATAATAAGTGGTTTGGTAATTGGCCATACTGGTGTAAAGGAAAACAATGCTGATTTTAGGGTTTTGGCGAATGGCTTGTCTTACAATTCCTTCCATACCATCAATACGGTTCAAATCTGATGAACTGGCATCATTCACGGCAAACTCCACCACTAATAAATCGGGATTACGTGTCAAAAGTTGTGCTCCAACTCGATATGCTCCATAAGAAGACGGTGTGCCTCCTACTCCTGCATTGAACGAAGTGGCAGCACCTCCTCTTTTGGTTATTTCGGCAATAATGGCTACAGAAGATTTCGAGTAATAATTGTTTGAATATCCACTGGCACCTGTTCCTTGGGTTATTGAACCGCCCAGATAACAAAGAGTTACCGGTTGTTTATTCCTTACTTTCTCGGCAAAAAAGCCCAGATTTGAAGTGCCAACCAACTGCACATCGTTCACATTGGAAGTTTTTGTCCAGGGCGATGCAAAATTTACCGTTCCATTTGTAAGGTTATTGAACTGGGCTTTGCCTGTTCCGGTTAATCCTGAAAGTGAACCTTTTCCGATGGTAATTGTTCCTGCATTGTTAAACGTACTTTTCCCATCACCCAATCCAATGGCCCTTGCTTGTGAACCGGTTGCGCCAAAAGTCATAGTGCCGGTGTTGATAATGGTGGCTGTGGCGGTATTTGATTTTACGGTAATTCCTTCGGCGGTGTTGTTTCCGTTGATGGCAATCGTGCCACTATTGTTAAGTGTGGTTATTCCAGTGCCGCATAAGTAAATGTAGGCTTGCGATAAAAATCCGCCCAGATTGAAAGTTCCTGTATTCGTAATTTCGTTGCTCACTGCATTTGGTTCGCTGTAAATGCCATTGGCACTTGCGCCTCCCAAATTTATTGTTCCATTATTGATTAATTTATTGCCAAAAGCAGTTCCTAAATACAATGGAGCAGATGAGGTAGAGAAACCTGAACTAAATGAATTCAAAGTCAATCCAGCACCAACAGTCAATGATGTTACCGAACTCGCTGCATTGATTTTCATCAATCCGTACAAAACATTGGTGCCGGCATTGATTGTGCCCGAACCACTCAAAGTGGCTGTTCCTGCAGTTATTCCAATGGCATAATTTTTAGCTGCGGCAGTTAAAGTTACTGTTCCATTGGTAGCAAAGGAAGGATTTGCATCGGTTTGAGTAAAACTAATACAATTCCCCAAGTTACCAGTTGCTTCAGTGTTTACACTTAAATTTCCACTGCCCGAATAAGATGATGGAACAACTAAAGCCCCACCTGAATTGGCAAAACTTATCCCGTTACCTGTACCCGTTCCAGCAATGACCGACAGTGAACCAGTATTTTCAATAGCTCCACCTTGCAACAATACCTGTGTTTGATTGGGCGTATCGGAATTTACCGAAAGTAAACCGGAAGCAGCAATCTGTAATTTTGGTTGTGTTGCATCGGCAGTTGTAGCCAATGTCAGTTTGTCAATTGTGCCCACATTTGTAGAAATAGTGGCCGTATATCCACCAACAATGCAAACCTGGTCTTTGGAACTTGGAACAGCATTTGCCGACCAGTTCAATGGATTCGACCAATTTGTATCCGTTCCCGCACCGCCTGTCCAGTAAATGGCTTCGGTGGCACCCACTGAATAAGAATTCGTCAAATCGAAATTTGCGGCATCAACGACAGTATAAACAAGGACATAATACTTTGTGGCTGGATTTAAACCCGTAATCGAAACGCTTGTTCCATCGCCTTTGTAAACGCAATAAGCAGCAGGATCATTCTGAAAAGCAGTTCCAGAACCAACAACAGTATTTGGAGTATAATTTGAAGGCGAAAGGGTTGGAGTGCCTGCAATAATGGCATTGGCAGCTTTCACAAAAACAAGCGTGCTATGATTTGCTGAATTATGAGCATTTGCAGCATTCCAAGTAATGTCGGCGGTCGAAGTTCCTGTTGAAATTAGCGTTACACCTTTCACCTCGTTGGGCATAGTAGCCACATTTGCAGTTGGTACTGAAGTTGTATTAAAAAGAATGTCTGCTGCTGAATTTGTATATGAATAGATTTTGTAATTATACATTGTCCCCGGCAACATATTGCTGAATGATGGCGCCGTTTTAGCGGTAGCATTTAGTTTTACATTCGCCAAACCGCCACTAAAGACAGTAACATCAACAGGGTCGGTAGCATCCACTGGGTCGGTAATTACTCCATTGCTTGCTTTCATCAGGTATCCATCTGCAGTTATACCTCCAACTATTGCTGAAGTCCAGTTCAGCTGAATGCTTGAAGTCGTGATTGAACCTTTTGAAACATTTGAAACCTGATAAGTTGGTTTTAGTTTGGGTGCAGCCTCCCATTTCAGAATTGGGTATCCACCATTAATACCGTTTAAGTCATTGGTCCAAACAGAAGGAATCTGATTGTTGTTTAATGAAGTTATAAAAGCAACGTCCTGCAATTCAGAAACCGTTTTCGAAGTTCCTCCATTGGCATTTGTTACAGCCAAAGTGCCTAAATAATAACTATTTACAACCGAACCTGTACCATCTGTTGTAAGTGCACCTCCTTTTAAAGCTCCCGCAATGGCTTCAACAATTCCTCCAGTTTTAACTGCAGTTACTGCTCCAGTATTATAACAATTTGTTATTGCCTGAAAGTATTTTAAGAGAGCATTACCTCCTGGATAACCCAATATGCCTCCGTTTGTAGAACTGGTTGCACTCGAAGTGGTTTGTTTAACAGTAGCTGTATTATAACAATTCAACACATTAAAGGATGCACCATAACCATACCCCACAATTCCACCGGCATCTACACTGGCAGCGGAAATAGCCCCTTTATTAAAACATTCTTTAATGGTTAATATTCCTGAACTGGCACTGCCTGCTATTCCTCCAGCATTGCTCACTGCTGTTACAGCACCGGTATTGTAGCAGTAGCGAATATAACTGGTACTGCCAGTTGTAGCAACAGCAGCATTCCCTGCAATTCCGCCCACATGTAGCCCTGCACCCGAACCAGATATTGCACCTGAGTTTGAACAATACTCAATAATACCGGTAGTTGTAGAAGAACCAAAAGTACCCACAATTCCCGCCACTTGACTAACTCCCTTCACATTGATTGCATTTTTGCAATTAACAAACTGAGTATAAATTGATCTTCCGGCAAAAGCTCCAGCAGTAGAACTCGCATTAGTAACTGTTATTGAACCTGTAGCAACGGTCAGATTTTTGATAATAACATTCACCGAAGCCGTTCCTGTTGGATAACCAAATAAACCGGCGTAAAGTGTGGTGGCATCATTCATATAAATGTTGCTGATGACGTGGTTATCGCCATCAAAGATTCCCGCAAAAGCCGTGGCTGTGGCTATTCCAATGGGTGTCCAACTTTTTGTTGGCCCATTCAAATCAATATCAGCCGTTAGTTTGTAATATTTTCCTGCCGTATTTGCATTGGACGTTTGGGGCGAAGCGTTTGCCAACGAAGCTAAATAAGCGAGTTCTTCTCCGCTGCCGATTAAATATGGTGTGGCCTGTGACCCATTGCCACCGGAAAAACTGGTAGCAACGGTTCCATTCCAGGGACTTGCATTTGCAATTACCGCCATACTAACTAATAAAATGATATGGGAAATTCTTTTCTTCACGACTATTGTTTCTTTATTTTACAATGACTTTACTTACAGAGCTATGTGTACCATCGGTAATTTTTACCAAATAAAAACCTGACTGTTTTACATCTAAAGTTAAATGTGATTGAGTTGATTTTTGATGGTTGATAAGACTACCATTGATAGAATAGAGTGATAAATCATAGGAACTAACATCTTCTAAATCAACCTGTATTGTTTTCCCTACGGCATATATGTTCAGGTTTTTAAATTCAATATTTTTTAAACCGGTATATGCAGGAACTGGTGAAAGCTCCCAAACCAAAACAGGAAATCCAGCGTTTCCAAAATTCACATCCATGCTCCACACTGATGGTGACTGACCATTGTTGATTGTACTAATAAAAGCAGGTAACTGCATTTCTACTGCAGTTTTTGATGTTCCACCATTAATATTCGTTACGGTCAAGGTACTTAAATAATAACTGTTTACAACCGAACCTGTACCGTCGGTAGTAGCTGCTCCACCTTTTAAAGCACCTGCAATGGCTTCTTTTACAACACCCGTAACTGCTGCTGTATTGTAACAATTGGTAACAGCTTGAAAATATTTTCCGGCAGCATTTCCTCCCGGATAGCCAAGTATTCCACCAGCATAAGGTGTGGCGTAAGCTGCGTTAGTTTGTTTTACTAAGCCTGTATTGTAACAATTCAACACATTAAAAGAAGCACCATAACCATACCCTACAATACCACCAGCAGCAGTATTTGATGCTGTTACTACTCCTTTATTAAAACATTCTTTAATAGTTAGTATTCCAGCACTACCACTTCCTGTTATTCCGCCCGCATTACTAATTGCAGTAACCGCACCCGTATTGTAACAGTAGCGAATATAACTTGTAGCACTTCCAGCAGTGCTAACAACGGCAGAATTACCGACAATTCCACCTATATGTAGTCCTGAACCTCCACATGTTATTGTACCAGAGTTTGAACAGTACTCTACAACACATACACCTCCGCCTAAAGTCCCAACAATTCCCGCCACTTGACTAGATCCTTTAATATTAATTGTATTTTTACAATTATAAAAATGAGAATAAGCTGCTCTTCCTGCAAACGCCCCGGTAGTTGAACTCGCATTCGTAACAGTTATTGAACCAGAAGCAATTGTTAGGTTTTTGATAATTACGTTTGACGACGCTGTTCCGGTAGGATAGCCAAATAATCCGGCATAAACGGTAGTAGCATCATTGATTAAGATATTGTTGATGCTAAAGTTATTCCCATCAAATATTCCGGCAAAAGCAGTAGCTGTGGCTGTACCAATGGGTGTCCAGGCCAAACTTCCTAAATCAATATCAGCAGTAAGCTGATAATACTTACCTGCCGTGTTAGCATTAGCAGTTTGAGGTGAAGCATTGGCTAATGATGCTAAATACGCGAGCTGTTCTGCCGTAGCAATTTGATAAGGATCAGTGGATGTACCTGTACCACCTGCAAAGGCAGAAGCGGTTGTTCCATCCCAAGCTGCAGCCATAACCGATACGGCAAGCTGCACACAAAATAATAAAGTAATTAGTTTTTTCATGATGTTTGTTTTTAAATGTTTTTTTCGATTTAAAATTGTTTAAAGTTATTTGTTTGCCGAAATTTGCCATTTTAATATCGGATATCCATTGTTTATTTTTGAATCAATGACCCATACTTCCGGTTTTTGACTGTTGTTTATAAGCTTTACGAAATCTTTTAGTTTTAACTCATCGTTGGTTTTTGCAATTCCTCCATTGCTATTTGTTACAGCTAAGGTACTTAAGTAGTAACTGTTTACAACCGTACCTGTACCATCTATGGTAAGGTCGCCACCTTTAAGTGCGCCTGCAATTGCTTCGGCAATACTAGCTGTTTTGGCAGCAGTTACCATTCCAATATTATAACAATTGGTTATAGCCGAGAAGTATTTACCTTCAGCATTTCCACCCGGATAGCCTAAAATACCAGCATTTAAAGAAGTTTTGGGAACGCCTGAATTGATTTGTTTAACAGCACCTGTATTGTAACTATTCAACACATTAAGTAATCCATAACCATAACCAACAATACCACCTGCCGCATTATTTACCGCACTAATATTTCCTGTATTATAACACTCTTGAATGGTTAGGTTACCCGAATTCGAACCAACAACACCTCCGGCATTAGTAATGGCAGAGACAACACCGGTGTTAAAACTAAAGCGGATATAACTGTTTGAATTTTTACCGTTGTTTACTGCTGAGTTGCCAACTAAACCACCTACATGCAAACCGGCTCCACTAGCAGATATTGTTCCAACGTTCGAACAATACTCCAAAATGCAGGTTGATGTACTTGCGCCTAAAACACCAACAATACCACCTACATTATTAAATCCTTTCACGTTGATTTTATTTTTACAATTAATAAATTGCGTGTATATAGCCCTGCCGGCAAATGCACCATTGCACGAAGCGGAATTTGTTACAGTTAAAGTTCCGGAGGTAATTGTAAGATTTTTAACGATTGCATTTACGGCCGATTTACCATTTACATAGCCAAATAAACCACTATAAAGCGTAGTAGCATCATTGATATAAATGTTTGCAATTGAATGGTTATCCCCATCAAATACACCTCCAAAGTAATTTGTAGCAGAAGTACCAATTGGGGTCCATGGCATATTGCTTAAATCAATATCGGCAGTAAGTTTAAAATACTTCGCTTGCGTATTGCCATTGGCAGCATTGGCTTGATTGGCCAAATAGGCAAGTTGTTGTGGCGTTGAAATGAGGTACGGATCGGCAGAAGTACCGGCACCGGAAGCATAACCGGAAGCAATTGTTCCATCCCAAGCTGCAGCCATTGCCGTGAAAGCAAGCTGTACAAGAATCAATATTAAAAATAGTTTTTTCATGATGTTTTTTTGAGTATTAAATGATTAGTCAGTATTCGTATAATTTCATCTTCAACACATTTCTTTTTTAAATTGAAGAGAAAGTAAATTTAATTAATTATTATTTCACTTGAATTGTAAAATCTTGTTTTACTTGTTTGGAAACGCCCAAATATGAATTGGTATAGACAAAAACGGCTTTGTAAATTCCGGCATTTTTGTACACATACAGATATGGTCGTGGTAGGCCATTCACATCCTTTATGGCTATGCCCATATCTGCTGTTCCTCTACTTAAATTGATTATTGGTGAAACCAGCCAGGTTTCATTTTTGTAAGTCGCTTGTCCAGTAACCTGAACTTGAGTACCTGAAACTACCCATTTTTTTGCATAAATAAGATCCCCACTTACCAAACAAGAATACCACGAAGTATTACCAACACCGGTAACTAATGTTGTAACCGGACTGATTAAATTAGTTGTCAATCCAAATTCTTTGGTTGAATCAGCAACCGTAAATGAATTCACGAATGCGGTAGGACCTTTGGCAATGGTGTCGTTTTTATATTTAAAAGCAATATAGAATGGTTTTTTGGCATATTTTGTTACATCCAAATCGCCAGAGGCTTTACCTGCCGTAGCCGAACTTGTGCTATTATCAGCAAAAAGAGGAGTAATATCTCTCCACGTGGCTGCTTTAATTGAAATTATTGCTGTTCCTGTTAATTGGTGATTGGCAGTATAATCGGTCGATAAATAAACCTTATACTCATACTTTGTTGATGTAGCTGCAGCATCTTTATATAATCCGCTCACAAAATTTATCTTCGCATTCGTAACGGTCGTTTCTTTAACTCCATAATAATTTGCCAAAGCTTCGCCGGACCAAAAACTCACATAATCAGCATTCCCAACGGGTGTAAAAGTAATTGTATCCCCTTTTGAGCACTTCAACGTGTCAGCAATAATAGCTTTATTAGGCACATAACTCATTGCCGGCATTTGTATATCTGTATTTTCGCAAGCTACAAAAGCAAGTGAAAAAATGATTAACGATAATATCTTATATCTTTTCATCTTAAAATTATTAATTGTCAATTATTAATTATCTTGTTACCAGCCCGGATTTTGCAATCCTTTCATGGCATTATTTTTCGAAATCTCTCTCTCAGGATAAGGTAATAAATTAAACTTAGTTCCCTGAATACTTCTTCCCCAGTTACTTATAGTGGCGTCATCCAAAGGTAAATTTGCAAGTGTTTCGTTTAAAATTCCCCATCGGATTAAATCGCTTCGGCGATGCCCTTCTCCAAATAATTCGCGTGCACGCTCATCTCGTAATTCTGAAATGAATAAGTTAACATTGTTGGAACGTGGATCCGTAGCAGTAATAACTGAAGCCTTAGATCTGCCTTTCACTAAATTTATTGCAAACAAAGCTTCGGGAGTAACTTGATTTTTTGCCATTACATCGGCTTCCGCAAATATAAGCAACACTTCTGAATAACGAATAAGTGGGAAATTACAGGGTGAACCATAGCTTGTCAAAGTTGAAGCCACTTCGTAATCACGTCTCCATTTTCCTACCCATCGCCCTGGAGGAGCTGTAGTAATTTCATTCAAGTTATCTCTATAATATACATGTGTGGCATCACTTAAAGGATTGGAAGCGTCTATTTTTTGTGTGTATTTGGTTTGAGTAGTACCATATACACTTCCAGCCAAGGTATAGTCCTGAATAGTCCAATCGCGTCGTTCGTCCTTTGCTACCGGATAATAATTAGTAACTGTTCCAACAACCGTTTTTGTATAGGTAATTTCGTATAGATTGAATAATTTTCTGGTGGTTCGAGTGGCACTTCCTGCCTGTATAATGTCTACCCCATTGTATTTTAACGGTGCACCTATACCCGGAAATCCAGATACATTGGTATAAATACTATTATAATTAAATTCTACTTCCATAAGATTCTCGTTAAACACATCGTCATATTTATCGGTAATTAAATTGATAAAGACTTGTTTAAAACTAGGGTTCAACGAATGAGTACCTGTTGCAATCACATCGCCGGCATATTTAGCAGCTTGTGCGTATGATACTTGAGGGGTGATATTGAATGGAACGCCTGCCTGGCGAAGATAGGTACGGGCTTGCAATGCCATTGCAGTGGTTTTGGATGGTCGGCATGACTGTTCCAATACCGGATATTCCAACCGGTTTGGCAAGTATTTAATGGCAGAATCTAATTCGGAATGAATGGTATTAAAGACAATTTCGGCAGAACTTACCGGTATATGAATATCCTGAGGCGTTAAAGTTGCAGTCAGCTTCAAAGGTACGGCTCCCCAATTTTGCACTAAATGAAAATAAAACAAGGCTCGAATAAATCTTGCCTGAGCAATCATCGAATTGCGGTTAGCAACGGTCATATTGGGTACGCTGTTGATATTATCCAAAAAAACATTCGCTCTGTCAATGCCTTCATACAAATATCTCCAAATATTAGTAACTGACTGATCGGCAGAGGTATGAAGCCAACCAGAAAGTCCGGTTTGTGTGGTTGAAGCACCCCAACATAAATCATTGCTGTAGGTGTCCAACTCGTTAATCAATGTTCTTCCATAAAGACTTTGATTTCCCATAGAGTTATAAACAGCTGTTAATGCTGTCTTTGCATTTTTTTCGGAAGAGAATAACTGTTCTTGAGAGATAAAATCTTGTGGCTCCACTGCGAAGAAGTCGTTGCATGATGCCAGCAAATTAGCCAGTAAAATGGTTGCGAATATTGAAATAGTAGTATGTTTCATGATTTCTGATTAATATTAAATTAAAAAGTGATATTACCCCCGATTGTGAGAGAAAATGCCCGCGGATAACTCGAAAAGTCAAAATTCCTTGTCATGGCGCTATTTGCTGAAGAAACCTCGGGGTCAAAGCCTGTATATTTTGTCAGTGTATAGATGTTCTCAGCACTACAATACAACCTCAAGGTTTTGATATAGAGCTTTTTTAATAGTCCGGTTGGAATGGTATATCCTAACTGTATTGTTTTTAATTTTAGAAATGAGCCATCTTCTACTAAGTCTGAATAATACGCCCGATTGTTAGTTCGTTGCGAACCAATTGTAGGTATCAAGCCTGTTGGATTATCACCCGAAAAAGCATCGAGAAGTGCTGTTGTTGAATTATAGCCATAAGGCGAAGCAACTGTGTAGAGGTAATTATTCACATTCAGAATATCATTACCATAGGACCATTGTAGAAAGATATTTAAATCAAAGTTATAAGCTTCAAATTTATTACTCATTCCACCAAAATGTTTTGGATTGGCATCACCAATTACAGTGCGGTCGGATTGGTCAATTTTTCCATCACCATTAATATCTTTAAATTTCATATATCCGGGTGTAACGGATGCTCCACGGGCAGTAGGATAGTTAGTTGCAATATCTGTGTTGCTCAATAAGCCATCAGAAATATATCCGTACATTTGCGAAAGTGGTTTACCCACTATAGCAATATAAGCAGGAAAATTATTCCAGGTATTGTAGTCGCCAATGTATGCCCAAGTAAGATTGCTGGTCATGGTAGGCTGTGCATTAGCCAATTCCATTACTTTATTGCGAATAAATGAGATATTAAAATCAGTTGACCATCTGAAATTTTTTGTGCGAATATTTTCCGTGAACAAGCTAAACTCAAACCCTTGATTTTGAACTTTGCCGATATTCATATACGCTTTATCAAAGCCGCTCGAATTCGGCATCTCCGCATTTAACAACAAGTCATAGGTCTTTTTATAGAAATAATCCGCTTCAAATCGTATTCGTTGTTTAAAGAGTCCAATTTCTAAACCAATATCGGTTTGTTCAGTGGTTTCCCATTTCAGATTAGGGTTTGCCATTTGGGTTTTTACGGTTGCGTTATTAATAGCATTTCCAAAGTAATAGGTATAGGGTTTGGAAGCTAAACTGCCAATATATTCATCATAAGTAGCAAAATCATCCACATTATTATTTCCTGTTCTACCCCAACTGGCACGCAGTTTTGTATTTGAAACAATGTTTTTGAGAGATTTCATGAATTTCTCTTCACTCAGCACCCAAGCACCGGAAGTGGATGGAAAGTATGCCCATCTATTATTTACACCAAACCTTGATGACCCATCGGCACGAAATGATGCAGAAAAAAGATAGCGGTTGTCAAACCCATAGGTTACCCTACTTATTCCCGAAGCAATAGTTGAAGCACTACCTGTTACTGATACCACTTTCGGAGTGCCTTCGGCCAATGCGTGTAGTCCCAAATCATCGCGGGTCAAATTCTGTGCTCCAAAGCTATAAGTTCCAAAATTTCGACCGGAAGCGGTGAACCCCAACAAAGCTGAAACTTTATGTTTTTGCTTAAATGTTTTGCTGTAATTTAGCGTATAATCGTTCATCCAGTTAAAAATACTTTGTTGGGACATTGAACCATCTGCATATCCTTTTGTTCTGGCTGTTTTTGTGTTAAAATTATTGAATGCTTCACGAGCCAATACATTGCTTGACACGCTACCGAGAACTTTGAAAATCAAGCCCTTTATTGGTTCATATTCAAGGTATGCATTTCCCGAAATAGCGGTTGTTTTTTTAGAGTTATACTCATTCAAGGCTGTCAAAATCGGATTATTCCGTTGGTCATTCAAATCCACGGTATTATCTACATTCGCTGGATCTTGTCCTGCATATACAAACGGAATATAGGACCATGCCGAATGCATTAAATTACTTGAGTAACTATTTGGGTCTGCTCCTAATGTGGTATTTAGCGAAAAATTACCGCTAACTCCCATTCTGAGTTGATTGCTGAAGTTTTGGTCAATTCCTAATTTGGCTGTGTACCTATCACTGCTTGATCCAATAATGACACCATCTTGTTTAAAATAAGACCCGGAGAATATATATTTTGTTTCTTGCGTTCCACCTGATATCGAAAGTGAATGATTTAGGATCGGTGCCTCCCTAAAAAGCAGGTTCTGATAATCGACCATTGGCATAGTTTTATAATCTTCCAGCGTCATTGCAGGTCTGGGCGGAGTGATTTTGGAAAATGTCAAATAATCACTGGTAGCAGTTCCGTTGCTGAGCGTCATTTGGAGTTTCACAAACTCGTAAGGATTTAATACATCCACATGTGCCGATGTTTTTTGCGTTCCATAGAATGTTTTATAGCTTATGGTTGGTTTTCCCACTTTACCCTTTTTGGTGGTAATAATAAGTACTCCGTTTGCGCCCCGTGCTCCATAAATTGAAGTGGCCGAAGCATCTTTCAGCACCTCCAACGATTCAATGTCATTTGGGTTAATGGTGTTGATATAATCGTCGGTCATCACAAAACCATCAATAACATATAAGGGTGAAGAGTTTGAAGTGATAGAGTTTGCACCGCGAATAACAATATCAACTGCTTCGCCCGGTTTTCCACCCAAGGAAGTAACCTGAACACCCGCCATACGTCCAGCTAATGCCTCATTAACAGATCCCACAGATACGTTTTGAACAGTTTTTATATCTACCTTTGAAACCGCGCTGGTTAAATCTCGTTTTGTAGAGGTACCGTACCCAATTACCACTACCTCGTCCAAGGATTTGGAATCCTCTCTAAGGGTTATTCTCAAAAAGTCTTTCGCTTTTATTGCAACTTCCTGGCTTTCATAACCAATATAGCTAACTTTCAATAAAGCATTTGTGGATACCAGTAAAGAAAAAGAACCATCCAAACCGGTTATAGTACCAATAGTTGTGCCTTTTATGGTAACATTAGCTCCAATAATAGGGTCGCCATTTCCTTCAGAAACAATCCCCTTTACTGTTTTTTTTGTTTGAGCTGAGACTTCAGTTAAAAAAGGAGTTAAATAAATCAAAGATAGTAGCATTATGATTGAAAAACCATATTTTGGTTTGAATACCACTGTTTTGTTTTTTTTGTCTGTTGAGTAATTCATTTTTTGCTGATTTTTCCTGAATAGATTTTTATAGTTTGTCATTGTGTCTTTGCCATAATCACAATGCAAAGTTTGTATTTATTTTATTATTTCATTTGAAATTTTCGTGCATTTAATTGAAACAATTGTGCAATTAGTATTTAAAAGAAATGAATTTGCTTGAGAATATATATCATAATGATTTATATATCAACACATTGTAGTATTATAGTTTCATAGTTTTCACCAGAATGGTTGATTTATGATTACTTAAATCAAGGATATATATACCTGATGGAACATTCCCAACATTTATGGAGTTTATGCCATTGCATCCTGTTTTTTGTAAGAGTATTTTACCTTGTACATCTTTCAATGTTAAATTAAACAATGTATCATTTCCTTCTATTTGAATCTTCAATACATTTGATGCTGAAATGTTACCGAGCAATTTCACAGAAAAGCTTGCAGCCCGAATATCGTTGTTTGTTGTGATGTCTGCAGGATATAATAAATTCCAATCTGTATTTGACACAAAATCTCTTGTAGATTTGAATGGACCATTCACATTGTTCTGCATTGAATTGAATGCGATATAATTATTTTCGGTTGCAGTTGCGCTATACAATCCACCAATTCCTACATCGGTATTATTATGACAAATATTGTTGAAAATAACATTATCACTGGTACTTCTGTCGAGTGACAAAGCGTTTAAATGAATACCTCTTGAGTTTCCAATACAGGTATTATTCGCTATCAAACATTTGGAAGTATGCAGATTAGCAACAGCCATATTATAGGTCGATATACCCGGGCCAGTATTATAATTAATTGTATTATCCATTACAATATGATTGTTTGCGCCTTCCTCGATAAATATACCATCACGCGGATTATTGTTAAAAACGTTTTTCATTACTACCGAATATGTGCTAAATGCATCTAAATCAAGCCCATCGCTCTGTGCATTGGTGGATATATTTGAAAATGCATAAAGGCGACTCGATGCCAATTGCCAGATATTTCTTGACTTGCAACTATCTACAAAACATCCTCTTATAATGGTTGGACTTGTGCTAGATTTTTTGGAAATGCCTTGACCCAATGAATTTTTAACTTTAATGCTATCTAAAACCACATTTGCTCCTCCTGTAATATACACCAAAGCATTTTTGCCATTCAGATTTTTACCATCAATTGTACCGCCCGAAAATGAAGAATTGATACCACTGTCTTTGAAATAAATGACCGATTGCGTTTGACTGGAACCATTGGCTATCGTTCCATTTAATAAAATACATTCATCTTCCTTCACTAATAATGAGTCGGAAGCAGTTGTAGTATAAAAGTTCCCATTCAAATGACAAACCACCACGGCAGTAGGATTGGCAGTATGCGCATTGTTGAGAGCAGTCCGAATGGAAGACATACTGCCTGAAGTTATGGTAATATCAACCCTGGTTTTTCCTATTTTTATCAAATCGGTATGTTGATTCCCTATCAATGGCGGATTAAAATAAATGCAACTTTTACCTGTTGCGTCAGTAGTACTTATGCCTGAATTACAATATAACTGAGTAGTATTTGCTCCCGAACCACTTATGGCAGTGCCGTTGCTCAGTAAAGTATTTTTATAAATCATAGCCTTACCACAAGTCAGATTTAAAGCCGTAACATTGTTCTTTATCGTATTGTATGCTACCAAAGCTATGCTGGCACTATTAAATATCGATATGGCACTGCTACAATTTTGGACTGAATTATAAGTAACAGCATCGAAGATTCCACTAATATAAAGACCTGTTGAACAGCCAGTTATATTGTTATTTGCAACAGCAGAATTATCACTGTTTACCGAAATACCAATGTTTGAGGTTTGAATTGTATTGTCGGTACAAATAAAGTTAAATGAATCAATGTAATATATTCCAAACGCTGTGCAATTAGTAATGGTACATCGTGTGGCCGACCCTGCATCGGCATAAACGGCTGCACCTGCACCGGTATAATATATTCCACCGCTTTTGCAGTTTTGAATAGTCATTTTATCAATATGTGTTTTTCCTGATGTTGTAACATATACTCCTGTTACAAATTGATTATTTCCATCCAATAAGCTTGTTCCCACAGATGCTATGGTTACATAATGTCCATTGTTTACTGAGATTAATGATGTAGCAGTAGTATTGGATGCAGCAATTATCGTCGCATTTTTAAGTATCAGCAACATTCGGTCACTCAGTTGAATGGGCAAAGTAGTTACTGTAAAAGTCCCCGAAATTGTAATCCGAATAATATTAGTGGGAAAAGCAAGTCGTTTGGCATCTATAGCACTTTGTATAGTGGCAATGGGTGTACCACTGCTAAAAGACATATCAGAAATAACTTCAGTTGGTTTCTGAATGAAAGTCATTTTGGGTTCGGTAAAAAGACTTTGTGCAAAACAGAGAAAAGGATAGAACAGGAATAAGAGGTAAATGGCTTTTTTCATAAAGTATTTTTGGGGATGTAAATTTCAATGCAAAAATAGTTGGGTTATTTCGATAACTGCTGAAACAATTATGCATTTAATTGTTACAATCGTGCAAAAGAGTTATAATTGCATTCAAAACAGTTTTTATTTATAGAATAAGGTTGTCTATGCATGAGGAAATTGTTTGCGAATTTAAAGGCAAATATACATTGAATATCAGTATTTCGATTTTATTTTGTCAATTTGTTCAACTACACGACGGGCATAAGCCGCCTTGTCGGGTGGGTGGTTAATCTGACCAAGTCCGATGTTACTCACTTGATAGCAATTTCCTACTGCATTCAGAACATTGGGTAGTGATTCGGGATGTTTATTTTTGCGAACATAGATGAAAGGTAGCTTTTCGTCTCCCCAAGCCTCTCTCCAAGAGCGCACCAATGCGGGCATGACTGCCGACTGATCAGCACCCGCAATGCCGGTTTCATTTTCACCTTGATCCCATACAATTCCACTGACTGCATAAGGAATCACATTGGCAATGCGTATGGGATAATTGGCTCCATAATGTTCAGAACGTCCTTCGTTGTAAAGATAGGACAATGAAAACCCACCGGCCAAATCAGGCACATTGGGCCTAACAGGACTTTTGTTCCCATCGAGCTTTGCTTTTGCCGAGGCTTCTTCCCAAGCTTTCAGTTTTTCGGGATAAGCTGCCACCAACTTTGGGTAATCATTTTCGATATAATTTTTTAGTTGCCGTTGAATAACAGTATCCGACTCTACTGCATCACGACTCAACCAAATGCCTGACGAAGAAGAACTTTCGCATCGAACAATGATACCGATGGGAATATTGAGTTTTTTTCGCAATAGTACGGCTACGCTACTCATCATTGCCGGAGCATCCAAATAGTTGTCCTTTGTGAGTGCAATCCACTGTGGCGTTTTATTGTGATCTCTGGTAACCGCAGAAATTCGGATCAGAGAATCGCATCCAGCTTCCAAAAATTTGCGGGTATCATCGTCGCATTCGTAAAGCGCTTCTGGTGTTGCAAATTTCGGTAAAAACTTAACCGACACCTCCATGTTGGACTGACCTGAACCAAACCAGACTTCACCAATAAGTACATCAGTATAACGAATTGTCTTTCCACCCGAACTCACTTCCATATTATAAGGTCCACCTGCCTCCATTGGATTTAAAAGCACTTTCCAACGGCCTTCAGCATCTGTTTTTGTGTTTTTAACTTGACCGTTAAATTGAACTATAACTTTTGTTTCAGGTGCTGAACGCCCCCAAATTGGGACTTTAAGTAAACGTTGAAGTACCATGTAATCGCTAAAAATGCTTGGCATCAACAACTCTGTTGGAAGTTTGTGTGATTTTTCACTCGCAATTGCGGCGCGAATTTCAGGGCGTGTCATTCCAACCTTAGTTGCAGGTCGAAGATAGATTGAAGCTACTGAAAGAAAAGTTTTATTAGCAGAAGACAAATTCTTAAACAAAAGCGTTTGATTGCCAGCACCAAGACTTATTTCTCCCAGTTCCAACAATGCAAGAGAACCACGCGTATCCGGTGCAAAAGACTTTAATCGTTGATTGCCAACACTTACTTCAAAAGCATTTCCGGTTCGTGTAGCTGCATACTCAAGTGTCAAAAAATAACGATCTGTTTTTGTTTTTGGAACTGTAATATTCCAACCGATTGCACCATCCGTTGATGCCAAAGGTGAAAGCAACTGGTCAGCTTCAAATCCATCTCCATCCTGAAATGCCACCAATTTAGGCGAAACATTTTCATTCTGTTTGATCCAATAGGCTTTAATTGGCTCAAGTACAAATGCTCCGTTTGAAAGAGATTTTACGGAAACAGGAGTTATTTGAGCAATAGTGATGCTGAACACTGTGACAATCGTCATCAGTACAGCTGTGAAAATTGGTCTTTTCATATGTTTATATTAAGCCCCCTAACCCCCTAAAGGGGGAATAGAAAGAATCAGTTAATTGATAATCATTTTGTTGTATGTTCGAAATTTTTATTAATGACATGGATGTTTCATTATTTTAAAATATATAGTTTCTGTTTATACACCTGTTATTTAAAAATATATGGGTGCTAGTACCTGATTGTAATAATTGAATCACTTATCAATTCAAATAAATCATTTCTTCAATCCCGTCAAATCAGACCCCACGGTTAAAATGAAATACTCCAACTCACGTCCCCATTTTCCGGTCGATCCAATACAAGCACGCAAATATCTGGATATAAAGTTTCTAGTTTTGCAACCGCACCCTCCACTTTTACAACTCCACCTTTCATCCCGTTACGAGCTATTGCAATGCGGAATGCTTCACCACCCACCACTTTAGCTATTCCGGACAGTTGCTTTTTGGACACATCCCATTTCACTTTTTCTAAGTCCACATATCCTTGCATTAAATGTCGATTGGTGGAGAGTATTTGTGGATAATTCAACACTTCACGCACCGAAAACATACGGGCTTCGCCGGGCAACATGTTCTGTGAAAGCGTTTCTGATCCGGCAAATTTGCCCACCAATTTATTGCTCCAAAATTCATAAACATAGTATTTTTTTGTAGCATCTAGTCCTAAAGAACCTGTTGAAGCTTGATCGCCACTCAGCGGGGCAGCAATAGTGAGTGCTTTGGCTTCATCATTGTAAAATGTTACTTGTTGCCACTCTTTGTTAACAATAAACGAATACACCCGTGGATTTTTAACCCCCGTAAACGCATCTATCGGACGGGCGCTTTGTGGCGTGGAATGCATTGGGAAGGCACGCCCCAAGTCATACACTACTTCCGGTTGAAGTGTCCCCAAAGCTGCTGCTGATTCAATTCGACCACTGGTTACATAGAGCATCGTAATGATTGCCTGACGTTTAATGGGATCCATAGCGACGTCATTTTTTCTTTTCCCTTTTTCATCAAAACCGGTGAATGCCTTGCTATCAGGATAATAACTCATCACCACCCGATTTTTATACCATCTCAATCCACAAAGAGAACCCATTTCGGCTTGCCATTTGTCGTTATCAGTCCAAACCCGCTGTAAATCAACAATTCCCGCTGTCACGTCCAAACAATTTGAACCCAATGCACGTTCATGAATTAAACCCTCTGAACCTAAACCATCACGACACATTTGGAACCATTTCCGATAAGCGGAAGCGGTAGTGGCATATTTATCCTCAAAACCACCTTCGGGACGCCACGCAATATCAGGATAATCAAATTTAACACCACTCAGCCCGGCCTCTTTTAGGTTAGCCCAAACGTCATGCATGTGATTTTGAAAACCGGCATCTGTGGCATCATAAGTAACCAAGGGATTAATATGGGTATGACTGCGGTGCAATTCACTGATATCATTTCTGAGCATGTGACCAGGGAAAGCTTCAGCATAATCATCAGATGGCATACCGCATTGAAAATAAGTTTCTGCCGTACCACCAGCCGCCTTCACTGCCTGAATCCATTTTTTAAAACTATCGTAAGAACCGTCCAGGTGTTTGTATTTTACAAAATGGGCATCGTCCCACCAACCTTGTTGTGTATTCCCATTATCAACGCCACAATAGGTATCCGGCTCTAATCGAACACATACAGGAATGGTCTTCAGCATATTGAGTTTTTTGGCAACGTCCATCTCTTCAACTAATTTCGTTGCACTGTTTTTTCCACTGAACCACCCACAAACGGTTAGGTTGTTATACGTATTCGGATGCGAGTTGGTGGCCAAGCGAAGCATTTGACCATACTTTTCCAAAGCTAAAAATGGATCGTCGGTGGTTACATCAATATAAAACAGGTCATTGGGTTGATAGCTTGCTCCTGCATCCACCAATCTGCCAACGGGATCTACCGCAGCCACTTGTGCATTCAACTTAGGGTATCCGGCAGGTATTTTACGCTCTTCCAATGGACACCACACCGTGCGCCAAGTCTGACCTATTTCCGGTTTAGTTGTTCCATATCCCGAATATCCATTCCAACATTCGTATTTACCCAACGCAACATATTTTGCAAAGTCCTGATAGGTCAAACCACCCATTACCAAACTTTTCCTTTTGCCCTTTGCTGTAAATGTCAACAAAAGACTATTTTCACAAGCACGGTCCACACCATCTTGAACGGAGTTCTTCGACGATCCGGCACCCCCATTCAGGTTCTTGGGATCATTCATCTCCAAGCCCGGAAATAGATTTCCCCATGCCATCGGCTGAAAACTTTTTACCCGAATGGCATAAGGGCGATGATTTACCACGCCACTTCCCAAAACGATAAAACCTTTGTCTGCGTAAACTGTAAAGGTGGTGAAAAATTCACGGTTATCACTTCTCAAACAGTTCAGGCTAATCATTTTACCATTTCCAAGAACGTCTGACACCTCCTTTACTTTCCATGATATTTTAGTCTTGGTATCTAATTGTCTATTAACAAAAACCTTTCTAACCTCACCACCAATACCATCAACTTCACCGTGTGCATTGGCAATGGCAACAGTACCATCAGCTACCTGAATAACATCGTAAGTGGAAGTTTTTAAATTAATTTCAATACGCACCAGGTTATTCTCTAAACAAACCTTATCCGGTTTTTCTACAACAAGAACTTGGTTTATCTTCTGGTTTGCCACATTGCCGGCATTTAGGAAGTTTGAATTTACGGATAAATTCAACAGAACCAGAAGGGATACTAAAAAGGGCTTCATTTTTCGGTCATTATTATTGCTTTTTTCATAATTTCAATAGTTCGTTATAAAAATAATTTTTTGAACGCTAAGTCGCAAAGTTGCAAAGCCGCAAAGAAAAACTGAAAGTTTTTGTCTTAGCGTTCTTTCTCTTGTTGTTGAATATAAGGCATTTAAAACTTAGCGGCTTTGCGTTTACTCTTTTATTTGGAATAAGATTACACTTGGTCAAAATCAACTTTTAAGTTCTTGTCCTTAAACATAATAGGTACTTTTATAACGAATCATTGCATAATTACAAATAACACCCTTTTATTTGGAAGTGAATTACATTACTCCAATGTCCAGTTTGTAATGGCTAAATCATTTCTTCAACCCAGTCAAGTCAGACTCAACAGTTATTTTACCATTACCAGGCACAACTGTCGCTCTAAAGTCATCGTTAATTTCTATGTTGGATGAAGTTTTTAAAAGTATTTGTTTGCCATCCACTTTATTAACCAAAAGTTCCATTGCCCCTTTCTTGTTAAATACACAACCATAAATATTGATTTTTGTAGGCAAATAGTCTTTTAAAGCTTTGTTTTCGGTAAATACAATACCGTTATTCTTAAAACTGGAGTTACTTATGGTCAATACATCCATTGGTGTTTTTATGGCAAAAGCAGCGATGGGTGCATTGTGCAAAAAGCGAAGGTTATCAAATGTAAGCTGCTCTTGTTTAGGTACTTCTGCGCCAGGATAGTATGAACGACTGAATTTCCCAATATCAAAATGTACTGAAAATGCTACTCGTGGCTTTTCAAGAAATATATTCCTGAAAATAACGTTTCGAACGCCGCAAGTGTAAACAGGGTCATTTTGTATCATCACCCAAGTGATACCATCAAGCACCTGAATTCCCTTATCATGAGTAGGTTGAGTGTTGGAAATATATACTTTCCCATCCGGATTACCCTTCACACGATAAACTCGTCCATTGGACACGACAGCGTCGGAATTTTGCACTTCCATGCCTTGTTTCCAATCTATCCAAGCACCTGCAATGATTCGACAAAAGAATCCTATGTTTTTCTCTTTCACACCCGGCAAGTCGTGACAATTCTCCACTATTCCGTCTTCAATCCATCCCAATTCAGGATTACCTACCGTATAATCGTGGGCATTCAATGCAATGGCATCATCACCGGTTTCAAACACGCCGTTGCTGATCAAAAAACGTTTTCCACGACCCAAATGAACACCATCTTTCCAACCTTTGATAATTACATCGTTTATGATTATATCTTCGAAAGTACATACATGAATGCCATACTGTGCTTTACCTAAATCCATACAACGAAAACGATCAATCCGCAAATCCTTTACATAGAAAAATGCAAGTTGACCATGTAAGCCCACCGCCTCTTTAAAATCGCGAACATCCATTCCATTCACAATAATCTGTAAACCTTCAATACATATATTTTCATCATACGTGCGGGTAGCAGCACCTTTATTGACAATTACATGCGAAAACTTACCTTGTTCGTCCACTTTTTGCAGAAAAACATTATTTCCGAATTTTAATGTGGTATTACTTCCCACATAAATAGTTCCGGCCATTTTATAGGTTCCCGGCTGACTAACAGTGATAGTTCCGGTTTGATCAACCGCTTTTTGCAATGCCTTAACATTTTCAATTCCGGTGGCAGTGGGCGAAAACCCAAAGTTTGCTGCATTGTTGAAGTTTGATTTGTCGGGAGATGTACTTTCAGCAAAAATAACACTTGTT
The DNA here is from genome assembly GCA_964612615.1 of uncultured Paludibacter sp. Lineage (GTDB taxonomy): Bacteria > Bacteroidota > Bacteroidia > Bacteroidales > Paludibacteraceae > Paludibacter. Next base: position 6,614 of record CAZTDH010000007.1, on the reverse strand, counting down.
GTTATAGTAAGTGCTAGAAATAGAATGGTAAATAGTTTTGTTTTCATAGATTGTTTAATTGAAATCTGGATTGTTCTTTACATGCATAATATAACGATAGACTTGAAACGGACTCTTTTTTTGTTCATTTCAGATTATCCATCTAAGCGTTGCAAAGATGATTGTTTATTCTGTAATTTTATTGAGATTATTATGCATTTATTTATAATAATAGTGCAATTAATGCCTACCTATATAAAATAGCTGAAAAATAGATTAATAATTCAATACTTTGAATTTTGCAAGGTGTTGGTAAACTGCATTTTGACTTAATTCCATACTCTAAGCTCTTTAATATTATAAAAGGAAAGAATGCCTAATCTGAATCAAACATTCTTTCCTTAAAACAAAAAGACTTCTGTTAACCTTAAAATTAAATTCCTGATTTATTAGAAACTACATTATCCAAAATTCGTTTTAAACGGATCGCTGTTGAAGTAATCCGGGGAGTTTGATTTAGCCTCACCAGGTGCTTTCGGTGGCTTATATTTCAATTCCAGCACAATTTCATTAACCTAAAACATGCCTTTCATTTGTATTTTTAACGTATTTTCACCAACTCCTTATCGGAGAAGGTGAAAATAGAGTTTGTAAACAAATCATAGTTAATGCTAAAATCAATCAATAATCATTTTTTTTGTAATTGACTTACCTTCTATCGTCAGTTTTACTAAATATGCGCCCGGGCTTAAGTTATTATTCAATTGAGCATTTGTACTTGTTATATTTCCTGAAATCACCTTCTGACCAATCGTATTGAACACTTCAACGCTTACTTTGGCTGATGTGCCATTAATCACCAGCTGACCATTATGGGTTGAAATCCATACATTATCATTACTTTCTGGATTGATTCCTGTTGCTACAGAAGGAGCATGAAATATGAGTGTGAAACGGTTTGTACTGTTGTTCGAAGCAGCTGAAGTAAACGAATAATCGGCTAAAGTCAAATCCTGTTCAGCATTCAGCACATTATCTTTCAGAATAATCTGTGTTCCGGAAGTAAAATTGCTGAATTGTGAAGCTTTTATGCTAAAACTGCCGGAAGTAAGTGTCGAAAATCCAAGTACTATTTCAGTATCATAAGGAATAGAATTCATTCCATTGATAGCCAACTGCTCTGTTCCGGCAAGTGTATACAGTTCGGGAATTGATGCATTAGCATTCGACATTTTTTGCGAATCAAACATATCGTATCCATTCAATGCATTCGGATCGGAATAGATTAATGTTTCGTCACTGTTTACACCGTTCGATACCTGCAGACGAAGGGCAGGTTGTGCAGAGCTAAGCTGACTTTTCACTTTGAGCGGATTCAGGGTATCGGCTGTTGCATGAGTACGATAACTGTTGCTGAAGTTTACGCTGGCTGAAGATTGTCCGGAGCTTACCCGTACCCAGAATGCCTGCATTGGTGGAACAGTACCTACGATGTAGGTGTTATTACCACTGGCATTGATGTACTGACCTGATGTAGTATTATAGGTATCAAACTTATAGGTTGTTGAATTAGTTATCTGAGTCCGGTACCAGATTGATTTATCCAGATTAGGGGATGAATTAATAACTGTTCGTGCATTCAGATACGAAGGAAAGGGATTACCAATCAGATTGAAACCGGCGTGATCGGGAGCTGAAGTTCGGTAAACGGTCAGGCTTGGTGTTGCTCCGGTATTCAGGCTTCCTCCGTTAAAATTCAGTGTTACTCCATCTGCAGCCGGTTTTACAATATAGCCTAATCCGGGAGTTAAGGAGGTTGAATTACTGGTTACAGAAGTCCATCCAGCAGGTGAGCCTTTAGTTTCGTCGTACCAGTATAGCAGATTAGAACTTCCCTGTGGATTTACAACGCTTGCAGTTGCTCCGCTCACGGGTGATGTCATGTACCAGTTACGCGATTTGCTTAAATATTGTTGTACACTATATGAACCACCGGTTCCACCCAAAGTTTCAGGGGTTAAAATAGTGGCAGTTCCTGAAGCACTTGATACTAAATTCAATGTTCCACTATTCGATAAAGTTGTGCTTACCGTGAATTGAATTCCGGCATTGACAGTAATAGTTCCTCCTGAATTTATAGTCAGGCTGCTTGTTGTTGCATTGGCTGCTATAGTTACAGTGTGACCAGTCAAAATACTTATACCTGTTGCCGAAGAAGTTGGTGCAACAGTTGCAGATACCCAAGTACTGTTATTATTCGACGATTCCCAGGTTGCTGCATCGCTCCAGTTGCCTGTAGCTTTAGAACGGAAATAATCGGTTGCTGCTGTGGTTGTTGAAAAGCTCACTTCGTTACCATAAACCGTACCTGCTGTATTAGTTGCATAGGCTCTCACATAGTAAGTAGTACTGCTTATTAAACCTGTCATTGACGAAGTATAAGTTCCTGTTGCAGAAGCAGCACCTTTGGTTGTTTTAGAATTACTTGTTGTAGGAGTTGTTGATGTATTCCAACAATGTCCGTATTGTGTAGGATTTGGATTACCTAAGCTGGTAATATCTCCATTGGCAGTAGCAGTTGTTGATGCAATAACAGTCACAGCTTGGTTTGTTACTGTTGGAACTCCCAAGGTTGTAACAGTGGCAGAAGCCGAAGATTCATTTGAATCCACTGTACCAGTGTTTGAAATAGCTGCCACTTTATAAGTATAACTTGTATTGGCAGTTAATCCGGTAATTGCAAGAGTCGCTGTTGCTTGTCCGGTAACTGACTTCGATTGAACAAAGGTAGTGCCTTGATACACCGATACTGTATATCCCAATGCGTTCGAAACGGCAGTCCAGTTGGCTGTAAATCCGCTTGTGATTGGAGAACTTGCTGTACCAACAGTTGGAGCAGTTAAACTCGAACTTGTTGCTGTTTGCCATGTCAAAATTGGATAGCCATTATTTTTATTGGGTGAAACATCGCTACTCCATTTGGTTGCATCCAATGTTGAAGCATAACCCTGTAAAGTAGAGGCATCAACTCCTGTTCCACCATTGGCATTGGTTATTCCAGTCAAGGTATTTAAATAAAAACTATTTACAACTGAACCTGTACCACTGGCACCTGTACCGGCAAGTAACCCTGCAATTGCTTCTAATGTACTTCCTGCTGCTACAGCAGTAACTGCTCCTGTATTATAACAATTAGTGATTGCCGTAAAGTATTTGCCAGCCCCGCTCGTTCCTGGATTGCCCAATATACCACCATTTATTGCCACACTAGTTGCATGTGTACTTCTAACAGCTCCGGTATTGTTACAATTCAACACATTCAGTAAACCATAACCATACCCAACAATTCCACCTGAATTTGATGTTGAAGCAGTAATCGTTCCTTTGTTGAAACATTCTTGAATAGTTAAGGTTCCGCTATTTGTTCCTGCTATTCCTCCTGCACTACTTACGGCATTTACTGCACCTGTATTATAGCAATAACGAATATAACTTATAGGACTAACACTAGTATTGACAGATGAATTACCCACAATACCACCTACATAAAGTGAAGCTCCACTACCAGAAATTGTTCCGGCATTTGAGCAATATTCAATAATTCCGGTAGTTATAGAGTTCCCAAAAGTCCCAACAATTCCTCCTACTCCACTATATCCACTAACATTAATAATGTTTTTACAATTAATAAACTGAGTATAAACTGATCTTCCTGCAAATGCCCCAGCTGTAGAACCAGAATTAGTTACTGTGATTGAACCGGAAGCAATGGTCAGGTTTTTGATAATTACATTCGTTCCTGATGTTCCTGTTGGATATCCAAATAAACCAGCAAATAACGTGGTGGCATCATTGATATATATGTTGTAAATACTTTTGTTATTACCATCAAAAACTCCGGCAAAAGCAGTAGCAGTGGCTATCCCAATGGGTGTCCATGCATGTGCAGAGCCATTCAAATCAATATCCGCAGTAAGTTTGTAATACTTTCCTGCCGTGTTTGCATTGGATGTTTGTGTTGCATTAGCCAATGAAGCTAAATAAGATAGTTGTTCTGCGGTAGCAATCTGATATGGATCGCCGGAAGTACCCGAACCACCTGCAAAGGTTGAAGCTGTTGTTCCATCCCAAGGAGTTGTAGCAGAAGTGCTGAACGAACTGGATGGGGTTGAAGCATTCGAATCAAGATAAGTCGAATTATCACCCTTTGCGGTAACGGTATAGGTGTAAGAAGTGCTTGGAATTAATCCTGTGATGGCTTTGCTTAAAGTGCCTGCAGCCACATTGGTTGTACTTATCAGCGCAGAACTACCATCATAAACCTTTACATCATAACTGATGGCATTGCTCACAGCATTCCAGTTGGCAGTGAAACCGTATTGTATAATTGAAGAGGCTGTATTTACTGTAGGAGTTGAAAGTACTTGCCAAAGCAGATAAGGATAACCACTATTGTAAGATGCATTTTGTCCCCAAACAGATGATACGTTAATTAAAGTCAAGAATGCTCCGGCTTTTAATTCTGCATCCGTTTTTGCTGTTCCACCATTGGCATTTGTTACTGACAAGGTACTTAAATAATAACTATTAGCTACTGAACCTGTACCGTCAGTTGTAAGTGGACCGCCTTTTAAAGCACCCGCAATAGCTTCCACAGTTCCTCCTGCCATGGCAGCAGTAACTGCACCTGTATTATAACAATTGGTAATAGCATGAAAGTATTTTAAGAGTGCATTGCCACCAGGATAACCCAGAATTCCACCATTAATTGAGGTTGTTGCACCACTCGAAGTTTGACGTACTAATCCTCTATTATAGCAATTCAAGACATCAAATGAAGCCCCATAGCCATACCCAACTATTCCTCCTGCATCAGTATTTGTTGCAGAGATTGTTGCGGTATTAAAACATTCTTTAATAGTTAAACTTCCGCTGCTAGTACCAACTATTCCACCTGCATGACTTATTGCCGTAACCGCACCCGTATTGAAACAATAGCGTATAAAACTACTTCCAGTAGTGCCTGCAGAACCAGTAATACCACCTAAATATAGACCGGCACCTGCACAAGTTATGGCACCAGTGTTTGAACAATACTCAACAATGCATGTACCGGTACCCAAAATTCCGACAATTCCACCAACCTGACTAATTCCCTTTACATTGATTGCATTTTTACAATTAATAAATTGAGTGTATGCTGCTCTTCCTGCAAATGCTCCGGCAGTCGAACTCGAATTAGTCACCGTTATTGAACCGGAAGCAATAGTAAGGTTTTTGATAATTACATTTGTCCCTGCTGTTCCTGTAGGATAGCCAAATAAACCTGCAAATACTGTGGTTGCATCATTAATGTAAATATTGCTGATAGTGTGATAATTCCCATCAAATACTCCTGCGAAAGCCGTGGTTGTGGTTAGCCCAATAGGTATCCAGCTTCTTGTTGGTCCGTTCAAGTCAATATCAGCAGTAAGTTTGTAATACTTTCCTGCCGTATTTGCATTAGCTGTTGTTAATGATGCTAAATAGGAAAGCTGTTCGGCCGTTGCAATCTGATAAGGATCGCCCGCAGTCCCTGTACCTCCTGCAAAAGAAGCTGCAGTAGTCCCATCCCAAGGTGCAGCTATAGCAGAAAAAGCCAGCTGAACGCAAAATAGTAAAGTAAGTAATTTTTTCATATTGAATTAATTTAAAGATTTTTTGATTGATAAGTAAAGTTCATTCTTAAATTACATTGCAAAAGTGGAGTTTTATTTCTAAACACTATTGAAACTTTTGTGCAGAAATATCGAAAATTTGTGCATATTTTGATAAATCTGTCCATTATAAGACTTTGTTTTAAAAGAATACACTAAATTTGTGTTTGTATTCCTTTCAAATGAGTAGTCTTATGAAACGCATATTATTTTTGTTGTTGATTAATTGTTTGATTATCAGCATCTATCCCAACGATATCACTTTTGAGCATCTGGGGCTTGAAAACGGCTTATCACAAATCACTGTGTTCTCACTCTATCAGGACGAGAATGCCGGAATATGGATAGGCACTAACGATGGTCTGATGCATTACCATGGAAATAGTGTGGAGAATATCAGTTCCACCAAACAGGAACTGGATATGACATCCGGATTTGTGGGGACAATCTGTGGTGATAAAAACGGGCATGTATTCGCCTTAATTAATAACAGGATTATCGAATATGATTTAAAACTACAACGCATCCAAATCCTGAATCTACCCAAGTATTTTATCAACAAACATATAACGACTATTTACTATGGTCATGATGCTTTATGGATTGGGGTCTCCAATATAATTTATATATTTAAAAACGGACAAACCACTGTCTATACTGCCCTGCCATCAAAGAACCTAACTGTTACCGCGCTGTGTCAGACTCAGGATGGAAGACTCATTGTAGGTACGCTCGAGAAAGGTGTTTTTATTATTGATGGTGCACAAAAACAATACAATTTTCTGCCCTCCTGTGTGAATGTAAATATGATTTATGAAGACAGCAAACGCAATCTGTGGATTTGTACCAGCGAAAGCGGACTTTATAAAATTGATAACCTATTACAAATCATTGCATTTACAAATACCGGAGCACAGAAAAGTCGAATTATCAGTAATA